>CAVIJK010000061.1:0-2188 GCA_963643345.1 bacterium | reverse complement strand
CATGTTCGAATTCTTTTAGCAATCCGTCCAAAAGGTTTCGTTTTACAAGTGATGGAGTAACAAGCAGAAGAACACGTTTGCCCTTAACAATTGGAGCAATTTCCGTTATAGAATTCCTGCCTTTGATAAGAATTGGTTCTCTATATTTGATTAATCCGCCCGCTAAGAACATAAGCTTTTGATAAATTCGGCAATAAATTCTTCTAGCGATGTTCATGATGATAATTTTAATTATAAAGTCCAAGAATTGACACATTTTTTCAAAATAAAACTTGATTCTTAACTGGAGTAATGTTTAATAACGCTGGGCCTTATGGGGGATACTTATGAAAAAGAGACCATTGTTAACATTTGTAACTAGTGTATGTGCGATAGCATTGACGGGGTGCGGAGTTTCATCAAATTTGTCTAATTTGGAAACAAAGAACTACACGTTTCAGCTTAATCAGATAAATGGCGTTGGAGTTGCAGAAACGGAAATCTTCTTAAAAGTAGGAGGCAAAACAGCCTATACCTTATATACAGACGAAGACGGTTTCGCAGGAAGAAAGTTGCCAGCGCAGAACTACACTTTGGATTTCGGCGGTAAGGCAAGAAATTGGACCGCCAACAAAAATGAACTCACAGCTGAGGAACAGGATGTTGAAATCACATTTGAGACGTCAATCATAGACGATGAAAAGCCTGAAGAAACACAATATCAAGTCGGCGATGTAATCTATGATTTTGAAATATGTGCAGTCGAAATAGACGGCACTGCTTCAAGAAAAATGGCATCCGAATATCTAAAAGACCACGACTGCTTAGTCATTAATCTTTGGGCGACTTGGTGCAACCCTTGCCGCAGTGAAATGCCTTATATGAATGAAGCGTGGAATAGGGTAAAAGAGGATGTCGCTCTTGTCGCCATCTCAGTTGAGGAAGATGACACCATAAAGAAAATCGCTCAATTCAAAGACGAATGCGAACTTGATTTCGTCATCGGACCAGATGAGGTTTATCAGGAAGGTGTGGATTACAAAAAATCTATTGTCTATGGATTCTATCCGCAATACATTCCAACAACCGCAATCGTCGATCGTTATGGAATCGTTCAAGAAATATATGTTTCAGCCATTACAAACGCGGACACATTCGTTAAAAAATGGAGCCCTTATTGCGGGGAAAATTATATTCCTGCAACAATTTAAGGATGATTAAAAGCAATAAAAAGCCTCGATTATGAGGCTTTTTTTAATGTTTCTTTCTCTGGCCAATCCCAGACAACATCCTGATATTTCATTTCAAGTTCTGGCTCAAATCCATCGTGGTCTATGTTGGCGATATACTCTTTAAAATCTTTAGAGATATCCTCGCCCTTCTTAGCCCTATCGATAAGGCTGCATACTTTTTTGTAATCATTCTCTGCCATGTCCCACAAATCCAAAAACGATTCTGTTCTCATTTCCCCACTCACGCAGTTCGGCCAACTTTTGTGCTCGATATTAAGGAAGTCGATATGCTCATACATCTTCGGCATTTTAAGAGGGATATTCATTCTATGCGACTGAGAATAATCACCCATGATATGTTTGGTGAACCAGAAACTGAATCCATGTGGGACATTCGTGATTTTCATCGCCGTTTTATAATCGTGCGTTGAATAATAGAACGCTTTTTCGGAGATGTTATCCTTAATGTGGACTTTATTGTTAACTACCTCCCACATCTTTGAGATTTTAAGCAACATTTTATTGTCAATCTTAAGGTATTTTTCTCCGGCTCGATTGGTTAACGTGCCATACCTTTCACCAATGATGTTATCGAGTAAAGTCTCATACCACATATGGGAAATTGACCAAAGTTTCTTATCTTCTTCTTTAGAGGTGAAGCCAGATTTAGCGAATATGAATGGATGGCAATTCCTATCCATAGAATAATGAATTAATAGGCCTTCTATGAACGCCCAAAGGAGTTCTTTATCCTCCCCTGCATTATTTGCATAATCCATTAGAGCTAAATAGATTTCGGTAATGTCCATGTGATGCAGCATCATTCCATAGGAGTTGACATCCTCTTTGTGTTTTCTCTTCTTCCATGGGATTTGGCCATAGAAAAAGAATGGGTCAGGTCCTTGAGAACCTAAAATTGTTGCATACTTATATTTACTATCCTTATTCCTCATGACGTTGATGCAGTAGGAATAATG
>CAVIJK010000060.1:0-2442 GCA_963643345.1 bacterium | reverse complement strand
ATGTTATAGAAAAAGCCCGGCCCATGGAGGCCGAGCATGAAATCAAGTGGTGCGGACAACAGGACTCGAACCTGCACGGTGTTCACCAATAGATCCTAGGTTTTGCAGCTTAGTATGATTTTTTTTGTGCAAATCAGGGAAAAAACTGCAAATTTGTCGTTAATAATCACGTTTTTTATCCTCAGCATTTCGGTGAAGGTTTGTGAAATATATTTGCGGACGAAATGTGGAAAAGAAGTTTTTATTGCCTAAAAAGGTCGCATGGTTGATAAATCTAATGAACTCTTGATTTTTTAAGATCAAAATATTGCCATCGAGTTTTCGACGATGTGATTCTGATATTGTTCATAGTAATGACTAACATTTAAGTTGAATCTTTGCGTTGGCTTGAAATTATGCGATAGCCGCCCGCTTTGCGCGATCCCTTGAACTCGACGTAATTCGTCAGCTTCCTTTTCAGCGAGTTTTTGATGATGTCTATGGTGATGTTCGAGTGTTGTTTGCTTAATATTTCCAGCAGATTACGAGCGTTCGACCCTGGCTTCATGGATATGGCTCTGAGGATGGAAATGTCGACGTCGCCCAATTTGTCATTCCTGAATTTTAATGGGTCATTTAATGGGTCATTTAATGGGTCATTTAATGGGTCATTGTAGTTGAGGTTGGGCAAACGGAGGATGAAGAAACTTTCGCTTGGGGAGAATACCGGCTTCCTATCGGATTCCTTATAGGCTTCCAAGATTCTTTGGATGCCCGTTCCGAAGTTCTCGATATATTTCAGTTTAGAGAGAATATTGACGAGGCCGGGGTTACGGTATGTTTGGACGCCATCAAGAATCTGCTCAAGCGTGGCCTGATATATCCCACCGGGATTCGTTATCTTAACCTCTTTGTCAAAAAACTCGATCTTTATGTTTGAACGAATGAAATAGTTCGCATGGCAGAAAGCATTCAGAATGGCTTCGCGCAAAGATGCGCCAGGATAGGAGACTGTTTCGGTTCTCTGCCAGGATTTCCCATCAATTACCGCGGAAATGTCGTTGTAATTCGATGAATTCTCCAAAACGTTGTTCATCACTTTCAAAAGAGACCCACTATATTCCTTTTTTGTGGTGAAATTGAGGTTTTTATCATATTTTGCAAATTTGACGACCACTGGCGACTGGTCGGACATTAAATAGGCAAGATTTGTAAATTTGCCATCTTTGCCGATCATCCTCAAGGACTTTAGGTTCCTTTCTTCGTGTGCTAATCCGTTCTCATCACACAATTCGTAAAAATATCTAAACGTAAGTTCTTGTTCTTCGGCAACATCGGCCTCATAGCTATACTGCTTTGACTCAAGAAGCATCAGAAGGATCTCGCTTTCGGCTGCCATTCTCGTTGTCGAACCCACGCGCTTAAAAACGCCGCTTGGCTTAGGACCTTTCTCTTTTATGTAATATGGCCTCTCATTGCCTTTGGAGACTTCAATGACGAGAACGTTGTCCTCATTGAAATAGTGTTTGACGATATTTGAAGGCGAAGGATAAAAAGCCTGCATTATCCAATTGGATATTTTGACATCCAGGTCATCCCTATCCTTATAGTCGTCGAAAGGCACGACCTCCCCATTATCCTTAACCCCGACATAAATCGTGCCACCGTCTGTATTCAGAAAAGCGACGATCTCTTTCTTCACTTCATCGATTAGTTCCTCTTTAAGCTCAACCTTGCTTGACTCTTGGTATTGCATTGAATCTCCTTATAGGTCATAAATCGATTACATTACATTCAATATGACCCAATAAACAAAGAAAAGAATACATTAGACAGTTATTTGAAGTTTTTTCAGACGGTTATCGAAAATTCCTGATTTGTAGCTCTAGATTAAGTCCTATGCTTGAGTTGTCATCGCCGAATACATGATTTTTTTTGTTAACGATGCCGTTTTTCATTTTTGGCGTAATCGGCATCGTTAAATTGTTTTTTGCGATTATATCAAAGCTTAAAGGTACCGTCGCAATGGAGTTAGACAAATTGACCAATAAAAAAGACTAGCGTGTAGCCAGTCTTCTACATTCGATGGTGCGGGCAACAGGACTCGAACCTGCACGGTGTTCACCAATAGATCCTAAGTCTTGCACCTTAGTATGAATTTTTATGCAAATCAGGGAAAATAACTGCAGATTTGTCGTTTACAATCGCGATTTTCTTCTTTGTCCGCAGCAAATCAGTGAAAACTTGTGAAAGCTTGTGAAATAAAATTGCGGACGAAATGCGGACAAGAAACAAGGCTTTGGAATTGTGAAATTTGGTATGATTAACCATTCAGGAACAGCCTTGGTTCCTGAAGAAATTATACCATGAATTTTATTGAGATAATAAAAAATCCACCTGGTTTTAACCAAGTGGACAAAGGTTTGGAAGACCATGCTTATTATCGACTACGAACATTCCCGT
>CAVIJK010000059.1:0-3434 GCA_963643345.1 bacterium | reverse complement strand
GTATAAAAGATTGAATTTTATTTTAAAAAGCATCAAAACAAGAAAAAATTACTGATTTATGAAAATACTTTCACAAAATTTTTAAGGTAATAAATATATTCGATAAAAACGAAATTATCTAACTTTTAAAAGTCAAGTGGATTTTTTCAGTATTAAAAAACCGGTAAAAATATACTTTTATTTTAAGGATATGTTTACAATATACCCCGATGAGAGGTGACGCTCTCAGTTAGTTTGCATAAAGGAGTGCAGAAAACATGCCAGAAAAGAAAGCAGTAGAACTTACGCCTGAAGAGAAGAAAATTCAGGCAGAAAAAGAAGTGGATGAACTCGTTAAGAAAGGTCTTGTTGCCTTAGACGAATTCGCTTCGTTCAATCAGGAACAGATCGATTACATCGTCGCAAAGATGTCTGTTGCCGGACTTGATGCTCACGGAAAACTCGCTAAATTAGCGATCGAGGAAACTCACCGTGGCGTATTCGAAGATAAGGCCACAAAGAATCTCTTTGCCTGCGAATATGTTGTTAATAATATGAGACACACCAAGACCGTTGGAATCATCTCTGATGATCCAGTCACCGGAATTGTTGAAATCGCAGAACCAGTTGGCGTCATTTGTGGTGTTACACCAGTCACCAACCCAACCTCAACCGTTATCTTTAAGAGTTTAATCTCAATCAAGACAAGAAACCCGATTATCTTCGGTTTCCACCCAGGTGCTCAGCAATCATCTAAAGCTGCCGCCATCGTCATGAGAGACGCGGCCGTTGCAGCTGGCGCCCCAAAGAACTGTATTCAGTGGATTGAGCACCCTTCAATTGAAGCAACCGGCGCATTGATGAAACATCCAGGAGTCTCAACCATTCTTGCAACCGGAGGCCCGGGCATGGTAAGCGCAGCTTATTCAAGCGGTAAACCAGCTTTAGGCGTCGGTGCTGGTAATGTTCCTTGCTATATCAATGAAACATGTGATATCGCTCAGACTGTCAACGATGTTGTTTTATCAAAATCATTCGATAATGGCATGATTTGTGCTTCAGAATCGGCCGTATTTATCGATGAATCAATTTACGATAAAGTTATTGATATGTTCAAAACATATCGCGTTTATTTTGCTAACGATGATGAAAAAGCCAAACTTGAGAAATTTATGTTCGGCGTTTGCAAAGGCGACGCCAATGTCGCTGATGCTAAATTGAATGGCAAAGTTGCTGGCATGTCTGCTCAGAACATTGCCAAAAATTCAGGGTTTGAAGTTCCAGAAGGAACCCAAATCATCGCAACTTACTGCTCGGAAGTTGGTGTCTCTGAACCTTTATCTAGAGAAAAGCTTTCTCCAGTTCTTGCAGTCTACAAAGTCAAAGATTCCAAAGAAGGCTTTGATATGTGCGAGAAGATGCTTGAATTCGGCGGACTTGGTCATTCAGCAGCGATTCACTGCCACGATCAATCTATGTCCGATGCATTTGGCGACAAAGTCAAAGCTATCCGTATAATTTGGAACTCCCCATCGACATTCGGTGGTATCGGAAACGTTTATAACTCATTCCTTCCATCATTAACTTTAGGATGCGGCTCATATGGCGCTAACTCCGTTGCTGGTAACGTATCCGCCGTTAACTTACTCAATATCAAACGCGTTGGCAAAAGGAGAAATACAATGCAATGGTTCAAAGTTCCGCAAAAGATATACTTCGAACGTAATTCAATCCAATATCTTAAATCCGCTAAAGATGTCGACAAAGTCTTCATCGTTTGCGATAGATCCATGGTCGAATTTGGTTTCCTTAACAAAATCATCGATCAGTTGATGGAAAGACGTAATGCGGTTACGTATCAGTTATTCTCAGAAGTTGAACCAGATCCAGATATCACAACAGTCCAGAAGGGTGTCAGTTTGATGAATCAGTTTAAGCCTGACACAATCATCGCCTTAGGCGGTGGCTCCGTTATGGATGCCGCTAAAGGCATGTGGCTCTTCTATGAGCATCCAGAAGTTAACTTCGATGATTTGAAACAGAAATTCATGGATATCCGTAAACGTGCATTCAAGTATCCAGAGTTAGGAAGAAAAGCGCATTTAATCTGCATTCCAACCACTTCGGGCACTGGATCAGAGGTTACTCCGTTCGCCGTCATCTCCGACAAGGCTAACTCCAAGAAGTATCCATTAACCGATTATTCGTTAACTCCAACAATCGCTATCGTTGACCCTGAATTCACAACAAATATCCCTGCAAAATCAACGGCTTATACCGGTTTAGATGTCTTAACACACGCAATTGAGGCCTATACTTCAGTTATGGCATCAGACTTCACTGATGGCCTTGCATTAGAAGCAATTGAACTTGTCTTCAAATACCTCCCAAGAGCCGTTAAGGATGGCAAACACGATTTGGTCGCTCGTGAAAAGATGCACAACGCCGCAACAATCGCCGGTATGGCATTTGCTAATGCATTCTTGGGCATCACCCATTCCATGGCCCACAAGATGGGCGCAGTCTTCCATACAGTTCACGGACAAACATGCGGAATCTTACTCCCACATGTCATCCGTTATAACGGAACTCAGCCAACCAAACTTTCTGTTTGGCCTAAGTATGAATCCTATCAATGCGATGAAAAGTACTACAAGATCTGCCTTTTGAATAACATTCCTTGCAAATGCAAAGAAGAAGCAGGAGAGGCGCTTGCCAAGAAAGTTCTTGAATTCGGCAAAGAAATTGGGGTTGATATGAACTTCCAGTCAATAATTCCGGATGAGGAAAATTACATGTCGCAGCTTGAGAGCATTGCTTATCTCGCATATGAGGATCAGTGCACACCTGCTAACCCACGTGAACCTTTAGTCGTTGACATGGTTCAAATCATGAAAGACGCCTACAAAGGCAACTAATCAAAAACTAAACGCCTCCTGCAAAAAGGAGGCGTTTTATTTATATCTAAAAATTATTAGGTAATAATAAAATTAGATGTTGTGTGATGTTATTTTTGAATTTTGATAAAACGTTTTATTAATCAAAGGCAACAACCAATAGCATTTTGAATTTTTCTAATGCAAATAATGCGTGTGGATGGTCTTTTGGCATGACGATAGTTTCTCCTGCACTTAGAGTATATTTATCGTCATCTACGGTGATTTCTGCTTTTCCGTCAAGTATGTAAACAAACGCATCTCCACCGGCTTTATGCGATGAGATCTCTTCGTTTTTGTCAAACGAGAACAATGTTACAGAATGATGTGAATTCTGCTCTAATGTTTTAGAGACTACCTGTCCATCACAATAAGCAACCTCATCTTTTAAAACCAACACTTTTTTCTTTTCAATGTTTTTCATAATCGTTTTCCTATTTCCTAAATTTAGTCTTTTAATTAAGCAAAATTACTATATATCTTTTGCCTAGTTTATTGCAATGTTGTTCAGCCTTAAAC
>CAVIJK010000058.1:0-4278 GCA_963643345.1 bacterium | reverse complement strand
AGGGAAAATAACTGCAGATTTGTCGTTTACAATCGCGATTTTCTTCTTTGTCCGCAGCAAATCAGTGAAAACTTGTGAAAGCTTGTGAAATAAAATTGCGGACTAAATGCGGACAAGAAACAAGGCTTTGGAATTGCGAAATCAGTAAGGTTTACCGTTCTGGAACAGCCTTGGTTCCTAATAGTAATGTGTCATCTTTTTGAAAAATGCTGATTTTTAATAATCAAAGTTTATGTAGTTATGTATATAAGGGAGATAGGATTTCATCTCTTCAGTGAAATAATTTTTAAGTTTACTCAGGTAATCTTTGTTGCTAACAATGTCTTCTAAGATTGAAAACTGAACAACTGTACCTAATTTTATATCAGAAGATATAGACATTTTATCGAAGAAATCAAAGAATCTTTTTATCTTTTCCTCGTCTTAGATATCAACTTAGCAATATAAATAAGGCATCACAACCAACCCGAATTGAATGTGTGCGCCATCTTTTTTGTCAACGTCATTTTCAGTTCCTTTTCTTTAAAGAAAATTTCATCATCTTTAAATTCGATTTTGAATTGTTGATATACTTTTTCGCAAGTTAATTCATTTATCGATTCTTCATTGTTATATTTCATAGTTGAAATCTGGTGATATTGAGAAGCTAATTCCTGTTTTTTTTAACTCATTCAGTTTATTTTTTATTTCAATTGCTTTGCCGTTGAAAGACGCATTCCCCTCTTTTAGAAGTTTATTTATAACCAAATAATTAGCGTTTAAAACACTGGAAAGAACTTTTAATTGCTCGGTTGATGGTTTGACTCTGCAATCGATTTTAACATTGTAAAGAGTTTCGTCTAAGTTCATTAAGTCTTGTCGAGTTGTAACCCATCCCCAGCCACAATTAGGACATTTCATCCCTTCACATGTATCGGTTTCATATTCAACCAGTAGATGTCCACATTTTTCACAATTAATGTTTTCCATTTTTGTTACCTCCTGGATAAAATTTAATGAATTTTCCCAAATCGTTTAAGTTTGGATATTTTTGATCGGACTTATCGCGTGATGCAATTATATATTTACCATTTGGGTATGCCCAAACGATTTTTGTGGGTGCTTCAACAACTACATTAAGTTTATTTGCCAAATTCTGTGCAAAGCCATTTGGATTTGCACCTGTGTTACAAGACAGGAGCCTTATTGTTTTGCCTATATAAGCCTTGTTTGACTTTAGCATTTTTGAAAGTTCACGATGAGAAAGATAAACATCCTTTCCATTAATTTGATATTTAATAGAGTTAGAATTGCCATGTGCAATTACATCAAGTCTACCATATGCATCAATGTCATGACTTCTTTTGACGTTTTTTATGAAATCATCGTTTTTGTCCATCAAATCGATACTGCCAGGCACAGGCCTTCCTTTAGTGCCCGAAAATAATCCACTATAACCTTTGCTCATTTGGATTTCCTCCTATTTTGATAATAAGAGGCGGTTCTGCTAGGAAACTCAAAGATTTTGATTCCCTGAGTTTTCAGCTTTTCAAAGCAAGGGTAGTTGGCTGACCCGTAAACAATTATACCATATGGGTTAAGCCGCCGAACCAGTTCATTTAAGCCATCCTCAAATCTCTGCCTATCCTGCAATTTAAATGGAGAACCACCAACAGTACCGATTGCAACAATCGAATCCTTCGGTATCCCATCAAAGCAAAAAGAGTAAGTCTCCTTAGAGCCCCATCTGACATTGTTGATGACTTTCTTGTCGCATCTTATTCCATACCAATAACCAAATGCCCTCATTCTGTATGTGTTAAAAATCTTTAGTGCAAGTGGAAAATCTTGATAGGTTGAGAAATCTGGAGTGATGATTCCAGCGAAATGTCTCAGGATTTCGTAAGCGTTTTTTTGAAAAGACCATATCCCTTTTCTTTTCCCGTCGAAATTCTGGTCATCCTCATAGAAGCATACGAATGCGTTATGCTTGAAATCCTTATTAGCTTTGTTCATCTTGTTGAACAAATTTATGGCTTCGCTGTACGTGATGATGGAACTTGGGATTTCATCCTTTTCGATGGTTGTTGGGCAAAACGGGATATCATAATTTGAGCCGCTGAAGTCAGCATCTTCAACCATGAATGCGTTCCAGATGTCCTTGATGTTTCGTCTTCTTGAATTTTTTGCTTTCATTTTGAAACCTCCTTGTCTACGCAACTATTTTATTCGAGTGCAACGACTAGATAACTAATCCCGTTTGGCTATTTGATTGATGATGATTTGCGGTAAAGTTGCGGTAGAATTGTGGTAGAATATGAATGAGGAAAATCAATGAGAAAAATAACTCTTTCTTTATATATAAAACGATCAGAGAATACTCTAAAAACCATAGGCGTAGCTTTCAAAGCATCCTTGGAGACTTGTTCGGAATAATTAATGACATAGGGAATTATTTTGTCGAAAGCACGACATCATCCAGGATAATGAACGGCGAATACGATGTGCCATACCAAATTCGCGAAAGCTTCATTAGAAAGAACGATGAAGAAAAAATGTCGACATCAAATGAATTCATTGGTTCGATGGTGGATGAATCATCAATGGACATGCTTTTAGGTGAGATTAAAATGATTGTCAATGAATCGAATGTTTCAGCCGGGACTAAGAATAATCTGGCTTGTGAAGGCGATTACCATAAAATCCTTTGTTCTTTCCTATCGATAGCGATAATTTCAGATAACAGGACAATCTTGGACGAGACGCTCTATAAAGACAATAATGGGTCTATTACTCTTTTGGCCGGAGATTTGTTGGCACTAGGCTTTAACAAAAAGATGGCAAAATCGGAGAGAATAGTCGTCATTCCGGTGGATGACAGATTCACGATGGTTTTTAAGAGCCAAGACGGAGAAGAGATGATCAGCAAAGATTCCATCCATGGTAAATGGCTTCTGAGATTAAATAAAATGGGAATCGAGTCGCCGAAGATAAAATACGTGAAAATTGGAATCGTGAAAATCGGGAAAACAAAAATAGAGCAGACCGAATTCTATCTTTTGCCGGTTTCGTCGTTAAAGGAAAGATATAAAGCGGAATCTAATTTGGAAATGATAAACGATGCAATAAACGCTCTGGCAACAGAATATAACATCGCAGGACAGGGAATACCCATTTATGTTCCTCTTATTGGAACAGGTAGATCTAGAGTTAGACTTTCTTTAAAAGAATCTATAAATTTGATTAAAGACACTTTCACTAAAAACGATAACGGATTTTTCGGGGAATTGAAGATTGTCGTACACCCAAAAAATGTTGACGAACTGGAGGATTAAAAAACGGTATATCGAACAAAGACTTATATAGCTGCCGATTGGGACAAGGACATAGATGCCGTTGAGCAGTTGCATAAATGGAACTATAGCAACTTTTACACCAAAATCGATTTTGTCGACGTTCACGAATACGCTCAATCACGAGACAGCAGCCTTTACTGCACGATAAAGCGATCTCTCAATGAGAGAATGAGTATGAGCAAGACATTTATTCTTATTGTCGGCAGCGGGACAAACTCGATTACAAAAGGAAGCTGCCAATATTGCGCCAAATATAGAAATATTTGGGGGTACACATATTGCGAGTCTGGGAACTCGATAAATTACAAAAGCTATATAGAGCATGAATGCAATCTTGCGGTCAAAAAAGGGCTCAACATTGTTGTCCTATATAACTCAAACTATGTAAATAAGCAATTATGCCCAGAGGCAGTAAGGAACGTAGGCGTTCATGCTCCGATGAAAGTATGCGGTTTATACAGCTATTCGAATGTTAGGGATGCCATTTTAAAAGCCGAAAACAAAACCTTTTAGGACTAAATTTAATCCTTTCAATCATTATCTCGATGATTTTCGAGGCAAATTCGGCTTGCGATTTGGATTTTAATATCCCTAAGTGAAAAGTCTGATTAGCGTATTTTATTTTGCATAACCATTTCTGACTCGGCTTTCTATGCTCTATGACCTTATCGATTTCAGGGAGACAGATCTCTATAGTAGGCTTTGTTTGCCTTCTTCCCAAGCATTGATGGTGATTCAACTCATCGCTGGTCAATACGTATTGTTTCCCGTAATGGAGGCATCTTCAAAGGTAATACACAATCTTCAACATTGGTATCTATTCACCAGTTCAATGCCTCCGATTCGTACTGGTTTTGAAATTCTTATCAATATTGTTGTCTCCTGATTATGTTATAGAAAAAGCCCGGCCCATGGAGGCCGAGCATGAAATCAAGTGGTGCGG
>CAVIJK010000057.1:0-5125 GCA_963643345.1 bacterium | reverse complement strand
AGCAGCATATCCGACCCTTTCCCCTTTCCGGCGGATGGCGATTGTAGAGCGCATAAACGATGCCCTCCATTAATATATAGACGGCTTTTTCTTATTTTTTTCCAATAATCGTGAAAATTAACAAAAATATTGAAATTTACCTACGTGGAAAAAGATGCACTTCTAGATTTTAAAAATCAAATATGCGCCTATATAGCCTTACTCCAAGTGCGTAATACGAACTTGACCTTTTCATTTACGAGCCTAAATAGACAATTTCCGGCTTCATAATGACAAAATACTTTGGAGGCATCCGCCGGAGGAAGGATGTCCGCCACGCTTAAGACTTGCGCCCTAGCGTGGCTGGGTTATAATTATTTTGCGGTTGGGTTTCCCTCAGTTTCGGCTGAGAGGAACCTTTTTATTACCGCAACCTAACTAGTATCGTAATAAGCAGCACGGCCGCGATTGCGACGAGCAGCATGCACGATCCTTTCCCCTTTCCGGCGGATGGCGATTGTAGAGCGCATAAACGATGCCCTCCACTATATTAGTAGACGAATTTTTGTAAATTTTTCCCAAAGAAATGAAATTTTGTGGAAAAAGCATCAAAAAAGACCCATGTACTTAACATAGGTCTCCTTTAATTTACAAATTAATGAGCATCCGCCACTTTAAGGTTTTCTTTTTCGCCTTTGATTGATTCAACAACATCGCATAT
The DNA here is from genome assembly GCA_963643345.1 of bacterium. Lineage (GTDB taxonomy): Bacteria > Bacillota_I > Bacilli_A > RFN20 > CAG-826 > UBA4951. The sequence goes on along the minus strand of CAVIJK010000057.1, from coordinate 4,425 downwards.
CAAGATGGCTAGTCCACCGAAAATCATGAAGATTCCAAACGGAATTAACGGGAAAACCGTTTCAGTAATCTCACATATTCCACCAAAATACGTAAATACGCACCCTTCTAATACCGCAGTTAAGCCAAATAAACCGACTATGACCTTGATTAATGTTGCAAACACCTTATTTGTTTTTTCCATGTTTATCTCCTTTTGTTCTAAGAACATCTAAACTATAGAAAAAGCCAACAAATGGTTGAACAACACAAAATCGAAATAGTGATGATTTCAAAGGGTTTTTATGGATATAGATTAATGTTTTTTATTTAAGCATCAATTTAATGATTTCTTTATCGGTTTGGGCCATGCCATACTTACCGATAAATCCGACGCAGCTTATCGTTTCTCCTGCATCTTCTTTTAAAATTCCCGTATAGGCGGCATATTCCTTATTTTCCATTGCAAGATAATGAGCCATCAAAGCGGCATCAAGGCTAGTTGCGATTTTAGCAGCACAGGATATTTTTGCGCCATCGCATATAATGCCAGGGATATTAGCTAAAGTATTATCGATTGTCGCTTTAATTTGCTTAATAGACCCACCTGATAAATAAGTTAAGGCAGCGCCGCTTGCACACGAGGCACTTACCGCTCCACAAAAAGCGGACAATTTACCGATGAATTCCTTTTGATAGATGGTTAGAAGAGAGGAAAACACCAAAGCCCTGAAAAGTCTTTCCTCAGGAAGATTATTTTCTCTAGCGTAGACAATTAAAGGAACAGAGCAAGTAATTCCTTGATTACCGCTTCCCGAATTGATGATTACCGGCATATCACAGCCGCCCATTCTAGCCTCAGACCCTGCCGCGGCATACGCTTTCATTTTGCTAACGATATCGTCTTTGTGCCTTTTGAGAATGAATTGGCCAAGCCCCAAACCGTATTTGCCAGATAGGCCTTCTTCTGCAATATCCATATTGCATTTAATTTGTTTTTCGAACAATTCACGAATTTCGTTTAAGTCTATTTCGTCTGCAAATTCTTTTATTTTCTCAATTGATAGAAGCGAACGGTCGGTTGCATTTCCGGTTTTTGCTTCAATCCCATCTTTTTCGAAAACAGGCACACCGTTTTTTAGAATCTTTACGATATTGGTGTGGGCATGCCTCACCTCAACGCTTACATAATCGCTGCCTGCGTATAGTTCAATAATGAAATGCAGAGGGATTCCAGAATCCAAGAATTCAACCTTGCAGATTTTCTTATCTAAAAGGTCTTTTGTCATCTTGCGTTGCTCATCGCTTACATCGGCTATAACTTCCATGCCGGATGATGGATCGCCTCCAATCGCCCCCAAAATACACGCAGTTTCAATGCCCAATAAACCACCAGAATTAGGAATAGATACACATCTCACGTTCTTAATCATGTTGCCGGAGCATTTAGCGATTATCTTTTCCGGGTCTAATCCCAACACTTCCCTTCCTTTAGCGGAGGCATACGCTAAAGCAATAGGTTCTGTGCAACCCATGGCAGGCACAAGTTCTTCTTTTAATATCGCAATATATTCATTTTTTATGTTCTCTTCAAGCATAACGTCCTCCCATTCCAAGGCGACAAATTAATATCTTACATTTTACCATTATTGCAAAATGAGTCATTTATGTAAGCGGCTTCCATGTTGCAAAGATGATTTAATCGGTTAGTCGTACAGAAACAATACATTATTTTCTACTTAAATCACAAAGCAAATAATTGCTTTATATAGTCGAAGCAACCTCTTAGGCGTATATAGGTTTTATGATTAAGCAATGAAATTATAAAAAAGGTGATACCTAAGCTAGACATCACCTCAATAAATCGAAATTTAATTATTTAGATTCGCTTTTGACATTGAATGCATAGGCATAAAGAAGAATCGTGCCATCGGTATATGTGACTTTATAAACAATTTCGACATCATCACATGAATATTTAATAGTTGAAATTACATCACCATATTTATTAGTGGTTTCTTCCCAATCGCTACTAGCGACAAAGCCTTCTGGAATAAGACTATCAGTAACTAATTTCTTGATTTCTTCAACGGTTACAGAATCAGTGAGATTAACTTCAAATCCATAGCAATCGCCATAATCATCATAAGTTGCGTCGATTGCGTTCTCGCCTTCTAAACCCTTATAGGCGTTAAAAGCGTTTGCAACAGATCCGGCAGCCGATTCCGTATTGTATGGAGTTCTTCCGGCAATGGTGATTTTCAAGGTGTCGGTATAAGTATTTCCGTTAACATCCTTGCCGGTGGCGGTAACGGTTACAACATCCCCGACAGTAGCGTCGTTTTTAATGTAGATAGAATCTCCCTCGATAGTGATGTTCTCGCCATTATCATCAGATGAGAAAGTAACCTCACCAACGATCATATCGAGATTGAGCGCAATAGGACTTACTGATCCAACGCCAAGAGTAATATCAGAATTTGCAAACTTCAAAGATGGGTTGTGAGTTTTTCCACTACCCATGCAGAAATTAATATTTGTAATGTAGTTGGCACAGCTTAAATAAATGGCTAACGAACCGCTTGGATCTTCGAATGCGACCTGATCATATTCGTTAATTTCTTTATGCCATCCTGCATCGGTTAATTTTTCATAGTAAGCATCATAATATTCAAAATCAGGATCTGAAATGTTCACGAAAACGCCAAGCAATTCTTTAATGGTGGCTTCAGTGGCGCCTTTAATGGCTTCTTCATCATTTGGGTCGATATTAAAGATCCACTCGCCATATTCTTTGATGTATTCATACCAATAGGCGTATAAGGCATCGTAATCCTTTTGAACACTATATTTAATGTCCCTTCCATCACTTGATGTGAAATCGAGTTCAGGGGCAGAAACCTCAACATTTAAATCTTTTAACGTTTCAGAAATGACTGCGCTTGGCCAAACATCGATAAAACTTGATGTCGGTTCGGTAACGGTAGCGCATACAACAAAATACACCGAAGAGTAATCCTCGCTATAGGAAACGAACGCTTGCATCGCAAAAGTTTCTTCCCAGTTGCGATAAATGCCATCACCGTAGATTAAATTTAAGCCTTTGAGTACGTTGTCATACGCCTCTTGAAATTCATTAGGTTTTTTGCAATTTCAGCATAAACGGTGACCACATCACCTTTTGTGTAATAGTAATAAGTTTTAATATCCGAGCTTTCAAAAGATGGAACGGTAATGCCTGTTTTTTCAGCAATATCGCTAAAGGCGTTACTTGGCCAAGTGGCAGATTTATGCTCATCAGGAATAAACATGAACTCAAAATAGTTCCCGCTTGAATAAGCAAGCATAGCAACAATATAGGAACCGTCTTCCAAAGTTTTACTCAAAACCGAGCAATTGTAACTTTTAGATAAATCACTTTCAAAATCAAATCCGTTATTTTTGAGCGCTTTCTCTGCCTTAACGCGATTATCGGTGATATATTCATCATAAATCACCAAAACATCATCACTTCTTTGATACACTGTGTAGTCTTCGCCTAAGGGAAGCATCGGAAGGGTTTCGGTCAGTGTTGATTTAATGGTTGAGGATTCATCTTCTGTCCAAGAGGCGTTTTTGCTCGCTTCAGCGGTAAAAGAATTATAAAGCCAGATAACGTTTCCGCTAGGGACGGCGTCAGAATGTTCAGTAGCTTCGCGTCCTTCATCGAAGAAATAAGAAACATCAAGGCCTAGTCCTGTTGCGCCCTTTTTAGTAACTTCTACATAGTAAGAATCCTCAGTACTAGAATTTGGCTGAAGAACGTTTCCGTTATAATCTTCAATAACATACCAATCAGATAACTCCAAATCCACGTACCAATCCGCTAAAGTAAACGAAGAAGAAGCATCTGAAATTTGAAAAACTTCCATGTTGTTGCCATCATAAGCGAGTTCACATGTTATATCGCCGCTCAACATCCCCTGTGGATAAGGAAGAATCTCTCCGCAATAATCTAGCATTTGAGATTTAATGTCTTCGCTCCAATCTTCTTTTGGAGTGGTGTCAATTACAGTTGAACTAGAAGTTTCGCCACACGCGCTTAGCAGCAATGAAGCTAAAGTGACGACCACCGCGTTTTTGATTTTTTCATAAAAACCCCTTTTTCTTAAATAAAAGATAGTCCATTTGTGGAATATTGTTAAGCCCTTTGAAATGAAAGCAGTTTCAAGAAAATCTAGGAATTGTCGAAAGAATCAGTGAGTACAAAGCATATAACTTGTTATTCCTATTAAACATATAGATATAGTTAACCCATGAATGTGTTTATTTTCCATCTATTAAGGAAACAGATTCTATTTATTGTTGGAGACAGCCAACGAAACATTTAAAAAATATTCGCTTATTAAATAAAAAATAAAAGGTTCGATTTAACTCGAACCTAATATTTTAAGTGGTGCCCCAACGC
>CAVIJK010000056.1:0-5183 GCA_963643345.1 bacterium | reverse complement strand
TTGTTATCATTTGTTTCTCCTTGTAATTTATCGTTTTTATTTTTTAAATCGATTTTTTGATTGACGAAAAAACTTTATGTCACTTACTAACCTGTTTTTCAAATATCGAATAACTATCAATTAACTGTTTAATCGTTGCTGACATAAAATACAAAGCTTCGTTCAAAGACTTTAGGTTTTTCTTTTTACGAAAAGATTTATAGTTATCGCATGGACTTGTTTGATGCATTTAATGAACGGTGGAAAAAAGTTCAATTGAACTTAACTAAAAAAGATGTTTCTTACATCGCTTTCAAAGATTCTTTTCGTCATGGAATGAGAGGGTTCCTGACGCCTTCCTATTACAAGAGAGAGCGGCTTGTTAGGAATGGTGATTTGGTGTTTGGGTACACGTTTAAATGCTGGTCAGATGAATCGAATTTCTCCAATGATTATCCTACATGGGTACTTTTCTCACCGTCTTTACAGGTAAGTAAAAATCCAGGCGAACTCGTTAAAATTGGAGAAAATGTATCGAATTTCGCTAAAGAAAACAAAGATAAAAAATACAGAAAACTATGTAATCTTATAAACGAGCCACTGAGCGATTGCAATTATTATCCGATACCCATAGAACTAACCGGTGGCACGCTTGTATATCTTTCAATTATTTATTTACACGTTAATCAGATTGAAAACTTTCAAATGGGGATAAATCCGTTGATTTTTTCCAAGGGAATCTCGGCAGAAGTAATTTATTTACCGGATAAATATTGGATTCCTGAGTTTTTGGATTTGTATAATAAACATCATTTGTTTTAGGAGAACTTATGGCAACTTTATTTTATCAGGGCCATTCATCATTTAGGCTTACGGCCAACAACGGTACTGTCGTTTTTATCGACCCATATGAAGGGGTTGGTTATAAAACCCCGGCTAATCTGGTTTTAATTTCACATGAACACTACGATCACAACGATATTAACAAAATAATTCCTGCCGAAAGGTGCATAGTCATCAGATCGAAAGATGCACTTGTGGGCGGAACATATTATTCGTTTGATTATTTCGGGATCCATATTCAGGCCGTTCCAGCCTATAATTCTCACCACAACAAAGCGGAATGCGTTGGCTGGCTGATTGAAATGGATGGAGTGAAAATCTACCATGCCGGAGATACGGATCTTATCCCTGAAATGAAGGATTTGGCCAAAGAGAATATCGATTATGCTCTTTTGCCGATTGACGGTTTTTACACAATGAGTCCGATGGATGCCGCCAAGGCCGCAGAAATCATAAACGCAAAGCACTTGATCCCTATGCATTGCAAACCCGGAATGATTTGGGATATTAAACAAGTTATGCAGGTGCATTCAGATAAAGCCATGCTTGTTAGACCCAACGACAACATTCAGTTATAAAGTTAAGATTGACGACAAAAAACCAGAACTCCTATAAGGAAATAGCAAAGATTTAATCGGTTTTTTCTTGCGCAAGCGTGCTTGAACGGATAATATATCACCCGTAACTCTCTTTGTGGGGTAAACCACAAGGCGAAAGGAGTATTGAAAATGAAGAAAGACATCCACCCAAAGTACCACAAGACAACAGTCACATGCATCAGCTGTGGTGCAACATTCGAAACAGGCTCAACTTTAAGCGAAATTAAGGTTGACACATGCTCAAAGTGCCATCCATTCTACACTGGCAAGCAGCGTAACGTTTCGACAGATGGCCGTATCGACAAGTTCAACAAGAAGCTTGCAAAAGCCGGAAAGTAATAGCGGGTCAATATATAGCCACGTAAAATACGTGGCTTTTTTGTTCCTACTTTTACGTGCGTGTGTGTTAAAATCTTAAAGACTTAAAACATTTTGCAAGGAGGTTCCATTAGCCATGAGCAAAAAATTCTATATTACAACACCTATTTATTATCCAAGTGCTTCCCCACATTTGGGACACGCTTATTGCACAACCCTCTGCGATATCATCGCTAGAGGCAAGAGAATGAGGGGGTTCGATACATATTTCCTCACGGGCCTTGATGAGCACGGAGAAAAAATCCAAAAGAACGCAGCCGCCAAAGGAATAACTCCACAGGAATTCGTCGACGGCGTTGCAAAAACGTTCACATCCCTTTGGGATACAATGAAGATCTCAAACGACGATTTCATCAGGACAACTCAGGAAAGACACGTTAAAACAGTAGAAGATATCTTCTCCAAATTCTTAAAGAACGACGATGTCTATCTTTCATCTTATAAAGGCTGGTATTGCGTCCATGAAGAATCGTATTGGACCGAGACTCAGGTTGGAGAACAACACCTTTGTCCCGAGTGCGGACGTCCGGTTGAAGAGAAGGAAGAAGGGGCATACTTCTTCAGATGCTCTAAATATTTAGACAAATTACTTAAGTTCTATGATGAGAATCCAACTTTTATCGTTCCTGTTGGGAGAAAAGCCGAAATGGTTAACAATTTCATCAAACCGGGGCTTAACGAACTTTGTGTTACAAGAACCACATTTGATTGGGGCATCCCGGTTAAAGAAGCTCCAGGACACGTTATTTATGTTTGGCTCGATGCCCTAACCAACTACATCACCGCTTTGGGATATGGTCAGGAAGACAACTCGAAATTTAAAAATTACTGGGAAGATCCGGACTGCGAAGTTGTCCATGTCATTGGTGCTGATATCACAAGATTCCACACGATATATTGGCCAATGTTCCTCGATGCTTTAAATCTTAGAAAACCGGACAAGGTTTTTGTCCATGGCTTAATGATGATGAAAGACGGAAAAATGTCCAAATCCAAAGGCAACGTTATTCCTGTGCCACCTCTTGTTGAACATTTTGGCGTTGATTCGGTCAGGTATTATCTTGCTAGAGAAATTGTTTTCGGGCAAGATGGCCAGTTTACTCCAGAGCAATTCGTTGAGAGGCTGAATTCGGATTTGTCCAACAATTTCGGCAATCTTTTGAATAGAACCGTTTCTATGATTGCAAAATATTATGGTGGAACAACGCCTGAATACAAAGGCGATTTAAACGACCTCGATAAAGGTTTACACGATATATTTAACAAGACTATCGCTGCATATGAAGTTTTATCGGACGACCTTAAAGTTACCGAGAGTTACGCTGCGGTTATGGATCTTGTTTCTGCTGCCAATAAGTATATTGAAGAATCGGCACCTTGGGCACTTGCAAAAGACCCATCTAAAGCCGATCAGCTGGCATCATGCATGCAACACCTCTCAGGAGTTATATTCCTCGCCGGAATGTTATTAAGTCCAATTTTTGTTACCAAGAGTGAAAAGGTGTTCGATCAATTGGGAATTCCAGCGGATAAGAGAACATATGAAAATGCATGCACCTTTGGTTCGACGGGCGGATTAACGGTTTGCAAAGGCGAACAACTCTTCCCAAGACTTGACGTTACAGCGGAAGTGGAATTCATCAAGAATTTAATGGCAGCACCTAAAGAAAAAGCAGCCGCATAAAAAATGAATAAAATAGACACCGAGATAATCAAGACAAGTTGCCTTGACCTTTCTTATGAAGGCAAGGGCGTGTGCCGTGATGGGGATAGAGTCATCTTTGTCACAGGGATGTTTCCTGGAGATGAGGGTGAAGTTGAGATTCTCTATAAGAGAAACGGTGTCTTTTTTGGTCGTATAAAGAAACTTGATAAATTATCCGAAAATAGAATTAAACCTGTATGCAAGGTTTGCACTGCCTGCGGCGGTTGCTCCTTCCAAGCTTATGACTATGAGGCTCAACTTGAATTCAAGAGAAAACTCGTCTCTGATCAATTCCGTAAAGTGGGGCATATGGAAGTGGATGTTTCGCCCACACTGGGAATGGAAGAACCATACAATTATAGAAATAAGATTCAGGTTCCTTTTGGATGGGATAGATGGCACCAAAATGTTGTTTATGGATTCTATAAAGAAGGAACGCATTGCATTGTTAGCAATGATGATTGTTCAATTGAGGACCGACTCGGAAACAAAATTATTTCTGAGTTTTGCAAAATACTCAACGAGCTTCATATCGACCCATACAATGAAAAAAATGGCGAGGGATACATAAGGCACGCCTTGGTTAGGACCTCAAAGCATTTCAAAGAGAATATGCTTGTTATAGTGTCCAAATCTCCTTATTTTCCGAGAAAAGATTCTTTAATTAGCCTTATGAAAGAGAGAATCCCTGAGGTCACAACTTTGGTTGAGAATATAAATCCTTCCAAAACCAATGTAATTCTTGGCGAAAAAGAAAAAGTGCTGTTTGGCAGGGGATATATTGAAGACGTTCTATGCGGAGTTAAGTTCAGAATCTCTGCAAAAAGCTTCTATCAAACGAACCCAGTCATGACAGAAGTTCTTTATAACACGGCGATGGAATATGCTTCAATCACTCCGAATGATGTTGTATTCGATGCTTATTCCGGAATCGGAACAATTGGCATGATAGCCGCGAGAAGAGGCGCAAAGAATGTTATTGCCGTTGAGGTTGTGGAAGATGCGGTTCATGATGCTGTTTGCAATGCTAAAGCGAATGGCATTGATAATTTTATTGAAATTTGCGGTGATGCAACCGAGTATCTTGTTGAACAGGCTAAATCGGGCGCTAAATTTGATACCATTTTCATGGATCCACCTCGTAAGGGAAGTACTTTAGAATTTATTAACAGCGTGAAGCTGATTAAGCCAAACAAAGTTGTTTACGTTTCATGTAATCCAAGTACATTGGCAAGGGACTGCGCTTTGTTCGCGGATTCTTATGTTGCTACAAAGGTGCAACCGGTTGATTTGTTCCCGCAGACTCCACATGTGGAGACTATAGTCCTTCTAGAAATTAAAAAATAGCCTATACGTAAGGCAAAAATGATATAGTCATTGTGTGAAAAATGGTCAAAATTCGAGCGATTTTGACTTTTTTATGGAAATAAATCAAAAATATTGCACGATTGTAAATGAGAATTTTATGTCCGTAATGTAAATACCTTTTATGCGGATAGTGCATTTTATGCTGTTATATATGGCCATCAAACGAAATGAAACAGATCAAAGTAAATCCAACAGTTGCATTTACCTGGTGTTGGTATGTAATTAAAATACAAATACGTTGTATATGATATATTGATAAAAAGATTGTTTGTGTATTCGCTGATATGTGAAACATTACAATATAAAATGTT
>CAVIJK010000055.1:1673-5246 GCA_963643345.1 bacterium | reverse complement strand
AAATAATCCAAAAAAAGTTAAATACAAAGAGTCAATTAAGGAGCTATTCGACTGGGAAAGAACGGTTCGATAAACTCTCTTTTGCTTTTTTACAGCATCCAAAAGTGAACCAATAAACAAATCCAAATCCCCGTTTGATTCTTGATATAAGGTAAATGCGTCCGCAATTAAACGGTCCTGGAGAGAGTTCAGAACCTGTTCAATATTCGAATAGTGAAGGTAAAAAGTAGACTTATTCAAATCAGCTTGCTTTGTAAGTAAGTTAATCGAAATATCAGTAATATCCTTTTTGTTTAATAAAGTTATCAATGCATTAACAAATTGGTTTTCGCTTCTTTTAAATCTTCTGTCTATTTTTTGCATAATAAAATATTACTTTATTTAAATTTAAAGTATTGTTAAGAATATTGTCTATTAATAGACTTTTTTCTATTTATTTAATTTATAAATTAAAAGCCGGAATAACCGGCTAATAAATTTGGCGTGCCCGAACCGAATCGAACGGTCGACCTTAAGCTTCGGAGGCTTATACTCTATCCAACTGAGCTACGGGCACATTGAGATTAATATAATTATTAGGGAGGCAATCTACAAGTAAATTAAAAGCCCTAAACTTTATGTTTAAGGCCGTTTATTCGTTGGTGCACTGGATGAGACTCGAACTCACACGGGTTTCCCCAACGGCTTCTGAGACCGCAGCGTATACCATTTCGCCACCAATGCATTCCTCAAAGGAATTATTTGCCAATAATCAGAGCCAGGATTCCTCTAAGTAATCGGTGATTCGCAGCAAACACGATAAAATATACTACACGATCAGGCAAACCGCTAACAGTTGTCATTGAAATTGGTGAATTCAGGACCATTTTTATGTAATTTTCATGAGTGGATTCGCTGATATAGCCCTTTTCGACGTTCGATAGCGAGTTATTTACCAAAATATTCTTAATAATAGAGCCGATAAATGTCCTCGATATGTCGTTAAAAGTTGAATGTTGAGTAAATCTCCTAGGTTCATCGAATTTCGGCTCAGGACGCCCCAAATGCTCATAAAAGATCTTATTAGGGACCATGTATAAGCCGTTCTTGCTGAGACGGAAGTATCCGCTATCAACGTTTTCGGCTGTACACACGTCCGGAGATTTAACCGTAATCTTTTGATGGAGTTCTATTTTCAGGCACGACGAACCAACCTGCAAATCATATTTACCAGACTGCAAACAATATTGATCGAACTTAGGATCGAAATACGAAAGGTTATTCACTGGGATAGAGATTGTTATTCTCTTTGCCTGCCCAGGTTTCAATGAGACTTTGTAAAACGCCCTTAATTCTCTAGTTGGACGAATGATTGTGTCTTTTTGCTCAACACCGCTAGGCACAACATAAGATGAATAAATCTGAGCTATCTCAGAACCGGCAACCTTGCCGGTGTTCTTAATAACAAAAGATAACGTAATTGTGTCGTCTTTTTTGCAAACAAGTTTTTCAATCTTTAAATCGCTATAAGCAAAGGAAGTGTAGCTTAGTCCGTAACCAAACGGGAAAAGAACATCACGGCCAGATGTAAGGTAATATCTATAGCCAACAAAAATAGATTCTTTATAGCAAGCAGTATATCTATGTTTATCATAGAATTCATAGCTAGGAACATCCATCTCTTTAATCGGCCATGTCTCCGCGAGTTTTCCGGAAGGGTTGACAACGCCGGTAAGGATATTGTTTAAAGCCTCTGCACCGGCTTCTCCAGGCAAATACTGCAATACAATAGCTTCAGACTGCATAGCGAAAGAAATATCAACTGGAGAGCCAGTGGTAACAACGGTAATTAATCTTTTAATCTTGCCGCGTTTCTTCTCGGTGTTGTTCTTAATGGACGACAACGTTTTGAATAAAGCAATTTGCTGATTGCTTAATTTCATGTGGCTTCTATCATAGCCTTCGGATTCTTCTTCGTCAGTTACGCCAAGGAAGATTAACGTTGTGTTATGAGAGGCAACCATATTCGAAGCCTCAGTAATAAACTTATTATCTAAGAATTCCTGAATCTTCTTTGAGTCTCCGTCGAAATGTTCGATCAATGACTTTTTAGAGATACCAAAATATTTGCAGTCTTCGTCTAAGCCCATCGAATATCCTTGGCAATAGGCAACCTTTTTATCCTCTGCTCGATTTTCGTTTACAACATCGATAAAGGATTTTACTGCGCCTTCACCAACGGTAATCTCGCTTGATCCGTTACCTTGATAACGAGGGTGCTTGGCGAATGCACCGATAACGCAAACATCATCATATTTTGTTAGAGGTAGCGACCTTTTACTATTCTTCAAAAGAACGATGGATTTCTCAGCGGCAATTCTAGCCTCTTCGTGCGGGTTGTATTCTTTTAAAGTAGGCTTACTGATGCTCTTAAAATATAGATTTGCAACACGAGTAGATGCATCTTCTAAAGTCGATGGATTCATATCACCTTTTTTAAGGGCTTTTAGAATTGCTCCAGAGTGATTGTTTGTGCATGGCATTTCTAAATCGAGGCCATTCTCATGCGATATAGCTTTATCATATGTTGCGCCCCAATCGGACATCAAAACGCCATCGTAATTCCAACGGCGACGTAAGGTTGTTTTTGTTAAATACGTATTGTCCGAAGCGTGAACCCCATTAATAAGGTTATATGAACACATGACTGCCCATGGATCGGATTCTTTAATCGCGATTTCAAATCCTTTTAAATAGATTTCGTTTAAAGCTCTTAAATCAATTTCTGAAGAATTGATATTCCTGCAAAACTCTTGTGAATTGGCGGCAAAATGCTTAACAGTTGCACCAACACCGTTATCTTGCAAACCCTTAACATAAGCGGCTCCTAATTTGCCAGATAATAACGGATCTTCAGAGAAATATTCAAAATTACGACCACACAATGGATTACGTTTAATATTAATGCCCGGAGTTAAAACAAGGTCAGTGCCTTGCAATCTAGCCTCATAGGCAAACGATGATGTCATTCTTGAAATTGCATTTACATCCCATGAACATGCAAGTAAACACGGTGCAGGATAACATGTAGATGGCTCGCCATTCGGAACAATCTTCCCCGGCTTAATCTTTCCTTTTAATGGTTTGCGCAAACCACATGGTCCGTCATGCATAACAACGGTACCAATGGATGTACCATTAATCGCATTGGTTTCCCATGAACCGTTGCCATACAAAAGGGTAGCCTTTTGCTTATCTGTTAACTTAGATACTGCCTTTTTTGTCTTATTCAGAATAGCCATAGTGTTTTCTCACGATACAAAATATAAAAGGTTGTTACCTTTTTATCAAGCCTCACACATAAGACGCGAACATATAAACAGCGAAAGAATCAAAACAAAAAATGGATGTCCTCTCTAAACTAAGAGGAACATCCATAGGTTGTTGTGACATAGCCAAATTAACCTATCAAGGAAATTGGGTATAAATTAATCTAACAATCTTTAGTGTTAGTTAATCAAATTCACTGTAGTCAAGCGGATTCAACTTTAAAGGCGTTACTAATTAAGTTGCAGGCTATTTCAAAGGAAGCCT
>CAVIJK010000055.1:0-1586 GCA_963643345.1 bacterium | reverse complement strand
CTGAGTGCTACCTAGAACTTGAAGAATCTAAGAAGATAGTTATTGATAATTTTGCGATTATTAGATGTTATCTTCCCAGAAGTCACCTAATTCGTAATTTTTTCCATTGCCAAATTCGCCACTGCTCGTAGCAATAACGTCAGCATCATCGAGGGAAATGATAATCAATTCTGGTTTAGTATAGTTGTTCATTGTTTTTCTCCTTTTAATTAGCCGTTAACGGATCCACTGACCTGTCCTTTGCTGAGCAATGTTAGTGTGTTCTTAACATCGGCAGTGTAAGAAGCAGTTGTATCTGCTAAGTATTCAGCAGCAAGAGATGCGACTGAACAGGATCTTTCTTCAAGATAAATCATTTTATCGTTTGTGAAGGTGAGATTAGCGGCGGCATAAACTGTTTTTTCAATGCTTGTTGCACCAACGTTTAAGAAAATATTAAACATGTAGGTTGAATTGTCATATGCAACAGGCATAGGGCTTTTTGTGTTTGGGGCCAACGTAATGTTTTTGAAATAACCGTCACTACCTACAGAAATAGACTCGTTTTTGACGTCATTTCCATATGCATCGCTCTCTAAAGCCTTATTAAAACTGCTATAGCCTTTTGTGTTCGGGTCGACAGTTGAATAAGAGATGCCATAAGAAGTTATCAAAGATTTATAAGCGGCGTAGTCTCCATCAGTGTATGCGCCTTGAGCTAATTTATAGAAACTCATTGTATCAACAAAGCCACCAAATCTTAAACCGATATTGGAAATTTCATATGAACCATCACTAACTGTGTATTTGTAGTAAAGCTGAGCTTTTGTTTCACCTGATTTTAATGTAGTAATAAACGCGTTTTCATCAGTTAGTTCCCATTTTGCGTAAACGTCATGGTTTGCTGTTATTTCTTTCGAGAACTTGAATGTCTCATTATAGGAAGTGTCGGTGTACCAGCCTAAGAATTTGTAACTTCCATACCAGAACTTCGCCTTGTTCTTTGTTTCGTCATTTGCGTCGTAGTACTTGTTGTATTCTGTAGCCTTTTCGCCAGAATTAACCGTTTCTATTTCGTCACCTAAAAGTTCAACACCCAACGCGTTATCTTTCCAGGATTTCATTTGATAATGATACGTAATTGTGTATTTTGTAACATTTTCCGAGCTAGAAGAGTCACTTGACGAAGACGTATTAGTATCTTCATCAGCAAATGCGACACTGACGTTGCTAAAACAAACTGGAGCAACTAGAGCCGCTAACGCTGTAAGCATCAATAATTTTTTCATTAAATTATTCCTTTCTTATTTTTAAATAAGGTATTCGATTGTTGTAATAAAACTAACAAACAATTTGCAATATACACCAACAGGGAGGGAATTAACAATAAAAACAGCATTTATCAGATACCATCGAATATGAAAGCGCTTCAATACTATTATTTATTGCTTAAATAACAATATTAAAAGCGCCCAGCTTTAATACTGCTAGGCGCTTTAATTACTATTTGGTGGACCAAGTTAGTGGCGTGGTCGAACTATGGAAGGAAAAGGGAACTTTTGGCTCCTTCTCCCTGTAATTGTAGAGAATATCGATTGTTCCATCGG
>CAVIJK010000054.1:0-6040 GCA_963643345.1 bacterium | reverse complement strand
GGCAGGAATTCTATAACGGAAATTGCTCCAATTGTTAAGGGCAAACGTGTTCTTATGCTTGTTACTCCATCACTTATAAGACGCAATCTTTTGGACGGATTGTTAAAAGAATTCGAACATGATGGCATCGAATATTTTATTTATAGTGATATCGTTTCAAATCCGACATTCACCTCTATCTATAAATGTGCTGAATTTGCTAGAGTTAATTCAACAAATGCGATTGTCGCCATAGGGGGCGGTTCTGCTCTAGATACAGCAAAGGCGGTCATCTGTCTTTTGACTTCCGATGGTAATGATTTATCAAAATTTAAAGGTTTACTGAGAGTAAAAAGAAAATATCCTCTTTTCATCGCCGTTCCAACTACCGCAGGTTCAGGATCGGAGGTAACGGTGGCATCAGTGGTCACTAACGATGGAAATGGCGATAAATTTGCAATTAATGACCCTAAACTTATTCCGGATTATGCGGTGCTTGACCCGGTTCTGCTTAAGAGTCTTCCCAAACATGTTGTCGCTACAACCGGAATGGATGCATTAACGCATGCTGTAGAAAGTTATATTGGGCATTCTAATTACAAGAAAACTGCAATATGGGCCAAAACGGCCGTTTCTTTAATCGCTGAGAATCTGTTGAAATTCTATGAAGATTCAAATAACGAGCAGGCGATTTTAAACATGCAATACGGCGCTTATTTAGCAGGAGAGGCTTTTACTAAATCTTATGTTGGCTATGTTCACGCCTTGGCTCATTCCCTGGGCGGAAAATACAACATTCCTCACGGTGAGGCTAACGCAATTTTGCTGCCTTATGTTCTTGAAGCCTATGGTAAAAAAGCGGATAAACGCCTTGAGGAACTCGATGAAATAGTACAAACGTGTTCAAATAATGGCAATTTATGCACAAGTTCGCATTTTATAGAGTGGATTAAGGAACTTAATGATACAATGTGCGTCGGAAATAGGCTTCATGATATCATCAAAATCGATGATTTGGATGAACTTGCTAAGCATGCCGATAAAGAGGCAAATCCGCTGTATCCCGTTCCAAAAGAACTTGATAAGGAAGAATTAAAGGCAATATACCTAAGGGTGATGAAATGAACATTGATACCAAAACACTCAACAATATGACGTTTGTCGAGATTGAGAACGACGCAAAATTTAAGGTCGTCCTTTCCTCCTTCGGCGGAGCGCTATACGAAATAGATTATGATGGCGTCCCTATGACATCTTGTGAGAAAGATAGAAAGGTTTGGGCCAAATCTCCATCTTTTGCCGGCAAAACAGTTGGAAGAATCGCCGGGCGCATCAAAGATGGAATCCTCGATTTTGATGGTCAAGTCTATGATTTGTATCACAATGAAAGAGGCAAAACCTGCCATCACGGTGGGGACGGGTTGTTCCCGTTCTCAAATTATAGGATGGACACTCATATTGAAGACGACAATGTGTATGTTGATTTCTATAAAAACGACGATAACTCAAAATTCCCTGGCAAATTAACCCATAGAGTTAGATATATTATTCCGCTTAAAGTGCCTTCAATCAGAATCGAATACAAAACGGTGAGTGATGCTAGGACCCCCATCAATTTCACAAACCACTCGTATTTTGCCTTGGGGGAGGATTCATTGGATAACATGCTTCTTAAGGTGAACGCTGATGAGGTGGAAGGGTATGATGATGATTTAATCGCAACGGGATTAAGGCCTGTCCCTGAATATCTGGATTGGAGAAAAGAAAAAGCTATTGGTACCTGTTTTAACGCTGAAGAACTTCAAAGAGATAGTCTAAGAGGCATCGACCACGCCTTCAAAGTGAATAACGATGGCGGAGCGGTCCTTACTTTGAGAGGGAATAAATACAGACTAGAACTCAAGACCTCATACCCCGTCGTTCATCTATATTCCTACAATTTCCCAAATGAGAACGAGATGATGTCCAATGGGCTACTTGGCAGAAAACATGGTTCTTTGGCGATTGAGCCGATGTATGTTCCAGGCGACTATGAATCTATGACAATTGAGGCTGGAAAGCCTAAAGTAAATTATATTGAATACCATTTTTCAAAGGAGAATATATGACTGAGTTAGAATATCTGAAACAAGCTGAAGTTCTTTTTAAGGAAACCTTTAACGAAGAACCGACTCATAATTTTGTCTCCTATGGAAGATTGGAATTGTGTGGCAATCATACAGACCATAATCATGGGCTCTGCCTTGTTGGCACTTGCTCGCTTTCAATTAAAGGCGCGGTTAAAGAAAATGAAAATAAGGTAATAATAAAGTCCGATGGATACAAGCCATTTGAGGTTGATTTAAATGATTTAGAACCTAAAGATAGCGAGAAATCTACAAGCGTAGCTTTGACTAAAGGCGTTATCTATAAACTTAAATCCCTCGGTTATAAAGTCGGAGGATTCAAGGCCGCATTAAATTCGAATATCTATAGTGGTGCAGGTGTTTCTTCATCGGCTGCTTTTGAATTGTTCATAGGTGAAGTCATTAACGCTTTATATAACGATGACAAGATCGATAGATTAACCCTTGCTCAAACTGGACAATTTGCGGAAAACGATTATTTCGGAAAGCATTCTGGTTTGCTAGATCAATGCGGATCATCATTTGGCGGAGTCTGCGCTTTAGATTTTAAAGATCCTGCCAACGCTTTAGTTGAACCCATTAAATTCCCTAATTGGCCTATGAAGATTTATCTTGTTAATCCGGGGCAAAGCCACGCCCATATGGATAACTTGTACTCTTCCATTCCTGAGGATATGAAATCCGTTGCTAAGGCTTTTGGTAAAACTGTCTTAAGAGAAATCGATAAAGATACGTTTGATAAGGGAATTCAAGATTTAAAAGGTGTTACTTCCTTCCAAAAGAAACGCGCCATGCATTTCATGGGTGAAAACGAGAGAGTTAAACGCATCATAGATGCAGTCAAAAATGAAAATATGGCCGAATTCATTCAAGTCGTAAGGGAATGTGAGAAATCCCAAGAGACATTGCTTAAAAACGTCATGGTTCCAAATCGTTATCAAGGCTCGCCATTGCAGGCTGTGAGAAGAGCGAACAAAGTTTTGGTTAAAGGCACTGCAAGGGTCATGGGCGGGGGCTTTGCCGGCTCCATCATTTGCCTTGTACCAAATGAAGAAGAGCAATTGTTCCTAAAAGAGATGAATAAACATTACATAAAGGGCGCGATAGTGGAAGTTTCAATTCCTTCTAATGGCGCTCACGAGGTCAAATAATGGATAGAAAAGCTGGTATTCTCATGCCTGTTGCGTCGCTTCCATCGCGTTTCGGGGTGGGCGTATTCGGAAATGAGGCTAAGAAATTTATAGATATCATCAAAAGCGGTGGATTTTCTTTATGGCAAATATTGCCTCTTAACCCTTTGGGTTACGGGCATTCTCCATATCAGCCATTCTCCTCTTTTGCGTTGGAGGAAATATATGTTGATTTAGACGATTTGTCCGAAGCCGGTCTAATAGATAAGGCCCCATCATTTAACGAGGATAAAACCAAGATTGCGTATGAGGATGTTCGCGTTTATAAATCCAAATATCTTCACCAAGCGTTCGAAACGGAGATGAGAAAACACCCTAGATGCTTAATGAAATTTAAACAATCCCACCCTTGGGTTGAGGATTGGGCTCTATTCATGATGAACAAAAGGCTTGAAGGCCTTAAATGTTGGAAGGATTGGAAACCATCTAGAAAAAATTCAATCGGCAAGCCGTTGCCGAGGTCTAAGGTTTCAAAATCCCGAATCAACTACGAGATTTGGCTCCAAATGACTCTTTATAGACAATGGGATTCCATAAAAAAATATGCGAATTCCCAAGGCATTCGCATCATTGGGGATATCCCATTCTATGTCGGTTATGACTCTTGTGACTTATGGGCTAACCAAAAAGCGTTCTTGCTCGATAAGAACAAAGATCCTAAATTCATCGCAGGCTGCCCGCCGGATTATTTCTGCTCAACAGGACAAAGGTGGGGGAATCCAATTTACGATTGGAAATATATCGAGAAACACAACTTTGATTTCTTCTTCGATAGGCTTTTGAGGAATGGTGAGCTTTATGACATCATTCGTTTAGACCATTTTAGGGCTTTCGATACCTTTTGGAAGGTGCCATCAAGTTGTCCGACAGCGGAAGTTGGTGAATGGGTTTATGGACCTGGATATAAGATATTCGATAAATTCTTTGAGATGGATACAGGCCTAGAAATCATCGCGGAAGACCTCGGTGAATTAAGACCTCAGGTTTATGTCTTGAGAGACCATTACGATTTCCCCGGCATGAACGTTATCGAATTCACGTTTGAAGATGAGAATTTTAGAGGCAAAACCTCGTTCAATAAGGAGAACATGGTCGCCTATATCGGCACACATGATAACGAGCCTTTAAAATCATTCTTCGCGACTTTAAATAAAGAAACCCAGGAGAAGTGGTTAAAAGGACTCGATGCACTTCAGATTCCAAAAGGCAATCTTAACGAGAGATTCCAGCATTATCTATATAGTAAGAAGTGCAACTATGCGATAATCTCCACACAAGATATTCTTGGGCTTGGGAATGAAGCTAGAATCAATTCTCCAGGTATCATCAACGATTCCAACTGGTGCTGGAAACTAAAAGACTATAATGAACTTGAACTTGCTATGCCTAGGATGCTAGAACTGGCTAAAATGTATAATAGATTATGAAAAAGATTGGATTAGTGTCCTTAGGATGCTCAAAAAACTTAATTGATTCCGAAATGATTCTCGCCATGTTCAAGGATGGCGATTATGAATATGTCTCAGACCCCGCAAAAGCCGATTTGATTATAGTCAACACCTGCGGTTTTATCGAATCTAGCAAACGCGAGAGCATATCCACCATTTTGGAAATGGCCAAATACCACGCAAAATTGGTATGTGTTGGGTGCTTTGTTGAACGCAATCTCCAAGAGCTTAAAGATGAAATACCAGAAGTGGACCTTTGGGTTCCTATTAGAGAATATGCTCATTTGCACGAAAGAATCGACGAATTATTAAATGCCAATGACGTTAAAAAGATTGATCCTTTGGATAGGGTCATCTCAACTCCGAATTATTCGGCATTTTTGAGAATCTCGGATGGATGCAATAATTTTTGCGCTTTTTGCGCGATACCTTTCATCAGGGGTCGTTTCAAGTCCAGGCCTTACGATGAAATAATCAAAGAAGCAGAAGGCCTCAAAGCAAAAGGTATCAAGGAAATTTCCATTATTTCCCAAGACACAACTTATTATGGGCGTGATTTTGAAGGAAAACGTCCTAATATCTATGACTTGCTAAAAGAATTGGACAGCATGGGCTTCTATTCAATTAGGCTTCTTTATCTTTATCCTGGAGAAATAAGCGACGAACTCCTGTATCTTATCCGTGATTCCCGCAGTATTGCCCATTATCTTGACATACCTATTCAATGCGCTTCTTCTAACTTGCTTAAACTGATGAACCGCCACGATAGGAAACCTGATATAGTCAATCTCTTCAAAAAGATCAGAGAAATAATGCCAGATGCGATTCTTAGGACGACTCTAATATCAGGATTCCCTGGAGAAACATCCAAAGATCAGAAGGAAACCTTGAAATTCATCGAGGATGTTGAGTTCGACAAACTAGGTGATTTCACCTATTCTAGAGAAGAGGGGACCGCTGCCTATAATTACAAGCATCAGGTAAGAGAATCCACTAAACTCAAAAGGCGTGATGAAATCATGACTCTCCAAAAGAAAATATCTTATAAAAAGAACAAGACACATATCGGGGAGGTGATGGAAGGCATCGTCACCGGTTACGACCCTGCCCATAAGTCTTATACAATTAGAACTTATTGGAATGCGCCGGATGATATCGATGGAAATATATATTTTGCATCTCCTAAATGCTTCAAGAACGGTCAGATTGTCAAAGTTAAGATAACCAACGCGTTTATCTATGATTTGATTGCTGAATACGTTCCTGAATAGGGTAGAAGTCAAGCATCCTTTAATAT
>CAVIJK010000053.1:0-6962 GCA_963643345.1 bacterium | reverse complement strand
ATTGTGTAGACGCCAGTAGAAGAGAATTCATTTTCATTTTCATCTAAATAGCAAACAAAATCATAGCCAGCTCTAGTTGGCTCAGTTAGTTGATATTGGGAGTCGAAAGTAACGTCAAATGATGTCTTGTCCATTTGACCACCATTGAGACCAACGGTTATGACATAGTTATTCGCAACCCAATTTGCTTTGAAAGACAAATCGCCGGTTGTCCCCCTTGTGACTTCCAATCCTACAGTTGGTGTGTTGACTGAAGATGATGTCCACCCGGTAAAAGTGTAACCTTTCTTATAAGGATCTTTTAGGGCGAATCCGTCAGTAACAACATAGGAAGTAGGATTTTGTTCGTTATTTGTTCCGCCTTGTAAATCATAATAAATCGTATATTTATTTATTGACCATTTAGCAGTCAAATAAATATCACTTGTGTATTTGTAAGTACCACCATTTTTAATTTCTTCAATGTTTGAATCATACCACCCCAAGAATGTATAGCCACTATATGTAGGTGTAGGTAACCAATATTTGCTGTCATAGGTTGCATCCACCGTGTCATCACTTACAACACCACCATTAGCATCCAAATGAATCGTGTAATTATTGGCCTTCCAGTTGGCTTTGTATGCTTTGTTTCCAATAGAGCCTTCTGGCAAAGTATAATCCACGACAGGTGTAGTTCCATTTGAGCCAGTCCAACCAGTGAAAGTGTATCCTGTACGGATGGGCTTAGGTAAAGTAACGGATTGTTCCGTGTTATAGGTAGAAGGCAATTTGCCTGAACAGCTGCCTCCATTTAAATCGAATGATAAAGTATATGTGATGACATCGTATTGAGCTTGCAAGGTGATGGTCGCATAATGGTTCTTAGATTCTAGAGAATAGGACGTCTGTTTCCATCCATAAAAAGTGTATCCTGACTTTTCTGAATCATTATCTATATAAGCAGATTTTTTCTTGATTGTTTCGGTTGGCTTATTCGTAGTGCCGCCATTGGCGTCATATGTGACATCGACGGAACCTCCAATGTTGTAGATATAATCGATGCCAGTTTCATAATCTAAGGATTCAAAAGCTTCGCCGGCTTTGCACATCGATAGCAAATTGCCGGTATCTCCGTATGTGCCATTCTCATTAATTAAAGAATAGGCGCTATCGTAGTCCTTTAAATCAATTGCGCTTTGGATTTTCCCTTGCCTGTTCTCTGGAATCAAATACAAGAACGTCAAAAGCATGATGCCGGTGAATACAGCGGCGACCGAGCCTGCGATAATCGAGATTTTCTTCGCTTTCTTTTTCTTTTTGGCCGTTATGCGTTTTTGTTCTTCTCTCTTTTTTGCGAGCTCGGCTTCGTAGTCTTTGAGGATTCCCTCGTATTTCACTAAAAGCTGATCCGCGTCTTTGTAGCCAGGGATGGTCGCCAAAGATTGAACTGAAGCCTTAAGTTTTGAGCTATCAAAATAAGGATTTATATCCTTTTCGAACAAGCAAGATTTATAGACTGCTTCTTTCTGGGCTTCAGTTTTCAATCTAGCACATTCATCAACCTGAAAATCTGAATCATTGTAGTTAAGGATCTGCATGAAGACGTTAGTCGCCTCATCGAACCTCCCTTGCTCCTTCAAAGAAAGAGCCTTTTTGTACAAATCGGACTTTTTGAGTTCTTCGCACTGAGATATTTGGTCTTTGGAATCTTTGAAATCTATTATCTTATTAAAAGTCTCTACGGCCTCATCGTATTCTTTTCTTTCTTTATGGGTGATGGCCCTTTTGTATATGTCTTCCCTTCCCAAATTGACGCATTCTGCGGCTTGCTTAGTTGCGTCTTTATAGCCGGCAATGTCGGAAAAAGCCTTTTCAGCTTCGCCATATTGCTTATTGTTCTTATATTCGATAGCTATATCGTAAAGCCTTCCCAATCTGGCTTCCTCGTTACGGCTATTGATGTATTCGTTTATCGAATTAATCTTTTTCCTTTGCTCTTCGTCCGCAAAGTTGTAGGCTTTCTGGAAATTGGAGTATTTCTCAAGCGTGTTTGGCTGATTCTTCAAATCATTTATCGACGTAAGCTTTAATTCGATGACGAGCTTGAGCAAATAGGCCTGCGAATTGGTCGGGTCGTTGTCCAGCACCCTCTCAAGTAGTCCGTCCGCCTTCTCGTAGTTGGAATCCCCGATAAGGATTTCCGCTCTTTTAAGAAGCGCGCCAACATTCACATCGGTCTGAATAATTTTCGTTTCCGCTTTTGGGGCGGCAACGTCTTTATGCATGATCTTATCAATGCCACGGGCCAAATCCTGCATAAAGCCAAGTTTAGACAAATCTTGAGCTTGGAATGACAGGAATTCCTCTGGCATTTCATAGGCGTCCATATCCTTGTAGCAAGGGATGAGGTAACGATCAGGTCTTATTCGCATCAGGTCTATAAATCTTGACCATTCGTTTTTGACCCAAACGGCCTCAAAATATTCTTTCTTTGTGCCAACCACGAGCATGATTTTGGCACTGTTCAAAGCAGCGAAGATGTAGGGCTCGTACATCGATCCCAATTTGCTTTCGAGGGTAACTCGTGCAAAGAATACTTTGTAACCTTTCTCAGTCAATTCGTTGTATATTTCATAGGCCATGACGGAATCGGGCGTTCGCTTGCCCTTTTCATCGCTTTCCTTATAGCAAATGAAAATGTCGAACGGCTCTTCCTTTTGGGAGATGCTGAGGATGTTTTTCTGAATATCGGCGATTTCCTGGGCT
The DNA here is from genome assembly GCA_963643345.1 of bacterium. Lineage (GTDB taxonomy): Bacteria > Bacillota_I > Bacilli_A > RFN20 > CAG-826 > UBA4951. The sequence goes on along the minus strand of CAVIJK010000053.1, from coordinate 4,214 downwards.
TCTGCCTGGTATTCCTCTTTCGCTATGGCATCTGCATTAGCTAAAGCCGATAAATAATCAGAATCCTTAAGAATGGATTCGAAAGATACTCTGTGAATAGTTGGCTTTTTGCTCTTGGTTACAGGGTCATCGACGTACTCAATGCCGTATTTGCATAGGCAAAGGCCCCAATAAGCCTCAGGTTCATTGGGGAAGATGGATAATATGGATTGGTAAGACAATATGGCTTTGTCAAATTCGCAATTGAGGCGCAATGAGTTTGCTCTATTGAAGAGGTTTTCTTTTCTCTCGTCATCAGCGTTCGCGACCGTTTGCTTAGAACCACAAAAAGAGCAAACCGCAATGGTTTGGCCTTGTTGTACATCAAGCTGCGCGCCGCACATTTTGCATTTAAAATTAGCCATATTTGCACCTCGCTATAGCAAAACGGAATATTCGTTACTTATTATCTATTTCCCTGTTTTGCACAAAACATTTCTTTCTAATAATGTGTTTTTGGCCTTTTTAATCGCAACTCTTGCCTCTTCTTCGGAGCCGGACTTAATCGCTTCGTCCAATTCCTGAAGTTCGGAGAGAAGCTCACTTTCGGAATCCATGGTTTTATCGTTTGTTACTGGATCGCTACCTTTAGCGGTATCCAATAAATCTTCAAGCTCTTTTTTGATGTTCTCATTCAAATTTATAGCAACGATTGCCTTCAATCTTGCCCTGAACTCATCCATGAATTTGGTATTAGCAGCCCTGTTATGGTATTCGCGAGTTCTGTCTTTGAAGAAAAAGCCTTTTGCCAATTGGATGATCAAATATCCGAACAATAAGCATTCAACAACTATAACAATCCAAATTGGGAGCTTGATGAATGCGTTGCAGACGTAGAAAACAAGCGTTGCGACAAACTGCAGCACCGATGCCACGTAGCCCGAGAATAGGATTGGCAAAGACAAAACCCTCTGGTTAAGATTCTCCTCATCGAAAAAGAGGGATAAGGCAAGAGACCCCTCTGACATCGTCATGACCACCGCGCACACATACGAAGTGATCAGCACCCCGTTGTCCAATTTCGGGAACGGGATTGCGAACGTGCACACCGTAAGCAAGACGATGAGCACCGCGTAAATAACCAAAGTCGCTCTGATGCCGCTTTTGCTGCTTTTCATGGTTTATCCTCTCTTCCTTCCGCAGTTCTTGCAGAATTTGCCGTCGTTGGCGGTGCCGCATTCCGGGCACACCCAATTTGGGGACTCTTCGCGTTTGTGACCGCATTCCTTGCAGAATTTGCCGTCATTTCCAGTGGTCCCACAATCTGGACAGGTCCATCCTTCTTGCACCGATTGGTTTGCCAGTTGTGGATTGACTATATCCTGTGCCACCCCGGAAACGGAACCAGCGACAGTTTTAGCGACTTGCACTCCTACACCTATTCCTACCCCGGCTTTAACGATGTCAGAGGCAATGCCGGATACGTTGCCGCCCGCCTCGTTCTCGGCCGCTGCCTTTCCGACAACCCTGGAGGTTTCCATTTGATAATTTCCGCCCATTGCTTTAAGCGCATCGGCGTGTGCTAAGCCTTGAGCTCTTTCCCTTTCGGCTTCGGCGTATGCCATCCTGCGCACTGCTTCCTCATCGGCTTTCACACCAATGATTTTAACTTCAGCATTTGTCTCAGCCTCTACCACCACTCTATTTCTTCTAGCTTCAGCTTCGGCTTGTTTAATTCTTTCTTCTTGTACTTTAAGGTATCTCTCCGCATGCTGGGCCTTGAGCCTTCTGAAGTTAGGGTCGTCATCCGGGGTCGCGATGCTTGTCACGAAAAATTCCGGTATCGTCAATCCGTACGAATCAAATGTCTCATTAAGCTGTTTTCTGATGTATTCTGATATCTCATCCAAATACTCATCGACTTCGAGTATGTCTATGTTGTTTTCCCTGATCGACTTAGGCAAGAAGGATTTGACCTTGGTCATGACCAAAGCTCTAAATTTGCCAGAAACCGAGGCGGTCGAATAACCGCTACTTTCTAAAATGTCCTCACGCTTCAAGCCCAATTCGGTCCCTACTAACTTAAGCAAGACCTTTCCGGAATCGGCGACTCTTATGTTGAATTCTCCGAAAGCACCTAATTCGATGTGCAATCCAGATGCAGGATCATACATCCTGACCTTTGAATCGGTGCCCCACTTGACGCCCATTATGGTGGAGAGGTTAACGAAATAAACCTCGGCATGGAATTGGGAAGGTCCGCCAGCTATCTTTTTAAAGAAGCCTTTCATCAACGGCAACGATTCGGTGTCGAGAGTGTATTTGCCAGCCCCGAATCTGTCCATCGCCTTTCCGTCCCTAAAGAATATTGCCTCTTGGGACTCGTGAACGATTAGTTGTGAGCCTGCGTTGAAGTCTTCACACGGATGTTTGTAAACAAAAGTATCATTCCCACCCTCGTATTTGATTACATCGATAATTGCCATGGTTACTTGTTCTCCTTTCCTTCTTCTTGTATCAGAGTGTTATCAACAGCAAAATTTAAAAGCGTTTGAATCATTTCATTTCGATTCATGTTGGCTTTCTTAGCCAAAAGTTCAATTTTCTTCATCAAATCAACCGAAATACGTGCCGAAACAATAGTGGTTTCGTTCGTCTTGAATTTCTTAGGGGTTAGAATTAACTTCTTTTCTTCCATGATTTTCACCTTTTTATTAATACAAATTTATTGTAAACTTTCTGTATACTTATTGTCAACAAAAGTTTATAATAATTCTAGTAAGTTATTAAACGCACAACAGATTCATGTAATAGATTGCGTGAATACCGATGCGTATAATCGTAGATTAGATGCGTATAATCATAGATTATTAGACAAAACAAATGAGAGGTTCCACAAATGAATAGTCAAACAACAAGATTCACAAAATTCGCAAACATCCTAAGGATTTTAGCCATCGTATTTATCCTAGGCTCGATTTTCATGCCTTTTGCAACAGGATTAAAGATGACCGTGAAATCTTCAAGTGGAAACGTCGTGACGACATATAGGAATGCTTTCTCATTTATATTTGGCGGCCAATTGGTTTCCGAGCATATCACCTATTCTTCAAGAAACTGCTCAGCCTTGGGGATTGTCGGCTTTGTTTTCTTGCTGTTGTCATCAGTAGCAATGGTTGTCTCTTTTATCACGGCAAAGAAAAAGGCCAAGTTATCCAAATTCATTCTTTTGTTTGCGCTCGTCACCGCATTTTCAGCATCGATCATGATGTTTTGCATGCATTCAAGCGCAGCATCTATTTTGGCTGATGCGATAACAGGCAAAGCTAGCGATGCTGTAAAAAATACAATCTACAGAAATACTTCATTGTCGTTTGGCTTCATTGGCACAGGCGTTTTTGGATTGGCAAGTTCGTTAATGCTTATCGCTTCATTCTTCTTTGATGGAACTATTGATAAAATCAGAGCGGTAATAGGTGCATAAATATAATTATGAGTAACAGGAAGAAAAGCAATTTTGGGTCTTATTTTAAAAGGGGTAAGTTGGGGTGGAGAATCTTATGGCTTACGTTTATCTTTTTGCTTCTTTTCGCTTCTATTTTTGCCCCATTCATGCTTTATGAAAACGCTAATAGAACGTTGGGATTGATTCTCTTGTGTGCACTAGGTTTTGTGTACATCTTTATAATTTTGATCTTTGTATGGGATTGGTTTAAAGAACAGGACTCCGGCAATAAAAAGAATAAATAAACCCAATTACGATAGAACGGGCAAGAAGCTTTGCGTTATGATGAAATTATCATCGATGCAAAGTTTTTTATTGCTCATTACTCTTTCATGTTCAATATTTTTAGGCTCTATTGCCGAACCCGAATTAGATTCCATGGATTACCCTTCCTTCGATTTCATTTATGAAGATAATGCAATAATCAAAGATAACAAAATAAGAAGCGCTATCAAAAGAACTAAGTTAAGAAATAAGGTGGCCAACTGATACTGATTTTTTTCGTTATTCTCTATCTCAATTGTCGTATCAAGTGCACTGCGCGAAAACTGGTTGGCTTCTTCGCACTTTTTAAAACTCTTTAGCCTCGACATTCGACGATTTAAGAATTGCCACCAGTGCCGTTATAAGCGCTGTTGAAGAGTCGTACGCTTCTATTAGTCCCCTTTCCTGGTTTTGTCCAGGATTAGTGGTACATCTCATTTTACGGCGCTTTTCCATATGTCTCTGG
>CAVIJK010000052.1:0-7637 GCA_963643345.1 bacterium | reverse complement strand
GCAATTAATAAACTAAGGAACGTTGTCTTTACAAGCTTCTGTACTTCCGGAGATTCTTTACTATATTTCTGTGCGAATTTCGAATATGTCCCAGGAATATCTTTAAGAATTTTAAGGACGTTATTTTCATAACCTCCAAGGAATTCAATAATATACGTTGTCGCGATATCGATGTCGTTTGGCGAAGTCTCTTCAACCCATTTTGTAGTAGACAACTGGAACGTTTTAGAAATGCTCGTCCTCTTTTTTGAATATTTCAGAGAATATGTTTTCTCATCTATTTTCCAGTTTAGCGGATTATGTTGACTGACAAGCATTTTGTATGATTCCACAACCTGATAATCGCTGGTCTGATTTAGCAAGATTCCAACCAAAGAATCAACTGGGACATACTTTTTTAGGACTATATTTCGTTCTTTGATTTTATCATCGGAAAATATAGATTTTGGGTCAAGAAACCCAGGACCATCCAAATTGTACACCGCGGTAAGCTGATTAAACTGTGCATCGCTCATCATATATAAAGCATAAGTCGCCAAATTTCCGCCTTTTGAATGGCCTACAATCTTATATTTTCCGTTTATGATGGAAGCGATATGCTCAACATACTCAAGCGCACATTTCTGTCCCAAGAGGGTAGGCTTAAAAGCCAAAGACAGATCCTCTTTCCAACCAACTAACGATGTGTCGGTTCCTCTAAAAGCGATGACAGGCTCTTTATCCCTGTTGAAGAAAGTCATGGCGCAAAACTGTATCTCATCCTTGGCGCTATATCTTTTTTTAACATACCCAACACGGATATGTTTGAATCGCTTGGATGAAGCAACGGCCATTAAGAAGGTCGTCGCTTCCTTTTGGCTAAGATCTGTTGCGGTTATGCTTTTACAAAGCTCAGGCGAGGCAAAATCGCGTATTTTTACCATTTTGCCGCTCTTATAATCGTCGTCAATAACCGTCATTTCCCAATTGATATACGATAGACGCGAATACACAAGAGCGTCCGCATCGCAGAATGGTAACTGGGTAAAATTCTTATTTCCGCATTTCTTAATGTAATCTAGAAGATTCATGGCTTAATTATAAATAAAAAAGTCTAGTTAGCTTGCCTAATTTTCATTTATTTCGAAAAAAATGTGAATTTAACCGGAAATGGTTAACTTATTTTGAACGTTTGCCGATTTGCATTAATCCGAATTCGGCATAATAAACAATCAAGCCAATTATTCCAAATCCGGCCAATACAAAAGGAAAAATACAATATACGGAACCCTGGGTTGTATCAAAGAGAGGATAGGCAATGAGGAATTGTGTTAAGGAGAAATATAGAACATATTAAAAGTTTGCGAACCGATGTTGTTTGCAATGGCGTATCTATCCAGAAACAATTTGCAATCCGTGATGCGTGAGAGATTGAACGCTAATTAATATCTCTTTTGTGAATATGTCCTCTGGATAAACCATAACAGCAAGTCCGGCGAATAACGCAAAAGTAGCAGTAAATGAGGCGGCAGCATCACGTATCTTGCCTGAAGGCATGAATGTAACAAACGGCAACACGTATAGCGGCGTCGAACAGAATTGATATGGGAAGCGTACCATTGATAGTTCCACTATGCCGTCGTTCCGTCTGTATGGCAGGAAAATTGAAGTTGTTTATATATTTAACCCCAAATTATCCCGGCTATAGCGCGAAACTTCTTATCGGTGCAATTTTTGTACCTAAAGCATAAATAAAGCATTAATCCAATGACCAATCCTACGAAAAATAGGTGTGATTTAGGTCTTTCATCAACTTCATAAGACAAGATATCCAAGGTTTTTTCAAACCAATTCATAACCACAAAAACAATAAAGAATGGTTTCTAAAAAATAACTTTTTTGCATTGCCTTACATTATTTCGAAACATTGTCTTCTTTTTTGTGTGGGAACAACTATAAAATAGTTATGTGAAAAATATTGATTATATAGTTGATTTTGCTGTGCACCTCGGAGAAGAGATGCTCGTTTGCGGCGCAAACTTGGAGCGTGTTAATATCGCCATGGAAACCGTCTGCGGTCATTACAATGTTAAAGATTTGGGCATCCATTCCCTAAGCACCGTTATTACTGTATCCGGTTCTGACATAGAGGGGAATACAAGATCGAATACATTAAAAATACCGCCAAGCACGTTGGACATGGAAAAACTCAAATCCCTTCACAAATTAGTTAGAAGGGTCGCAAAAGAAGATCCGGATCCATCGCAGTTGCAGGAAATGCTAAACGAAGCCACTAGCAACATCAAAGTTCACGGCATGTGGACTATGCTCGGCGCTTATGTCGTTGCAATGCTTGCGCTTGGCCGCTTATTCGGAGGCGGTTACCAAGAGTTGATATGTATAACCGTCAATACTATTGGTTTATTCTTTTTGACCAAGGTTTTATCAAAACTGCATCTCAATAAAATAATAATCAATTTCTTTTGTATGCTAATCGCAGGCTGCTTTGCGGCTGGAATGGCAATGTTAGGGTTCGTCCAAAATTACTGGGTGGTCGTTTTGACAAACGCCTTCTATCTCATTCCGGGAATCCAAATGGTAAATTCAGTCAGGAATCTACTATGCGGAAACGAAATGAACGGCATCATCGACATGATGAAAACGATATTAGAAACAATCGCTATTTGCGCAGGTCTAGCCGCGTCATATTTCATCTTCGGAGAAAAGGTAGGTTTGCTACTCGAGTCTGCATTCCCCGCAGGAGATTACACCAATATCGTCTACGACATAGAATTACTCGCTTTATCATTCTTTGCATCGGTAGGTTTCGGACTTACATTCAATATCTCCTGGAAAGAAATTTCATATGCAGGGCTTGGGGCGGTACTGGTAAGAATGGTTTATATCGGATTGCTGATTTTAGTACCTTCCTATAGATTCCTTTTCATGATGTTAGCGGCATTCATTGCTTCGATATTCTCTGAAATAATGGCAATGATTAAGCATACGCCAGCATCATATTACCTTTATCCGTTTGTCGTGCCTTTGATTCCTGGCGACTTATTCGCTTTTACAATGTTCGGGATATGGTGGCAAAACAGCAATATGTTCCTGACCAACGCAAAAGAGTGCATCTTTGCCCTGATGGGCATCTCAGTCGGATTCGTCTTCGGGTCATCGGTGATGCACTTTGTAAGAAAATTCAAAGTGAGGAAAAAATATAATTTATTTACAAAAAAATAATCTCCTTTAGGGAGATATTTTTATGAAACGTTAGGGTTAAAAATTAACAGACACCAAATGATTGAACATAAGATTGCAGGCAAAACGTCCGAAACAATCATGAGTATCAATCTTGCGTCCCATTTGAAATCTTTTCTGTAGCGATAAATAAGCGTTGCGGCGATGTTTAGGATCGTTGCGCCTAGAGAAATAGGCAGACACAAAGCAACGAAAAAAGTAAACATCACAATTATTGCAGCGCTGCTGCTGGCATTGCATTTGCTTACGGCCTCGCTATCCCCTGCAGCTTCTGCGATACACTTCGGGAGTTCGGTGTAGATATCGCATATACCGAAAAGAAAGTAACCACAAACAAATACGGTCACCAAAAACCCAACAATAACCATAATCAACGAAGAAATCTTCCTTGCCATGTAATTCTCCTAATATCTTAAATTATATGGCAAATGTTTTTAATTGGAAGATTCAGTCACGGTCTTCGTGGGCAGATAACCATATTTTTTATTGAAACAGAGCATAAATATTGCGTTTTCTATTAAAGCCAAGACTTCTGAGACGATATATGAAACGAAAATCCATTCCTGACCAAAAATTAAAGGCAAAACAATGACACACGAAAGTTCAAAGACTAAAGACCTAGAAACAGATGAAATCGCGGAAATGGTCCCGTTATTCAAAGCGGTGAAAAAACTTGAGGTAAATATAGAATAACCACAGAAGGCATATCCCAAGAAGAATATTCTCATTGCCGTTTGGGTTAATTCTTCAAGTTCGGGGTTGTAGCCTACGTACATCTTCGCAATGACACCTGATAAAAGTTCAGCCAACCCAACCATTAAAATCGAAGAAAAGAACATGAAAATCATCGATTTCTTAAGAAGATTCCAAAGCTCTTTCTTGTTACCTGCGCCGTAATGATAGGAAACAATAGGCGCAACGCCCATTGAATAGCCAATGTAGATAGCTACAAAAATAAAGCCAACATACATGATGACTCCATAGGCAGCAACTCCCTTTGAGCCATAAAAGTTCATAAGTTGTTTATTATAGACAATGCTCACCAAAGACATGGCGATGTTGGAAACCAATTCAGATAGGCCATTCCACATAGTCTGGAAGAGCGCTTTTATATCAAACTGCATCTTTCCTAAGTGCAACCACGACCTATTCTTTCTACTGACGAAATAAAACAAAGGGATAAGGGCGCCAACAGCTTCAGATGCAACCGTTGCAGAAGCGGCGCCAATAACGCCGAGGTTCAAAGCACCGACCAATACAGCGTCAAGAACAATATTCATAACGCCGGCAGCCAATGTAATCCAGAGTCCAAATCTTGGCCTTTCAGCGGCAACCAGGAATGACTGGAAGAGATTCTGCAGCATGAAGAGCGTAATCCCACCTAAAAGAATCCTTCCATAATTAAGACAATAAGGGAGCATTTCATCACTAGCACCCATGGCAATTGCGATAGGTTTGAAGAAAATAATGCAAATGGAGGAGACAACAACGCCTATAACGATGGTCGAATAGATGACTAAAGAGAAAATCTTGTTGGCTTTGACTTGGTCGCCTTGACCTCTAATCTTGCAAACAAGTGCACTGCCACCGGTTCCCATCATGAAACCGATAGCGCCAATCACCATCACGAAAGGCATAATCAAATTGACCGCTTCAAATGATAATTCTCCGGCGAAATTCGAAACAAAAAGCCCGTCAACAATGGAATAAATAGATGTGAATATCATCATCAGTATCGACGGAATAACTGCCTTAAGAAGAAGTTTGAACGAGAAATGTTGATCAAGCGAAACGTTTTTCATAGCCGCAATTCTAACACGCGTGTGTATCTTAAAAAATAAAAATGCCATCATCGAGATGACATTAATTATTTTGAATACTTATCTTGCAAAGAATGTAACGTTGACGTCCGGTCTGTCCATGCCTTTTTTCTTCATCACCAAAGTTGCTGCAAGTAGCGACCCCTGGGCAATGCTGTTAACAAGTTCTTTTATCCAATCATTCATGGCATCTTTTGTCGAGAGATAACCCATGCCAAGAGTGAAGATAAGCGAGGCAATTAGAAGTGCCATTGCAACCCAGCATTTGTTCTTTGCGCAGATGAAAGCAAGACCGCCATCAAACACGATGACGCCCAAGCACATAAGGACAACGAAAATCATTGTTCCATTAAATGGATTATTCAGTAAATCCGAATAATCACCCTGGTAGGCAAAGACAATTCCTGCAAACAAAGTAGGTGCAGCAACGCACGCGACGGTGTTGTTTCCTTGATGATGGCAAAGGATTGCAAGAACTGCAACTCCAGCCAAGAAAAAACCAACAGTCTGACTTGGGAAGAATTGGCTTGATAAAGGCAAGAATGAGCAGATTCTCAATGTGAGAAGAATTTTATAGATAGCTTTCAAAAATCCGGCAACAAAAACAGTTATAGTGCCGGCGGAGAAAACTGCAAACGCACCTTTACTTACCTTGTTGTATAGCATTCTTTGAAGCAAAATTGCAGCTCCTAAGAAAGCGCCAACTGGTATTAGGTCAATAAAACCCATCAAAATGTCCGAGACATTCATTCCTTGTTTTCCTTCTTTGCCGTTTTAGCGGCTTTCTTTTCGGTCTTGGCTTTCTTAGAAGCTTCAAGATCCTCGACCTTATACATTCCGAGATGGTATACAGGGATGAGAGGGAAAATCAAAGGAGTATGGTCAGCATATGCACGATATTCCTCTTTTGTGCCGTAATTTTTCTCCTGTCTTCTATCCAAACGCTGAGCGCCATTGATCATGATGTATGTGATGCATACCCAAGAGAAGACGGCGATGACCCATTGCCACCAATTTGCATATAACGCACAGCCACCGACAAATGCGCCAGTCCAGAAAAGAATCTCTCCGAAGTAGTTAGGGCATCTAACCATTTTATAGAGTTTATGGGTGGCGACCATATGTGGATTGATTTTCTTTTCAGCTGATTTTTGGAAATCAGCAAGTGTCTCGATAACCAGTCCAATTAAGGAGATTACAGCTCCGATTGATGGAAGAATGACATTGACTGGCGAGGCATTCCATGTTGCCGAAATATTCCAGCCTAATACCACTTTGTTGACCATCCTATAGAACACAGGCGATGTCTGCCCGACATATAATGCGCCAACCATCAGCCACATGACGGCGAGGACGAATATAGGCATTTTCTTCTCGCCTTCTTTTGTGGCAGAAGCAAGAACCTTGCGATAGTTGGCATTTTTGATTTCGCGAGCAAGCAAGAAGCCGGATAATCTAGCGCCATACAAAACGAACAATAAGCATTGGACTAACCCGATAGCGTCTAAGCAGCCATTAACGCCACCATAGATTGCATATGAAATTCCTAATGCGGCTACAGCAAATCCATAACCGACGGACAGGAACCAGACGAATTTTTTAAAACCGATGCAGCAGGCAAGTAAGGCCACTCCGAACCAAATTGCCATTAAAACCCATTCAGACATAATTTACTCCTTATGGAAGCATTCATTGATATATTCTTTGAAGCTTCTTTCGCCGGCGATTGTGTCGCCAACTAAATCATTTGAAAGGGTGAACTTGGAGAACTTAATGATGGCAGCCTTGCCGTTTTTCTTGTTCTTTGGTAACGAGGCAAGTACTGAGAATAACCAGGTTGGCGCGCATTTGATGTTCGGCTCTTTGCCAGCTGCGGCAAAGCACATTTCAGCAATCTGCCTATATGTCCAGGTCTCTTTTCCTCCAATTGAATAGGTTTTGTTCTCATCAAGCATATGAGCAACGATAAAATCGCCAAATTCAGGTGTATCGATAACGTTGCAAGTGTGATCTTTCTTTCCGAGAAGGTTAACCGTTCCTTTTTCAATCATCGGTCTGAAGACCTTAACGATGTCATAGAAATATCCTGTTGGCCTGAGGATTAGATAAGTAAGTCCCGACTTCTTGAGTTCCTCTTCGAACAAGTACTTAGCATGTACCATCGGAACATCTTTTGTCTGCGGATCATCTGCTTTAATGACAGAAATGTAGACGAAGTTCTTGACTCCAGCTCTCTTGGCTTCTTCAAGAATATTGAGGTTACCGTTTAAATCGATGTCATAGTTAGTGACGGTTGCGGAGACACCGGTTAATCCGACTGTTGTAATAACAACGTCTGCGCCATCACACAATCCTGCTAACGATTCTTTGTTGGTTACGTCAAGTTTCTTGAAAGAGACATTAGTCTTATCAAGGCCCTCGATTTCCCTTTCGACCATATCAGTTGCAACAACGGTGTGGTCTGCTTTAACAAGCGATTTCAAAATCTCGCTTCCGAGTTTTCCATACGCTCCGGCTAAAACGACTTTCATTTTATTTCTCCTTACGATATATATCGTACTAATTATTGTTAATCAT
>CAVIJK010000051.1:0-7679 GCA_963643345.1 bacterium | reverse complement strand
GTACGACAAGTATATTAGTCCACTTTTTAGCACTGTCAAGGGGTGAGTGCTAATATTTTCAAAAGTTTTTTGGTCCATGAAAACAACATAAAATTCAATCAAATTGAAGCTTGAGATTAAATGCATAATATTAAGGTTTGTGCATATGTACGTATTTTATTTATGCAATACACGTTTAATTATGATATTTTCGTATATATCTATAATAATTGTTACCTATTATTTATTTATGCCTATAATTATTACGTATTGCAATCCGCAAACATTAATACCTTACTTCTACAAAAAAACACATAAAGATTATGTCGATAAGAATCGCCATGTCATCGAATATCGGATTCGAAAATAATAAAAATTTTAATTCGATAAGGAAAATTGCACCTAGGCTAAGAAATGGAGTGCCAAACTAGTCGTTTTCGATAATAGAGGTCGCTTCTTTCCTGAGTTCTTTTCTTTCTTCTTTTAGATTATTAATAGAGTTCTTTAATTTTTGTATCTGTGAATCGCTATGCATGGAATTAACTCTCGTTTCTTCTTTCTTCAACCACTCTTTATGTGACTTTGAATATACAAACAATAATAAAATTGCAAAAACAAGAGCAACCGCCGAAAATGCGCCAAAAAGGATGCGAACAATTAAACCATTAATCAGGATTGCAGCGCCCAACAATGCAATTGTCATAAGCGCAGAGAAGAAGCCGCCTACAAACCAACCAAATGAATCGTCGTTAATTTTTTTAAGTTTCAACTCGTTTGTAGCCAAGATTGCATCATAACCATCTTGAATGTTCTTTTCACATTCATCGAACCTTTTCTCAAGGCCCAATAATTTAGGTGTTCTCCAAACGGCGTTCTTGTTTCTTTGGAATGTTAGTCGAACGTTATCGCTATCAATCAATTCCTTTTCTTTTAATTGCCATCCGAAATCGCCATACGCTTCAATTGAATAGATAAGCGTTTTGGTATTATTTGGTGTTTCGATCATCCTCGTTTCGTAAACCGGCGCTTCAAACACGATATTTTGAGCGCCGATTGTCGCATGTTGAATGTTTTATTGTTTGATAGCCTTGTCCACTATAAAGGCAGTGCCGCAACACGGGCAGATAGCTGCATCTTTAGACTTATCAACTTCTATTTGAGAGCCACATTGAGAGCAAATTGCAGGGATTAACGACATTTCTAACGCCTCCAGGTTACTAAAATATTTCCACCGATCAGTATATCACTTAAGAGGACAATTATTCTTCATGCAGTCTTTGTTTTTGTAATATAGTAACCAATGAACTTCTTCTTTATTGACATACCGTATACAAAATTATTCTTTCAAGACGATTAAGGGCTTTGTTCAATTCAACGTTAAAACATCGCGAATTTTACGAACTACGCCATAAGAACCGCTACATAATCCATCGATATCGAATGAATAATACGGGTTATTCATAATACGTATTTTAATCTTTTAATATTAAAATGTAGTCATCAAAGTTATCTTTAATTACTCCAAACGCGGTCCTCATATATGATGGTTTGAATGAATACCCATTATAACCGTCGTTAATTTTACGAAGTATCACTTTACATCCGCCCATTTCAAGCATCCGCTCATCAGAGCCAATAAGATTCTACTCGACGATAAGAACATGCAACAAAAGATGCTCTAGCCAATTGCAATAAACAAGATTTTCTTTCTTTTGATAGAAGAAATCATATCTTATTGCAACTTACGCCGTAGATTGATGATATATTGGCAGTAGATGCAGTAAAAATATCTGCCATATTCATATATCCAGCATCTCTAAGCGTTTTTACTCTAATACCAGTTTTGTTTCTATTAAGTTCATCAATTTGAACGCCTCTTAAAATTGAGGGCATTCCTTCCGCAACATGCCAAACGGCGTTTCTTCCGAGCCATTTCCTTACATCATCAAGGGTTTTAAACAATTCTTTAGCCGTGATCGTATTTTTTATTTTTACATGGTACGCATTGTAAAGCGAAATTTTAACGAAAAGCGAATGTTTCGTTTATCGTATCTTCTCTGACATTAACACCAAATCGATTTAAATCTGCAATCTTCATTCATATTCGGCGGTCAGCATGATTGGGTCAACCGCTTAGTTGTAGAACAAATATATGGACCAATCGCATTTAATTTGCTTGTTTATTTACCAGGGTGAGAGGAAGGTCTTCCTTATTTTTAACGTTTATTGCCCTTCCTTCCATTACATTTCGAGCATAAAACCTGCAAGTTGCTTGGAATGCTTCTCCCACCGCGAGATATAGGAATTATATGGTCTATATGCAACCCGACTTCATCAGGCATGTATTTGCCACAGCGTTGGCATGTGTAATTGTCTCTTTTCTTGATGTAATCTTTGAGTTCTTTAGTTAACGCTTTTCTTTGATCAACCCTATTGTAATTACTATACGTGACATACATTCCATGTTTCTCCAAGAAATTGATTCTTGCTAAAACATTTTTATCCGAATCAATAACTCTGTATACCACTTCATTAATTTTTTGTGGGATTTTCTCGTAATTGACTTGTTTGTACCTTGTTTTGCATCTATAGAATTCGAAAGTAAAAGCGTTGGCGGAGATCTTATCCCAGCGTCTGTTCAATCTCTCGATTTTCTTTGCATTACCATTCGCCTTAACTATTTGTTTATTCTTCCATTTTTCGATATCTTCAGCATGTGATAAGATATCTGCTTTCCCGTAATTTGTAACATAAAAGTCAAAAGCGTCATCCGTATTTGTGACTCTTTTATTTGTGATATCCACTTCTATTGTGATTTTTGGATAGTCATAAATATGTAATAGATAGATTATCAATACTATTAACCCCGCAATAGCCAAGGAAATTAAAACGACAGTTAAAACAACATCAAAATAGTTGTCTTCGCCTAACGAATCTGCCAATAAATAAAGATTATCATTTTTAATCATTATCAATATTATAGATGTAACCGAACCCTATTTAAATGCAAACAACTCGGAATGATTATTCCTCGTTTTTTTCATTATCAACATTTCGAATGTAAAACACAAAACAAAAGGAGGCGTGAGTCGACTGCCCTCCGTTTCCGTGCAACGGCTAAGAACCCGGGCTTCACTACTCTTGGGTCTTGGAACTCAGGAGTAGGTGTAATGCCTACCCCTTTTGTTCTTCGGCTCAAGAAGTGTCAGAAGGATCAGCAGCAACGCTGCGATGACCTCATTCAAGGGTCTTCCCCTTTTGCGTTGCGGGGAGGGTTGGAAACTTCGCCATATTGAACCACCACTCTAATATATAGACGAGTTTTGAGGGGTTTTTCGCTAAAATGTGGAATTTTTTTATTAAAACGCCTCATTTCTGAAGCGTTATTTACTGATATCTATCGATTTGCCAATATTGGACTCCCCAAAGGCTTTATCAAATCTAGCTATCATCTCTTCAAATGATAGGGGTTCCTAGCTAAATGCGGGGCAAACACGATTATCTTATCTTTGATGCCCTGAGGATATATCTCTTTGAGCATATATTTGGCGGAGACACCACTGACGATGATCTTATCCCCTTTAAATAAGGGCATTATCCTCGCAAAATACGCTTTTGAACATTTTGGCACGGAGAATGAGACACCTTCTTCCGTTTTAAAAGCGCAATGAACAACGGGGAGAGATACAATGCGTTTTTGCGCTTCTTCCCTACTGCATTTCAAGATGTGTCCGGCATAAGTAAAGGTCATCCACCAATTCATATTATCCATTTCGTATTTGCGGTTCTTGAAGAAATCAATTATCTCCTTATCGCCCATATCGGATAAAGGCCAATTCGCATCAGGGTCAAAGCTAGGGTTGGAGGAGATAATAAGCAATTCCGCCTTATCAATATCGCCACTCCAAGGTTCCGGACAATGAAAAAGAAAACAAGAAATGGAATTAACCACAGTGTGACAACTATTTAAACGTTCATATCTCGCATCAATCGCATCTCTACATCTTGCAATTTCGAGTAAAAGCTTGTCCGATTCTTCCATATTACCGCCCTCCGGTAATCCCTAATTTTACATAAAAAGGCTCAAATGATGGACCGTGGTGTTAAATGTATTGTTTTGAGTTCAATTATGGGTATTAAAGTAGATTTTCTCGCTTAAAATTTCTTTCATAAAGCCCGATAAAAAATCAAGCGATTCATACCGGTTGAAGATATTGGAAATTCTTTTTTTGAAATATTTGTAGGCCGGAGAGAGTCTTCCATCATTTCTCAGCGCTTCAAATTTGAGTTCGATGCATTCGTTCTTGTTCTCTATTGAAACGGCTAACAATGAATTATCAAGGTGCGTTTCTATGCCTTTGGAATGTAAGAATTTGTTTGTGACGTCAATCAAAACGAGGTTATAGACAAAAACATTTGTCTTGCGTTCAACGTCGGTGAGCAAGATGTTATCTTTAATGGAATAATTAACGCAATTCCAGTATGCCTTATTTCTATCTAGTGCCCAGGAGAAATGCTTTTTTAGCGATTCATCCGTCACTTCCAATAAATTTTCGTCTCTAAGATGGATTACCCTGTTCTTATGATAGATGTCCTCCAATGAAACGAATTTATTGTTCATATAAACTTGGCTATGAAGAGTTCTGTTGGTTAGGGAATGTGCGGCTTCGTTGATGCGATAAATCAAAGATGTCGGTTCAATCACCGTTAGGCAATTGGCCATCGACATGGTATAGCCAAATATTGCCGCTTCATTTGATGTGATGGCGATCTTCGTTAAGCCGTTTTCTTTAGAAAAAGAAACGTTGTTTCCGAATAATTCAACGGCCACACTACCAGCCACCGCTTCATGGACAATAAATTTGGCAGTTATGCAATCGTCGTTTGAAAGATATTTTTTCTTCTGAACGTATTCCACTATATCGAATCCACCTTCGATTGGCTTCGATGATTTTTTCTCTATAACAACGGAGTCAATCATATCGATTCGATAGGATTTAATTTCAGAAGTGTCATTTTTGCTGCAAAGGAGATAGATGTTTCCGCCGGCTGGAAAAATAAAGTGTGGGCTCGCATAGATAACGGGCATTTCTCTTTCTTGGCCGATAGATAAACCGCGTGGACCATAAGAGAATGAGACCTGTTTTTTACCTTTTATCGCCTCCGTTATAGTTTCAATTATCGGATATGTGGCAAGTTCTTTTGAAGATTTTGGAATAAGGGCTTGGAATGCCTCATTCATGTTTTCAATTGAATCATCATGCGCATTTTGCAAAACTATTCTTTGAGGTCTATTTAGACTACCGCTTAAAATGGTGGAAATGCTCACCATCTCATCAACTGGAATAAATTTAGACGATATTACAGCGGACATAATCATTCCGAATTGAATAGCATCGAGATATTTTTTACGGTTATAGTAAACCGAACCATTCGAAGATTTTACGATTAAGTTTGGTTCAAAAACCAAAAACTGGTGAAGGCATCGATCAATTGTGGTTCTAGATGGGCTTAATGAGTATCTGTTCTCAAGTTCTTTCTTAAGGGCAGTTTGAGTCATCGGATGATCTTCATCGGAAAAATCCTTAAGAATCTCAATTATATAATAAGGATATAAGCCTTCCTTCTTATATATGGTATTCTCTAGCGATTCGTTTGTAGGTTTTGATTTTTTTCTCATAGTCAACGCTTTCTACCTCATATAGACCCAAGAAAAGGAATTCTCCCGCTTTGTTTCTTGCAAAAACTAAA
Source organism: bacterium (assembly GCA_963643345.1). Taxonomy (GTDB): domain Bacteria; phylum Bacillota_I; class Bacilli_A; order RFN20; family CAG-826; genus UBA4951. Next base: position 1,949 of record CAVIJK010000051.1, on the reverse strand, counting down.
CGCATTCCATAATCTTCAGTCCAATAATAAGAGCCAGGATTGCAATTATGTTCGATGATTCTTTCCTCATCATCGCTCAATTCATTCAACCAATGCGAGGTCCTAGTGTCAGTCCAATTGTTGTGATAGAGAACCCAAACATCGTAGCCTTCTAAAGTTGTCTTAGAAGCATACCACTGATGGGAACCGTCAAATTCAAAAGCGTTATTTCTATTCCATCCGAAAATAGCTGAACACTCCTCATACATCTCAAAGGCATTATCACCATAGTTTTTATACGCTTTTAAAGACGCCATCTTTTTGTCGTTCCCCGTATGCATTTCAGAATAATGAATTTTCCTTTGATTGAATTTTACTTATTTTCTTGTTTTATTTCATTTTAGTTACACAAAAGGTTAAATAAAATGCGTAAAATGCACTTTGTGGGTACATAAATGACGACATAAAACGCATGAGAGTTAAGTTTTGGGAAAAAATCTCAAAAACTCGTATATATATTAATGTGGCCAAGTTTCCAGCCCTCCCCGCACCACAAAAGGAGAAGACCCTTCGATGAGATCGTCGCAGCGTTGCTACTGATTCTTCTGATACTTCTTGAGTCGAAGAACAAAAAGAAGTAGGCATTACACCTACTCCTGAGTTCGAAGACCCAAGACAGGCTCTTAGCCATTGCACGGAAACGGAGGGGTCCATCAGTCACCAAAACCGGTGGGCATGCCCGCCAAAAAAATACTGACAGAATATTAAATGTCTAAAAAAGAATACGACATTTTTGCGATTTTACATAATAGAGTATTCAAAATATCCAAAAAAGTTTGTTTGTAATTAACTTCGCAAGATAATCGTGTTTTAATAGCATCATGGAAAACATACCTATTGAGATAGTACGATATGATAAGATCAAGCATCTTAAATTCTTTCTTGACCGCATAAACAATTCCCCGCGTCACATCCATAATGAGATTGAAATGGGCCTCGTTTTATCCGGAACCGGATACGTTTCAGTCAAGCAAACTAGGCACGAAATCAAAAAAGGTGACATCTTCATCATCAACTCAAATGAGGTTCACTCCATCACCGATAATTTCAACGCGCCGGAAAACGAGACACCTAACATCATCATCATTCAGGTATCCAACCATTTTCTTAGAGAATATGTGCCATCCGTTAGAACAACATTTTTTAAAGCCTGCATATTAAACGAAGTACTATCCAAAGATAAATGCAATGAATTAGCGCTTCTTATGTTGGAGGCTTGCAGAAATTACTATACTCAATCGCCGATGTTTAGATTAGACACATTAATTCCGGTGACAAGGATGATTGATTTCCTATATAAGGAAGTGCCATATGAGATAATCTCCGAATCCCAAAAGAAAAGGAAAAAAGAAAGGGATATGCAAATCGAGAGAATCATCTCTTATATGGATGCAAACTTCGAATCCCAAATCCGTTTGGCGGATATAGCGGAGATGGAGAACATAACAATCACCTATTTATCGCATATTTTCACTTCAAACTTCGGAATCACGTTTCAAGAATATCTGAATAACAAGAGGTTTGAGGAATGTCTGAGGTTGATGGGAAACAGCAAGAAAACCTTGTTGGAAATATCCTATGAATCAGGTTTTTCTGACCCGAAATACATGAGCAAGATGTTCATGAAGAAGGTTGGCATGACCCCTAAAGAATGTAGAAAACAAATGTCAAATATCACACTTGATAACGGCGAACAAAAAATCGGCAAGACCGAAAAGATCTACGGCGGAGAGGAAACATTGAAACTGATTGACGAATATCTAACAGAAACAAATAAGAAGAGGTTATAAGCCTCTTTTTATTTTTTTGAAAATTCATTCAAAACTCATCTATAAATTAGTGAAGGACAAATATAGTTGACTCCCCCCTTCCACAAACGCGATATCTAAGAAATGGATGGTATGCAAGAG
>CAVIJK010000050.1:0-8017 GCA_963643345.1 bacterium | reverse complement strand
AATAAGAACTTAGTTTCGTCTTCTGACTTGAAATACGAGAATCAAGTATCTTTATACAAAGGCGATATCACTCTTTTAAAATGTGACGCCGTTGTCAATGCCTGCAATGAGAAATTGCTGGGATGTTTTTCCCCTCTTCATAACTGCATTGACAATGCCATTCATTCTTTCGCCGGTTTACAAGTTCGAAGAGATTTGATGGAAGTGATGGATAAACAAAAATGCGATGAGGAAAACGGCAGATGCAAAATTACGTCAGGGTACAATCTTCCGTCGAGATACATTTTTCACACCGTCGGTCCAAAGGTCGTTTTTAAGATTACAAACAAAGATAGGCTTGATCTAAAAAACTGCTATATTTCTTGCCTTAATAAGGCTGCTGAAATGAATTTGAAATCGATTGCCTTTCCTTGCATTTCCACCGGTGTATACGGATTCGACAGGAGAGAGGCGTGTGATATTGCCTTTGACGCCGTATGTACTTTTCTTCAAGGAAATAAGAGTTTAAACGTTATATTTGTTCTATTTAAAGAAGAAGATTTATTGCTATATAAAAGGAAGACTGGCAAAGGGGATGATGATTAATACCGGGCAATGAACCGATATACCCGCATTTTATTCGGAATGGTTCATGAATAGAAACGAAGAAGGGTATGTATTAGTCAGAAAATCCATGCTATATGGTGTAGACGTAGAGGGGTGCATGCGACTCGAAGACTATGAAAACGGAGCAGGAGTTAAACTGAAACCAAAATCTAAAATGCAGGCTAGAAAAGGCTATTGTTCGCGCTTTTCTTTCAAATGATATAAGCGCACACAATTTGTGTTTGCTGTTATGCCAATTCAAATAGAGAATCTGTTGTCTCCAATTATGAAAGGCATGATGACAACTCGTCCTTTTTAATAAGTGGACATTTAGAAGGCGACATAATTAGAGATGCGAAACAAGAATCGTGGGGGTGATTAAAGATGAACATTGTAGAATTGATAAATGAGTTCGATAACATTGTCATAGGCGCCGGAGCTGGGCTTAGTTCAGCAGCCGGTTTTGAATATGGGGGTAAAACATTTCTCTCCCATTTTAAGTACATGCATGATTTATATGGTTATACGGATATGTATTCAGCCGGATTCCATCCTTTTGATTCGCTCGAAGATTTTTGGGGATATTGGGCTGATTATATTTATTTGAATAGATATCAAGAGAAGGGCGCCAAGCCTTTGTATCGAAGATTGTTTGAATTGGTCAAGAATAAAAATTATTTTGTCATCACCACAAACGTTGACCATCAGTTTCAGAAATCGGGTTTTAACAAGAACCGTTTGTTTTACATGCAAGGAGATTATGGGCTGTTTCAGTGCAGCAATGCCTGCCACAATAAAACATACGACAATGAAAACGAAATCTTAGAGATGGTAAAAAATACTGATAAATATCATCGAATACCTTCTTCTTTCGTTCCGAAATGCCCTGTTTGCGGAAAACCGATGACAACCAACTTGAGGTGTGATGACTATTTTGTTGAGGACGAAGGATGGCATAAAGCCAAAAAGAGATACGATTCGTTTATCAATGAAATGAGGGGTAAAAAGGTCCTTTACCTAGAATTGGGCGTGGGATATTCAACGCCTGTGTGGATCAAATATCCTTTTATGCGAAATGTGTATTTAAACAAAAACGCAGTGTACGCCGTTGCTGATAAAGGTCATATAGAAGTGCCTATGCAAATCAAGAATCGAACTTATATTTTTAATGAGGACATAGGCCTGCTATTTTAATAAGGCTTATTTATTTGCAACATTTGTTCTCGGCGGTTAAATATATTTTTCTATCCACAAAACAATATATGTTCAAAACATGCAATATAGCAACGCATTTAAGAATATAAAAATGGATGCCATTTTTTAAAATTAAGTAGGCATCCATTTTTGTTTTTACGTTCAATTAACCGGAATATTGACTGTATATCAAATTAAATATGGTAAACGTTGTCTTTGGCCTTACCTCTTAAAATATATGCGGCAATGCTTCCACCGAGGCATAGCAAACCATATATTACAAGTAAGATTTGCGATGTTCCTAAGGTAAATACAGCTGTGCCGCTGACTGAGTCGGTGTTGAATATCGTTAAAATGATAGCGTTAACTACGCATGCGATAATCGAAAGCGCAAGAATGATTGATGGATAGATGATGAGGCCTATTTTTTTCTTTTCGGTGAACAGATTCTTGATGAAGATAAGAGCGAGCACGAAACATGCAATAAGAATAGCAAAAGACAAATACGCCGAAATGAGTGCATAGTTAATGCCGTTATTGATATCTGAAACATTCGATATATAACCGTTGCGATATGTTAGACACAGGGAATAGAACATGTAATACGCTCCTTCAATTAAGGTTCCGTTCGCTGAGGTCACGTATGTAGTCGTGTATGTAGTTATTAAATAATATTGATTAGCTGATGAGCCAGCCATACTTAAGAAATGGAAGGTAACCATACATAAGCAAACGATGGAAGCGAAACAATAACCTTTGTTTTTGTCGAACGTGAAGACCAACCTGTAAATGAGGTCCAGCATTAAAATAAGGCAACCTAAGATAGCAATAGATTGAGTCCCGGCGCCCATAGATGGCCCGCTATTGACTAAAGAAGAGAAGAAAAGCGTTATCAAAACAACGTAAATCAAAGATATATCATTTGGCATAGCAACACCTCTTTTCAAGGCCTTTGCTTGTCTGATAATGCCCATAATCACAAATGTTAGAACTGAGGCATAGTAGCCAACGAACGCAATAAGGTAGAAAGCCATTCGATTTCCGTAGCCGATATTTAGAATTTGAGCATATACGCTATTGCCTGTGGTGAAGCCGTCTGCGGAAAATACCGCCTCAAAGAAAGTGAAATTGTTGACTTGATAAATCAACCCATCCTCGTTATAAGCGGTTGCAAAAGGCGCAAAGAATAAGAGTGGCACCATGGCAAGAACTACGATTGATGAAATTCTTATTATTTTTGAGAAAATGCGTGACAGTTTGTCTTTGGTATTGATTTTTTGCACTTCCCTTTTTGGCTCGGTAGCCACAACCGGTGTGTTAGCTTCGGTTGATTCTTCATCATGGTGTTCCAACGGAACGCATAATTTGTTTCCGCATTCAGAACAGAATAAAGCGTCATCCTCGTTTATAAAGCCACATTTTAGGCATTTTTTAACGGTTAATGACGAACCACACTTATTGCAGAATTTGGCGCCATCTTTATACTCAGCGCCACAATTTGGACAATACATAAAAATTAACTCCTTAATTACTGAAATTATAATTACGTGGCAGTGTTTAAAAAAGTTTTTTCTAACTGTACTTTGGTGGTGGTTTTCTTCCGCATTTTAAAATACAAAAGTTATTTTTTATCTCGAATTTGCAGCGTTTTAGCCATTTTTTCTTGTAATTTATTTTTATTTGGGCTGAGTGTGAACCTATTTTAAACGCCAGAAAAAAAGAGGCGAAGAGCAATTTATGACCATTTTTTGCTAACGTTGTAATAATAAGCCCTTGCGTTATATTAATGCGACAAATCAACCCGCAGTTTCAAAACACCTTACGTCTCTCAGTTATCAGCTTTAACAGAACGATAATCGATTAAAACTCTAAGAGTGGCGGTTTCGGCCTTGCCGCCATCTAATGGACGACAATGTACGTCAACAACGACAAATGTCTTGTCCGTCATTTTTTTAATCAGGAAAGCGCCTCTTCTTGAAGCGTTATCACTATCAGGAGGGAAATCCATATATGTCTTGCTCAAATCATCGACGTAATAGCTAAAACTTCTATATGTAGCGTTTTCAGGCAATATCTCAGTCTTAAAAATGTAAGGCATATAATAAACGTCATCATAAGCGATTTCGCCAGATGAATCGTAAGCTATAACCATTGTATCGGGTTCCCCATTTTCGCCTTTTTTGTGACTGCTGTTGTCGCTTGGCAGAATCGTGATGGAATCAATATAAATCGGTGGGACTATTCCCTGCGGTTTTGTTCCGAATATCGCAACAAAAACAATCGCAACAAGCGTTATTGCTGAAACTAAAACCGAAACCAGTTTCTTCATAAGCTTTCTCCTTTTGAATACACGTAACGAATTTTTCTTATATATCCAACAATGTTAAATGATAAATATAAAACGCCAATTAATAGCAGTTTAAAACTCGATGTCATTTGAATAGAGTCAATCCATATAGCGGAGTCCTGCGTGAATAAATAGAAAAGGTATCCTAATAAAACGCTTATGATAAAGGCCATAACAATTGATCTATTTTCGTTGTTAGAGAGGAATGAAACGTCACCGAATGACGCTTTGGGATTTGTGAAATCAAGAGAAGCGCTATAAAGCAGATGGCCCAAATAAACGCATAGAATTCCGGCGCCAAGCAACAAATTCTCGGCAAATAACTCTTCTCTTAAATTAGCGATGATGACATATGAAACTATAATTGAAGAGGTTCCTAATAATGCTGGGATGAAAATCTTCGACGAAATGAGCAAACCATTTTTCACCGGGTATGTTCTAGCGACTTTAAACGCACCGCCTTCTTGGGAATACATCCTCGCAACCATGCCATTCATCGTTAAGACGATAAGCAGCGTAATTAATAACATCGCAACCTGGACTAGGGACAAACCTCTAGAATTTAAATCCATAGCCATGAAGATTTTGCATATAAGAGCCAGTAAAAGAGGCATGAAAACAAACATGCCTGTATAGGATGGAGCAATCTCCGAATCCTTAAGGAATAGCAAAAATTCTTTTTTGATTTGAGATAAGAATGGGCTTGTTTTGCTGCTTTTTCTCTCTTTTTTGCCCTGCTTTGGCAAGAGTTCGTCGTTTCCTGATGCAAGTTTTAGATAGAATGGCGTCGCCAAAGATAGTGCAACCATATAAAGGAGTGGCAGGGAACCTAAGCAGGTGAGGAATGTCCATAATCCGTTCACTCCAAGTCCCGAGAAATACTTGAAAGCGTACCCATTGAATCCACCAAGATACATCAAAGATGTCTGGTAAAGGAATGACATATTGTTCATGTACCATTTCATCCCATCCTGTATGCGATAGAAATAAGGCGACCAGTTGGTGAATATATCAATCTTCTCCGGAATAATGGCGATCAATATAGAGGCCCCGGCGATGATAGCGGCAACAAATGCTAGAGTTGCAACGCTTTTAGCAAATGGATGTGAGATGAAGAAGCGTTTAATGAAATATAAAGGAATTGAAATGATGGCGCTAGATAAAACAAACGCCAAATCAACGATCAAAAATAACCCGAAAACCACCAAATACATATACGCCGGATAACCAGAAACGATGAAATAACCGAGCAGGAATGGTATCTCTAGAGTCAAAGCCTTGATATATGTGTTGATATAGGCAACAAAGAGCCTTGCTAAGAAAAGCGTTCCGCCATTTGTTGGCAATGTCAGCAACACCTTATTGTCATTTGCGAAATACAGTTCATTTGTCACCTTCATAAGCGTTGTCAAAAAAGAAATGACAAGCATTATATTTATGACAATTGAAGGGACTGCCATAGGAACGTACGGCAATAAAGAGAAAATGTTTAATCTCTTACAGAAATAAAAGAATATGTAGGAAAAAGCAACGGCAGCAGCAAAGGCCGCAATCTTCAATGTAACGTTGACGATAGATTTCTTCTTATTCTTTTTCCAATCCATTGACAACGAATTGGCCAGCAGCATTGAAATGAGCACGCGAAAAGCCTTCCAATTGACATGGAATACGTCTTTTATCGATAAACTTTTTTTCTTCGCTTTAATACCGCTCATATGACTTGCCCGTTTTCCTCTTCTTTAAGCAGGGTATCGGCCTCTTCTTGGTTATCGCTAGTCAAAAGCAAGAAAGTCTTCTCTAGAGTTTCTCTTTCTTGCGGATTTGCATTTAAATCGATTTGTTTAACCAAATCGCCGTGTTTGATAATAATGACTTCGTCGCAAAGATTCTTAACAACATCAATAATGTGGCTTGAAAAGAACACGATATTGCCTTTTTTGGCGTGTTCTTTCATGCATTCCTTGATTTGATAAATGGAATTTGGATCAAGACCTGTCATAGGTTCATCGAGAATCCAGATTTTAGGTTCGTGAATAAGTGCGGCAATGATTGTGATTTTCTGTTTCATGCCGTGAGAATAGGTCTTCATTGGCTTATCGTATCTATTGGTCATCTCAATACGTTTAACCAGGTCTTCTTCACGTTTAAGACGGTCTTCTTTTGAAACATTATATAAATCCGCGATGTAATTGATATATTGTCTTCCTGTCAGGTTTTCATATAAGGCGTAGTTATCAGGAACATATCCAATGACGGTCTTCGCTTCAAGCGGATTTTCGATAACATCATAACCGCAAGCATTGATAAAACCGTTTTCAAATCCATGTATGCCTACGATTGATTTGATGATTGTTGATTTACCGGCGCCATTCTTTCCTAAGAATCCGTAAATCTTTCCTCCTTCTAAGGAGATGGAGAAATCCTTTACGGTGTAATTCTCAGATCCGTGATATCTCTTTGCCAAATGGCTGATATCCAAACTAACTTCATTCTCTGACATAGGCAAACCTCCTTGAGATTTATACAATAAATAAGCTTGATGCCTGCTGATATGGTTTCTTTTTGCATAAATAAGTAAATCGCGTTCATCAACCGCTCGGAATAAGAGTTCATACAAGAACCACATTCCAAATGCTAGTACCACATAGACGAGATAATATGCAACATCGTACATCAAGTGGATGGTATATGTGTATCCTCCAGCGTCAAACGTGATTGTGACGTTGAATAAATCCTTGGCCCATTGTCCTAATTTATCGGCGATAAAATTGGAGTTGAGGAAGAAGAAGTCGCTATTTTCCCCGTGAGCTGTCAAATATGTGTTCACGAACATAACTAAGGCAAAATAAGTGAGGAATCCAATTTGTGAATAAGCGAAATATTTCAGTTTAGGCCGCTTATAAACACCCAGTAAAACAATCAAGACAGGCATGAAGATAACGTGCCAGTGGTTGATGTAGAATTGCATGATTTGCGAAGAAAGGAATGGCAATGTGCTCGAATAATTCGGCATCGTTAAGGCGAAGAATGCGCCAAGCACATTGATGAAGAACGTAAAATAATAAAGAACATAGTTCTTGAATAACAACGTTAATGGCATTGTATACATAGCGGTGCAGCATAAATGCAATGGCCATGTTGATAAATCCGACCAAATATCAAAACGATTCACGGACATATAGCCAAATAGAGACCCCAATGATATCTGGACAAGGGCCGCTCTTTTTTCTTTTTCGCTTAAAGGCGATAAAATGACGTAATAAAGAACAGGCAATATGAACGCGCAATAAACAAGGAAGCGGTGTGAAAGATCCTTTAATTCGTGTGGATTTCCTAAAGAGAAAACAGTAGGGCCCAATACGTTCGACGGTGTATATGCGCTCATCGAAGAAACGAGGAACGGTACGGCTAAGGCGAGAAGAGCGAGGGTTTGCTTCTTCGTGCATTTGAACGTTTCCTTTTCTAAGTATGATGAGAAATAGTAGAAGTCGATGAAGCCGAGCTCAATCCCCATGAGAATGACTCTATAACTATTAGAATCATCTCCGACTATCCCTCTGATAACAAGTGGTGAAGCAAGGGTTACAAGTAAAGCAACAGGTGAACCGATATAACGTCTGATTCTCGTTGATCCATCGCCGATGTAAATTGATGATGCGATGGCTAAAACCACCAATGCCACCCACAAATCATTAAAAATAGTCGCAAAACTCCGTTCGATATGAGAGAAAGTGACTAAAGCATTTAATCGGTCGCAAATCAAATAACTTTGCAATTGGAGATAGTCATAATATTTATAGTAATAAGACACTCCGTCAACTGAGTATGAGGCGTAATCTTTAAAGAAATAAAATCTAGCAAAAAAGATAAAAAACAAGACTACTGTTGAGA
>CAVIJK010000049.1:0-9184 GCA_963643345.1 bacterium | reverse complement strand
TACCGAACTTAGTGATTCTAGGATCATCCTTAAGCTTAAAAGCGGGTTCATCCGTTTCATTGATGCCATATTCAAGTAGCTGCGCTTTCATCTTCTCAGCCCCAGGACACATGGAACGTATCTTATGGAACTTGAATGTCTTGCCATCCTTACCAACACGTATAGAGGTGTATAAAGCGCCTTTGACTGTAGGGTCCTTCTCTCCGTTAGGATCACGGATAAGCTTGCAATCATATCTCTTGCCGTTCTTAGATAGGTATTTGCCGTCCTTGTCATTCTCGGTGATTGCAAGCTTATAGGATTTCACTCCGAAATCCTCAACTAGCTTGATAAGCATAAGGAGAAGAATAAGCCAGCCAAACACCAATAGGACTAAGCCAGAAGATAAGATATCGAATGTTCTCTTTACAAACGAATAGAATAATCCACCTGATACCTTAATTTGACCATTCTTGGCGTTAGATGATGTTTCTTTATCATCGCCTATATTTGTCTGATCGGTAATATTATCACTCGAATTCACGCCTGACCCCCTTTATGTAGAATAGGCTGCACAAAATACATCAATCACCTCTTTATAGTGATCGTATCGTCATCTTTATAGATGCTATTAGGAGGTATAACACCCCTAACATTAGATAATGGGTATATGCTTGCAGATACTCCAACAACAGTCCCAGGATTTAGAACTGAGTTGCATCCAACCTCTACATAATCCCCAAGCATCGCCCCAATCTTAACTAATCCCGTAGATATCTCTATATCACGGTCTTTAACTGCAATTGGCGTTCTATCTAATTTGATGTTAGATGTAACTGAGCCCGCTCCAAGATGGGCTTTATACCCAAGGATAGAATCACCCACATAGTTATAATGTGGCACCTCCACCCCATCAAATAGGATTACGTTCTTTAATTCAGTTGAGTTACCAACAACGCAATTAGCGCCAATCAGTGCTGAACCCCTGATGAATGCAGAGTGTCTAACCTCACTCTTAGGTCCAATGATACACGGTGCGCCTAGATATGCTGAGGCGAACACCACTGCGCTCTTATGCACCCATACATGCTCTGATACTTCATTATATTCATCCTTAGATAGAGTATTACCTAATTCAATTATCATATCCTTGATGCCCTTCAGGGCTTCCCAAGGATATTTATATTGTCTTAGATAAGAACCCGCTAAGGTGTGCTCTAATGAATATAGTTCTTTGATGGTGATCATACATATCTATTTATAGTGAGCAAAAAACCAACCACACTCTCGTGGTTGGCTAATTAGTGATATATCTCTTAAGTCCAATATACACCAGATTACACTGTCCCATCATCTTGTTCTCGGATTATATCCAGTCCCAAGTGGATATCGACTCCATGTCCTAACATGTTTGTCCTTACCACCGCTATACGTTTATGCAAATTGACCTTAACTACTTCACCTTCAATCCCATACAGTGGACCATCGATGACTCTAACTATCTTGCCTTCGTGGATAATAACCTTTGATTGGTCCACTGTATGGCCTTTGCCAATTAGGTGCATAAGAAGTTCTTCTTCTCTATCGCTAAGTGGTATAAAGGTCTTATGTGACTTATCTAGATTATTGAGTAATTTGGTAAACCCTTCTACCTGCCACAATTTGCTATTGAGCTCATCTGGCTTATCGCTGCTAACGAATAAATATCCAGGGAAGCAGGTTGCTTGATAGTCTTGCAATTCGCCATGTAATTTACGCACCCTGGAGATACGCGGAGAAAAGATATCCTTAACGATATCGCTATCACGCGTTGCAAACTTGATACGCCTAATGAATTCTTCTTCTTTGCCTGTTGGCACTTGGATTACATAAAACATATTGATAAAGGGGTGCGCTTCGCTACAGCCTAGGGTATACCTTGGGGCCGTAACGTAAACATATAGCATTCTCAATCTCCCTTAGAGTGCCGATGCTTCAGTAAGGTCGTTCAAGAACTATGGATAGATATGAATTGTAATTGGGTTGATGGAAACCCAATTACACTCATGTTCCTTAAGATCATTACGGAGTCGCATAAGCGCGTACGTATCCACGTTTATTCGTTTAAAATGATCCTTGTAACATAGTTACAGGAACACCGCCATATTATCACATTAATAAATTCGGTCAATTGAAAATTAGCCTTTAGGGCTATCCGTATCGGCAATTGATACCATTTTTGTCATATTGCACTCAAATAGGTTCACTTATATTTATGGATTTTATAATGTCGATATGCCCTTTTTAAGCGCATACACATTTATATATATTGAATTCAAGAAATAATTAGGATGCGATTGTAAATTAGTTCCATTGCATGCATTGTTATTTTAAGTTTTTACGGCTTTATAACTGAAGGTTGTTATTTTGTCATAATGTCAACTTATTTAAGAACTTATGCAATATGATTCCAAGAATCGGGACAACAATTAAACAAATGGCACAGATTAGATAACTCAATGATTCTTATATTGAATATACCTTTTCGGGTATAAAGTTTTATTTATATATTGAAAATACACCTTAAAGGGTATAAATATTATGAAACAAATTGAGATTATACCTATTCGGGTATAAGATGCTAATGGGATGTATTATGAATAGAGTTGGAGATTTTATTAAACAGAAAAGAAAAGAAGCAGGTCTTACTCAAGTGGAATTCGCGATGCGTTCAGGGCTTGGATTAAGGTTTGTGAGAGAATTAGAGCAAGGGAAAGAAACCTTAAGAATGGACAAAGTGAATGTTGCTTTATCTATGTTTAATGCGGCATTGGTGCCAGGGCCAAAGGAAGATTAATTTATGGATTCTTTGAGAAAAGGGATTGTATACGTAAACAACATACGCGCAGGAATTATTGAAGAAACTAGCGATGGTTATCTATTCTCTTACGATGAAGAGTACCTAAAAAACGAAAACGCCACCGCCGTATCTTTGACTTTGCCATTAAGCGAAAAAGCATATGCGTCCAATTTTTTATTCCCGTTCTTTGATAATTTGATTCCTGAGGGATGGCTATTGAATATCGTCACAAAAAACTGGAAATTGAATCCCAATGATCGATTCGGATTGTTGCTCGTCAGTTGCAAGGACCCGATTGGCAATGTAAGCGTGAAAGGCGAATAGGTATGAGATGTTTGTGCTGCAATAAAGAACTCAATTCCAAAGACACATCCTATTGGCATAAATCGTGCATTAATAATTTTTTTAACACAAATGAGATACCGCCACTGGATTTGTCAAAAGAAAAATTAAAAGAAATCGCCAAGGCTAACGTTGAACTAGGCTATACGGTTCCTGGCGTGCAAAAGAAATTATCCTTAAATATAAGTTCCTTTGAAAATAACAAAAAACTGACCTTGGTGAATTATCCATCCGGTTATATTCTAAAACCACAGGTTGAAGATTTTCCTTCTTTGCCAGAAGCGGAATTTTTAATAATGTCCCTCGCTGAAATGGTAAATATCAAAACCGTTCCACATGGGCTGATTAAACTTTGCGATGACGAATATGCCTATATCACCAAGAGAATCGATAGAGTGATAAATAAAGAGCAGGTTAATTTGGTTGCGATGGAGGATTTCTGCCAATTGGGGCTAAGACAAGCAAGTGACAAATATCGTGGATCTTATGAAAAATGCGCAAAAATTATTTCCACATACTCTTCTCAAGCAGGGCTTGATTTAAGCGAGTTGTTCTATCGATTGATTTTCTTCTTTATAACAGGGAATTCAGATATGCATTTAAAGAATTTCTCTTTAATCGAAAATAATGGGAAATATATTTTGTCCCCTGCATATGATTTAGTGCCAGTTAACGCGATAATGAGCGAGGACCAAGAAGAATTCGCCTTGACCTTAAATGGCAAAAAGCAAAACTTGAGAAAAGGTGATTTCATTAAATTCGGAGAAACGGTAGGACTAAACGAGAAATCGATGGATAAAATGATTAAATATCTTATCGGCTTCGAAGATAAATTCATCAATGAGGTTTCAACGTCATTAATTAGCAAAGAGCTAAAAGAAACATTGATAAATATAATTAAAGATAGGGTTAATCGCTTGAAATAGTAAGCAAATCACGCCTCTAGTTTATCTATTGTTTTGTTTTCTTCGCTTTTCTTAGGATTAAGCTTATCAACCACTTTCAATAAACCATCAATGATGATAGAACCTAAACCATTTCCGACGAACATCAATCCAAAGTAGAATAAAGCCTTCCAATTAAAGACGCCTGCATAAGTGAAGTAAGTAACATTAGCGACTACGTGTTCGAACCCCGCAAGGATGAAGAGAATAATCGGCATAAAAGCAAATAGGACTTTGCCTAGACTGTATTTGCATCTCTTATGTCCTTCGACCGCAAGATATATCATAACGCCGCATAACATGGACATGATGAATATCGAATACCATGTCGAATTCAACTTACTATCAACAATGGTAGCAGCCTGCTCCTGCAATCTAGTTCCAGCGGAAGTGAGTTTTATTAAAGAAGATAAGCCTATTGAACCTAATGCATTGCCGATGAAGCAAATAAGACATTCAAGCAAATAGATTGGCTTATTGTTAAATACATAACCGACTTTCCCAGTATATAGCCAAAGTTCGAAATGAATGATCGTAAATAGACCGATGCAGAACATTGTGGCGCCCACGATACGAGATAAGAATTGACCGTTTCCATAGCTTAAACACATGAGATAGACTGTTGCGCCAAAAGTAATGAAGAATCCGGCTAAAATCGAAGAAATCAATATCATTAAGTATCTTTTCATATAGTTACCTCAAAGAATAACTGAGGCACTCTAACGCTTGAGTGTTAAAAAGTAAACAGGAATTTTAGATAGGTGAAACAGGAAAGATAATAAATACATTAACTATTTGCATAGCATTAAGGTTATGACCCTAATAAATTCCATATTAATTCGATTTCTTTGGATCTTGTCCCTCTAAAAAACATTCCCGAAGAATTATTTTATTTATCATTATGATGTATGTTTCTTTTTGCGCATCGTGGATACTAATCCAGATGTTGCTGACATGCAGCATTTGACTGTGGATCTATCAAATTCTATTGCGTTATCCTCATCTATCCCTAGATTATTCGCTTCTTCTCTAACGTTGATGTTCGCACCTTGGAACAATATCTTCCATCCCTTCTTCTCTCTAGCCTGTATAAGTTGTTTTATAAGCGGGTATGTGTATTTTCTAGAAGCGTTCTCATAGCCATCGGTCATGATTGAGATGATTGTGGTTTCTGCTTCAAGTTCATCATCTAGCATGCGGATTGCGTATCCTATTGTGTCCAATAAAGCAGTTGAACCGCCTGGTCTATAATCACTTTTGGCCATAGGCTTGATATCTTTAATATCTTCCTTGCTATATAGTGTTTCTATCTTGTCGTTGAATAAGATGGTGGTGACATCCACTTTTCCATCTAGTTTCTTTTGTTCTTCGATTAAAGCGTTATAGCCTCCCACCACATCTTCTTCTAGTCCGTGCATTGATCCCGACTTATCTAAGATGATTACCAAGTTTGTTTTGTTCTCTACCATTTAAAAAATCCTCCTTATGGTTTATGGCCATATTGTGGAGGATTCTTAGTTATGTTTGGTCAATTCCAAAGCGACATTTTAATCGCGTGGCTGCCAACCGATTAATGGGCATCCAGATGAGATTAAGGCATCGTTCACTTTGATGATGTCATATCTCTTGCATTCAATGCAGTTCTTGATGACTTGGTCCATGGTAATGGATTTGGACAAGGTGTAGCCCGCTGCATTAAGCAAATCCAATGCGTCATCGATATTTAGCTCTAAGCCGATGATCAAACAGAATATCGTGGATTTCTTAGGTTCGTAGGTGTCGCTGGACATAATCTTGGAGAACACTTGTTTAGTGATCCCGGAATGGAGATAGATATCAGAATTGGTTTTGCCACTTCTATTGATGTAATTGATTAATTTCTCCTTGAATGACTTATCCAAAGCCGGGATAGAAGCGCATTTGCACTCCTTTGCAGCACGTGTATTTAATGATGGTTCTTCAAAAGTGTCATCCTCCTCATAGTCCATCATCTTTTCCAATGCGAACGTATCTTGGTCACGTCTATCAGCAATATGCGGGATTCCCAAGGCGTCTAATGCGGATGGGTCTTTAATATTCCTTACCCTTAAACCTATGGATAATTCGATATCCTTAGATATTTCGTATAGGGCATCAATATATCTATCTAAGTTATCAAAATCCATAATATTGAATACGAGAGACTCGTATCCATCATTAAGGACGCAGTTAACTAGATTAGATACTTTCTCTTTAAATGACACCCCTTCTGGTAACTTGTAATTTTTGCTGACGATAATCTTATCGCCTTCTAGTGCCATTGCAGTTACATCAAATGACACGATTGTGTTGGTAGTTTCTAAAACAAATAAGCTCATGGCCATTATTATAATGGATTGTCTAGAAATGTATAAATGGACATTTGGTAAACGTATATGGCGACTAGTATTGGAAAGCTACACAAAAAACAAATTTCATCGTTTACCCGTGTTTAAAAAGGATTAAGTCAAAAGGTGGCAACGAAAAACGACCAAACAAAAATTGCAAACTCGCTTCCTGCCAACTAGAAAATCCCTTATATGTGAAATTGCGTTTAATGATGTGATAAAGGGATTCTGTTATAAGCATGGGAAAGGGCTATATACGAGATGGAGGAGAATTATAGAAGGTACGCTGACAATGAGTATTTAAAAACCGACTTTGTAGGTCGGCTCTTTAAATTGTAGATTATTTCCATCCTTCGTGGCCGCATAAAGCAATTCCTTTATGGGGTTTGCGGATATATAGCTACTTATCTTCAATCAACGGTGGGTTATTTATCTTAGAGCCCCATTTAGCCATTGCTTTTCCTAAAGTATTCTTACGGAATGAGTGAACGTCGCTGGCGATATAATCCACTAAACCGTGTTTGATCAATTTATGCGTAAATAGCTTGGATTTGAGACCTTCAATGCCGTTGACTGCATTGGCGTTTACCTGGATAAGCGCTCCTTCTGCAATCGCCTCTTTTATATCGGCGATCTTCATCCACTTATAACGCTCAACATGGGCAATGACCACAATCAATCCATTGCATCTATAATGGTAGATGATATCCCCTAAGGATTCCGCTGGCTTATGGGTATATGAGAATTCCAACAACACTTTATTGGAGTCAGCGAGGGTGAATATATTTCCGCACTTTATTTCTGGTACCCAATCTATGGTGTCTGAATAATGTATCTCATTACCCATATAAAGCGTTAATGGCAGATTATTCTCTTTGATTAGATTGTCTAAGATTGCTTTCCCTTCAAGGAGTTTATCCTTTGGAGTCATAAAAACCCCATGCGTATGATGGGGTGTTAGGACTATGGTATCAACACCCTCCGCCACTTCATCCTTAAGCATTCTTAAGGAATCTTCTATAGTTTTTGATCCATCATCAACATTCGGGATGATGTGAGAGTGCATATCAATCATAGTGTTTTGGATTATTTGTCAGATGATGATGATTTGTTAGCATCACCATAATATGAGCTGTAGTAATGTTTGTAGTATGAGTTTCCTTTTGTTTTGACCTCGCCCATGACAACGCCGAGTATCTGAACTCCGTTGGCACGCAAGATCTTGACTGCATCTTTACTTGCTTGCTTATCCGATTTTGTCTGGGAAACGATGAACAAGGCTCCATCACAAAGATTTGAGATGAGAATCGAATCGGTGACGGCAAGAACCGGTGGGCAATCCACTAAGATGATGTCGTACATTCCGCGGAGCGTCACGATGATATCAGAGAGTTCCTTAGAACCCAATAAGGCTGTTGGATTAGGTGTTTTGGCGCCTCTATTCAAGCAATCGAATGGGATTTTATCGCTATGCTTGATGGCGTTTTCTAATTCGATCTTTCCAGCAAGGACATCAACGATTCCGTTTTTGTTCTCAACGCCAAATGCTCTATGGAGTTTTGGACGTCTCCAGTCTAAGTCTATGACCAAGACTTTCTTATTGTCTTCGGCGTATGTTGATGCAACGTTTAAAAGGATTGTTGTTTTGCCTTCGCCTTGAATTGAGGATGTTGCCTGGATGACTTGGACTTTATGATCAACCTCAGCATATTCCAATCCGACTTTGACACGTCTATAGCTTTCGGCGGCGATGGAAGATGGATTCTCAAGCGTGATGATCCTGTATCTTGGGTTACGGGCGGAAGTGGATACTGTTTTGTTCTTTTTATTGAAGAGTTTCATTATTTCTTTCCTCCCTTCTTCTCGTCATCGAATTCATAATCTGGGATAGCTGCGATAACCGGAGCACCGAGCTCTTTCTCGACGTCCTCGCTCGATCTGAATGTTGTGTCTAAGACTTCTCTTAAGATTGTGTAGATAGCCGCAAGGACAACGCCCACTGCCGCAAATATAAGGGTTATCTTCAATTTGCTGGACGTCTTTGTTGCCTTGGAAGCATCAGCAGCTGATAAGGTTTTGATATTATTATCCAGGAGTTTGTATTTAGGATTGCCATCTGCATCCTTACTCTGAGAAACGGTCTCAGTGGAGACCATGATGGAGTTGAGGACTTTGGCGGCCACGTCTGGGTCCTTATCGACATATGATAAGCTCAAGATGAGCGTGCCGGATGTCTGCGTGATTGTCAGATTTTTCTTAACGGTCTTTACTGTGTAGTTATACTCTTTGGCAACCGGATCTAAGACAACGTCGTCTCCAATAAACGAGACAAATGTTTCTGCGATATAGTTAGCAAAAGAATACTGTGACGTAATGGCTGTGTTAGAACTATCATCCAACTGGACCAACATTGTGGATGAGGCCTTGTAGGTTGGGCTCACTTTGTCTTTAACAACGGCATAGCCGAAACCTCCGGCGGTTACAACAACGATGAATAAGCAAATAGCTATGAAATGTTTCTTAATGATTAGGAATATGTCTTTCAAGGTTATCCCTTCTTCTTCGACTTGGACTTCCTGTACTCCCATTTCTCTATTTTCGAGTGACATTATGCGCCCTCCTTAAATCCCGATAATCAGGCGCTTTATTATATAACTCATATTTTTTAATTTAAAGTCGCGTGTACATACATGGAGGCGTATGGCACCTATATG
>CAVIJK010000048.1:0-9325 GCA_963643345.1 bacterium | reverse complement strand
GCCTATATCTTTCCTTAAAATGTATCCGTTGACATTCCACTCTTTTGAATCTTTATAAAGGGTTGGATATTCATCTGACAAGGCTTTCTTCAACATATCCTTTGAATCCGCTCTATAAGATTGAATCAGTTCATACACTTTTTTGAAATCCTCTGATTTTTCTTTAATCCAAGGGTTGTTTGATTCTGGAAGAGTAACATTCAACTCGTTCATTAGTTTTTCGATGTCTGATTCGTAACAATAAATTAGTGGTCTAATGAAAGAGACGTTGCATTCGTAGACCGATGATTTTGGCTTTAGTGTGGTAATTTTCCCCTCGTTCAAGATGGAACGATAAAGATATTCCAAAGAATCCTCATTGGTGGACGATAAAGCGATTCTCCTTGCTTTAATCTCTTTTGCAAACATCACCAAAAGTTTTCTTTCTAGTTTCAAAAAAGCGGAAGTGGAAGCCTCCTTTCCTTTTGCCATCATCATAGTGACGATATCACTACCATCGATGATAGAAAAGGCGCCAAATATCTTTTCGAATTCATTAATAAGCGATCTATTAAAACCATAATCGATTGCCACTAATGTGATATTCAGCTTCTTTTTAGAATAAAACGGGTAAATCTCCAATGCTTTAGCTAGGGCAATGGACGATTTGGAACCATCTAGGTAAATGACGATTTTATCGTTGGCATTTATTAGATTGAAATCTGAATCAGCTTTTTTAATTGATGATAAAACACGACGAATGGAATTCATAAGATATAAACATTATAATGTTTTTATATGCTAAACGGAATTATTCTCCTCGATAAAGAGGATGGACTTACATCAAGAAAAATCGATAACAAGATTCAACACCTATTCAACACAAAAAAAGTGGGGCATCTAGGCACGTTGGATCCGTTTGCAACAGGCTTATTGGTCATCGGCGTTAATAAAGGGACCAAATGCCTAACCTATATTGATGACTCTTATAAAACTTATGTTGCAACGCTTCAGCTCGGAAAAAAGACATCAACCGGAGATTTAACCGGGGAAATTATTGAGGAAAAAGAACCTGAAACGCTCGATTTGAAGACGCTTGAGAGTGTGCTTGCCTCATTCCTTGGGAAAAGCGAGCAGATTCCTCCGATGACCTCTGCTATTAAGGTTAATGGGCAAGCCTTGTATAAAATCGCCCATAAAGGCGGAGAAATAGAAAGAAAACCAAGACCTATCGAAATCTATTCAATTAAATCGCTTGAATACAAAGATAATTGCATAACATTCGAAGCGGAGGTGTCAAGAGGTACGTATATCCGCGTTCTTGGTGAGGATATCGCTGAAAAATTGGGTATGGTTGGATATTTAACATCCTTAAGAAGAGTTAAAGTCGGTACTATATCTATAATTGATTCCAAAAAATTGGATGATTTGAGTGAAAATGATTTGAAGAATCCAATCGATTTGATTACTGTTCCACATTACGAATTGAGTGAAATTGAATATCAACTCGCATTAAACGGCCATAAATTGAGCCTAAAGAGTAAGGAAGATAAGCTATTGTTAGTGCATAAAAATGAATGCGTTGCAGTTTATTCAAAAATTGAGGATGGACACTATAGGGCTGAAAGAGGTCTATTTTGATGAGCAAGATTATTTATTTAGATAAAGAATATATAAACCGCGATGAAGGCGATTTAATAATTGTTCTCGGCAATTTCGACGGTTTTCATGTTGGGCACATGTCCTTGTTCGATAGGGCAATGGAAATAAAAGAAGAGCAAGGCGGCGTTACATCGGCGATCATCTTCGACGAATCATCCGCTAAATACTTGGGAAATGGGAAATCGTTGAAGTATATAACGCCACTAAACGATAAAGTGGCGAGACTTGAAGAATTGGGTATTGATGTAATTTACATCATTCACATGTCCAAAAAATTCCTATTAGTAAGTAAAGACGAATTTCTGGATTTCTTAAAATATTCGCTTCATCCAACATCAATTGTTGTCGGCGAAGATTATTCTTTTGGCTACAAGGCCGAAGGCAAAGTGGAAGATCTTGAATCCGCTTTTGGAGACTCACTGCACGTTATTGGACTTATCCGAGATAAGAACGGCAATAAATTCTCAACTCAAGCCATCATCAAACTCATTGAAGACGGAAAAATCGAAGAAGCGAATGATGATTTAATTATCCCGTATTCCGTCATCGGCAAGGTAGTTAAAGGCAAACAGAATGGCCGAACCATCGGATTCCCAACCGCGAATCTTGAACTTGCAGATGATTACGTTATCCCTAAAGAAGGTGTTTATACAGGGGAGGCTTGTTTGGAAGATGGGAGC
Organism: bacterium; assembly: GCA_963643345.1. Classification (GTDB taxonomy): domain Bacteria; phylum Bacillota_I; class Bacilli_A; order RFN20; family CAG-826; genus UBA4951. The sequence continues at coordinate 7,004 of CAVIJK010000048.1, read as the reverse complement.
GTTTATCCGACTATCGTCAATGTTGGGAATAATCCGACAGTATCTTCGAATAACAAGGAGACGATAGAAGCGTATCTAGATGGTTTTGAAGGGGATTTATACAACCATTTTATTCGATTGTCATTCTTGACTTATATTAGGGACGAGCACAAATTCAATAGCCTTAACGATTTAAAAAAACAACTTCAAGAAGACATTAAGCTTATCAAATAGAGACCGTTGAAAAAGAATTCAAATTAAAAAAAGTCCGATTGAATCGGACTTTTATTGTCTTTAATCAAATTATTTGGACGCTTCTTCTCTAAGAGCTTTCTTATGAGCGTCAAATTTTTTGCGGTCAGCGGTCGCTAAGATTCTCTTGCGCATTCTGATGCTGTTTGGAGTGATTTCAACGAGTTCATCGGAATTAATGTAATCTAGGCAGGCCTCAAGTGACATACGTCTTGGAGCTTTTAGAACGATTGTCTGCTCTTTAGTTGACGAACGGATGTTGTTCTTAGGCTTTTCTTCTGTGCAGTTGACGGCTAGGTCAACAGGATATCTATGTTCGCCGACTATCATACCTTCGTAAGTGATGACTTGCGGAGTGATGAACATAGTTCCGTGGGTTTCAACTTTCTGAAGAGCAAATGATGTTGCGCTTCCATTAGATGTTGCGACGAGAACACCGATATTTCTTTCGGCAACGACGCCTTTGATCATTGGACGATATTCTTTGTAGGTGTGGTTGATGATGCCATACCCTCTAGTCATGGTCATGAAATTGGAGACAAATCCGATTAAACCGCGAGACGGAATAACATAGACGAGTCTGGTGTTGGTTCCGTCATCATCCATAGAGATGAGTTCCGCATTTCTTTCACTCAATGTTGTCATCATATCACCGACGAATTCATCCGGAACGTCTATTTGAAGGTCTTCGAATGGTTCACATTTTACCCCATCGATTTCTTTGATGATTACTGAAGGCTGGGAAACCTGGAGTTCAAATCCTTCACGTCTCATATTCTCGATGAGAACGCCTAAATGCAATTCTCCACGTCCCGCAACTAACCACGATTCACTATTCGGAATCCTTGAAAATTTCAAGGATACATCCCTTTGCATTTCGTTGAATAATCTATCTTCAATCACTCTTGCTGTGACAAACTTACCATCTTTTCCTCTCAAAGGGGATGTGTTTGTGCCGAATTCCATTTGGAGTGTTGGCTCATCAACACGTAGAGGAGGAAGTGGATCGATGACGCCTTGGGCACAACAGGTATCCGAAACTCCCATATCAGGCAAGCCTGCAATTCCACAGATATCGCCACAGTTGACTTCGTTTACCTCGATTCTGTTCATTCCAAAGAATGTAAAAAGCTTCATGACCTTGAAGTTCTTGCTTGAACCGTCTGGTTTTATGTCGGTTAAAGTATCGCCGACGTGAACTTTTCCTTTTCTGATTGTGCCGATTCCGATACGTCCGACGAAATCATTATAGTCAAGGAGTGCTGATTGCCATTGGAAAGGTTTTTCGGCCTCACATCTTGGCTCAGGTGTTTCTTTGATAATTAAATCAAGTAAACAATCCATGCCAGGCTTTTGTGTTGAGAGGTCTGGAGACATAGAAGAAGTGTTGTTTAAGGCGGATACATAACAAACCGGGAAATCGAGTAAATCATCCTCGGCACCAAGTTCAATTAAAAGGTCTAGAACTTCGTCAACCGCTTTTTGAACATCCGCGCTTGGCCTATCGACTTTGTTGATGACAACAATCGGTTTGATGTGATTCTCAAGTGCGTTCTTCAAAACGAATCTTGTCTGAGGCATTGTGCCTTCATAAGCGTCTACGAGAAGCAAGCATCCATCAACCATATGCATGATACGTTCGACTTCGCCTCCGAAATCGGCGTGCCCTGGAGTGTCAACAATGTTGATTTTTGTGTCTTTCCAGTTGATAGCGGTGGTCTTAGCTAAAATTGTGATTCCTCTTTCGTGCTCAATGTCATTTGAATCCATCATTCTGTCTCTGATGGCCTCGTTATCCCTGAATGTGTGTGATCCGACAAGAAGAGAGTTGACGAGAGTCGTTTTGCCGTGGTCAACGTGCGCGATGATCGCAATATTTCTCATATTCATATCCGGTTCCTCCTTAAAAAAGTCCAAGCGTGATAATACGCTTATGCGCGTGTGAGCGCAACAAAAAAAAGAGCCAAATCATATGATTGGCCCTTTAGAAAGTACTTACTTTAAAGTTTCGAAGAGATTAAACGCCTCTTTAATCGCGTCATCCATATCGAAGTACTTGTAGTTGGCAAGTCTCCCAAGGAAGTAGACGTTTTCCTCTTTTGAAGCGAGTTCGCGATATTGATCCGCAAGGGAATTGTTCGTTTCGTCGTTAATGGTATAGTAAGGAATCTTACCGTCGCAATAAGAATCCGGGTATTCGCGAGTTACATAGGTGGAATAGTTGTTGCGACAGCTTGAATCAAAGTGTTTGTGTTCGGTGATGCGCGTCCATTCAGGCTCACGGGTCGTGTAGTTAACAACGGCGTTATGCTGGAAATCGTTCATCTCATAACGTTCGGTTTCAAACCTTAAAGACCTGTATTGGAGATGCCCTAATGAATAAGAGAAATATTCATCAAGAAGTCCAGTATAAATAACTTTGTCGGCTAGGGAATCGAATTCAGTTTTTGCACTGAAATAATCGGTTGAACACCTAACTTCAATGCCTTTCAAAAGATTGTCAATCAAAGAAGAGAAACCGCCTTCCGGGATTGCCTGATATACATCATTGAAATAGTTGTTGTTGTACTCAAATCTCAAAGGCAATCTCTTAATAATTGAAGCAGGCAAATCCTTGCAGTCTCTGCCCCATTGTTTTTCCGTGTAGCCCTTGACTAAAGTCTCATAAATAGTTCTGCCAACAAGAGACAAAGCCTGCTCCTCGAGATTTTTAGGGTCAGTAATGCCCTCCTTTGCGACTTCTTCAGCAATCTTGGATTTTGCTTCTTCAGATGTTGAGACACCCCAAAGTTCATGGAAGGTGTTCATGTTGAATGGCATGTGGTAAATCTTGCCATTGAAATTCGCTAAAGGGGTATTCACGAATGGTAAGGCATGGCAATATTTATTGAAGAAAGTCCAGACATCATCGTAAGAAGTGTGGAAAATGTGAGGACCATAGTCATGGATTGCTATTCCCTCCTCAATGTGGGTTGCAATGTTTCCTCCGGTATGGTCCCTTTTCTCGATAACCAACACCGTTTTGCCGCTATCCGTAAGTAATCTCGCCATGGTCGAGCCGGATAAACCCGCGCCGACGATTAAATAATCATAATGTTCCATAAGTGCCCATATTATTGCACAAAGCGTGGAAAACACAAAAATTTCCATCGATTTGAACGAAATGTGTTGCAAGATGTCTCTTACTAAAGTAAAGTATGGCTCGCGACATCACATGGTGTAAGCTCTACTCCAGAACTGCACGTTGTTATCGCCGCATAAAAACCAAGAAAGGAGAATTAAAATGACAAAAGAAGAGAAAAAGGTCATCGTTGCCAAGTTTGGCGAAAACGAAAAAGATACTGGTTCCGCTTCAGTTCAGGTCGCTCTCTTAACAAAGAGAATCAACGATTTGAACGCTCACATCAAAGCCAATCACACTGACGCAACAGCCAGCCGTGCTCTTATGGCTCTTGTTGGTAAGAGAAAAAGACTTCTCACTTATTTAGCTGAGAACGACAATGAAGCCTACTTAAAGCTCATCGCTGCTTTAGGCCTCAGAAAGTAATTCAAACCAAAAAGATAGACCGCTTCTAATTGAGGCGGTTTTCTTTTTGTTTAAAAGGTAGATTTATCTTCCTTTTAATAAATTAAGTGTTAACATATTTCCGTTCACGTAAATAAATTAGAGAAAAAAGAGGAAAAGAAAAACATGAAACAAACATTCACCCTCGACTTCGAAGGAAGAACCTTAACAGTCGAGACCGGCGAAATTGCAAAACAAGCTGACGGTGCTGTCCTCGTTCGCTTCGGCGACACAGTCACACTCTCAACCGCTTGCTGCGCAGATCAGCCTAAGGGAGGAGATTTCTTCCCATTAACAGTCGATTATATCGAAAAACAATATGCTGCAGGAAAAATCCCACAGTCATTCTTGAGAAGAGAAGGAAGACCGGATGAACACGGAATCTTATCTGCACGTTTAATCGATCGTCCTATCCGTCCATTGTTCGCAGATGGCTTCAGAAATGAAGTCCAGATTGTCAACACAGTCATGTCTGTTGACAAGAACAACACACCTGAGATGACCGCTATGTTCGGCGCATCTCTTGCATTATGCATCTCCAACATCCCATTTGATGGACCGGTTGCAGGTGTTTATGTCGGACGTGTTAATGGCGAACTCGTCATCGATCCTACCGAAGAACAGAAGGCTGCTTCTGATATCAACCTTGCAGTTGCCGGCACAAGCGATGCCATCATGATGGTCGAAGCCGGTGCCAACCAGGTTCCAGAAGAGCAGATGCTCGACGCAATCATGTTCGGTCATGAGGCAATCAAGAAGCTCTGCGCATTCCAAAAAGAAATCATTGCCGCATGTGGAAAAGAGAAGAGAGTCATCGAGCTTTATGCACCTTCCAAAGAAATCGTCGACGATATCAATGGAAGAATTAAAGAGAGAATGTGCAAAGCCATCTCTATCTTTGATAAACTCGAAAGACAAAATGCAATGGATGCTCTCAAGGCCGAAATCCTCGATGATTACGACACTAGAGAATATAAAGACGAAAAAGAGCACAATTCGACAATGCTCATGGTTAACGACATCCTCGAGAACATGGTCGCCGATGAAGTAAGAAGACTCATCACCGAAGAAAAAGTCAGACCAGACGGCCGTAAAGTCGATGAAATCCGTCCACTTGACGCTCAGGTTGATCTCTTCCCGAGAACTCACGGTTCAGCTATGTTCACCCGTGGTCAGACACAGGTTATCTCAACAACAACCTTAGGACCTCTAAGCGATGCTCAAATCATCGATAATTTAACAAGCGAAGAATCAAGAAGATTCATGCATCAATACAATTTCCCGCCTTATTCAGTTGGTGAAATCGGAAGAATGGGATCTCCGGGAAGACGTGAAATCGGACATGGACATTTAGGCGAGACCGCTCTCTCCTATGTCATTCCGTCAGTCGACGAATTCCCATACACCATCCGTTGCGTTGCTGATGTAGTTGAATCTAACGGTTCCTCTTCACAAGCTTCAATCTGCGCTTCATGTATGTCCCTTATGGCAGCAGGCGTTCCGATTAAAGCGATGGTATCCGGAATTGCAATGGGCTTAATCACTTCTGGCCCACTCGATGGTAATCACCCATACACAATCCTCACCGATATTCAGGGTCTTGAAGACCACTTCGGCGATATGGACTTCAAGTGCGCTGGAACTGAAAACGGTTTAACAGCCCTCCAGATGGATATCAAGATTCATGGCGTCACAAGAGAAGTCTTGTCCCAGGCTTTAGCACAGGCTCACAAAGCGCGCGCTGAAATCCGTGAAGTTATGTCCAAAGCAATCGCTGAACCTAGAAAAGAAGTCTCTAAATACGCTCCTAAGATGGTCACATTCAACATCGATCCAGACAAGATTCGTGACGTTATCGGAACCGGCGGCAAAGTCATCAACGACATCATCTCTACATGCGGAAACGTCAAGATTGACGTTGAAGATTCAGGCAAAGTCACAATCTATCATACAGACAAGGAGATGATTGAGAAGGCTAAGGCAAGAATCGACGACATCGTTAGAGTCGTTGAAGTTGGCGAAATCTACGAAGGCGAAGTCACACGTGTTGAAGAATACGGTGCATTTGTTAACTTATTCGGCGATAACGATGGTTTATGCCACGTTTCTAGACTTGATTGGAAGTACATCGAAAACGCTAATGATTTCTGCAAGGTCGGCGACAAAATGAAAGTGGTCGTCATCGGTCTTGATGAAAAGGGCAAGATCAAGGTCTCCCATAGAGAATTCCTCGAAAAGCCAGCTGATTATGTCGAGCGTCCAGAAAGGCCACAAGGAGGCAAGAAGGGCGATAGAGGACATGGTCATGGGGATTACAAAGGCGGCAAGCCACATGGCGATCGCAAGGACCGTGCCCCTAAGAAAGACTAATTAAGTCCAAACGGATTAGACTCCATAAAATATGGGGTCTTTTTTATCGCGCGCGCTTGAAAGTTACTTAATTAAATATAAAATAACAAGGTTTGAAAAGGAGGCTATTTATGGCAAAAACAAACACAAAGAACGTAAACGCTCTAATCTCCGCCCTCATATACATCTTAGTTGGTGTTCTATTCGTGGTATTCAAAGGAACAATACTCAGTTGGATTATGACGGCATTAGGCATTTTTCTCATCGTCATGGGGGTCCTCGACATCGTAGCCAAAAAGCTGGTAAACGGAATCGTACAATTGGTACTTGGAATCCTTCTTATTGTTGCGGGCTGGGCTTTTGTTGCCGTTGCAATGATATTCATGGGCGTGATTCTTATCCTCAAAGGCGTATACGATTTATTTGCAACATTGCGCTTGAAATCAGTATTCGGCATACTCGTCGCCATCTTGACAATAGTGGTTGGCGTCTGCTTAATCGTCAGCTATTGGCACGCCATTGATTGGTTATTCATCGTAATCGGCGTCATTATGATTGTTGATGGTCTTGTGAGTGCAATATCCGCTTTAGTTAAATAATTAATCGCTTAATGGAGAATATACCGGTTTGAAAATCAATCCGGTATTTTTTATAAAAGTGAGATTGCATCTTACTTTTTTGCAAATGAAAAATCTATATAAGAAATATATTGGAAATATTTACAAAGTTTTTCTTCATTGATAAAAAAGAGTTTAAAAAAAGCAAAAAAGCCAATTCCATATACGACCAGCGCTTAGACTATATCTTCAAAAAAAAGAGTCAGTGGGATTCATCTCGAAGTTTACCGTCTATATAACTC
>CAVIJK010000047.1:0-9968 GCA_963643345.1 bacterium | reverse complement strand
TTTGAATAATGAACCGTTGAGTTCGCTAAGCTGTTATGGAAAGATTTCTACCCTTTTTGTTGAATTATCCCACTCAATTCCTTTATCTTTTGACAAAGATTCTAAAAAATATGTCACTGACGATACCAAGAGAATAATCACCATTTTGAAGTATCTTGATGAACACTTTCGCGAAAAAATCAGACAAGAAGACGTCAGCAAACAACTCTTCCTTTCGAATGTTGCTTTTTCCCGTTATTTTAGCGAGACATTCGGCTGCTCATTTCGCGACTATATCTCCAAATTAAGATTTGAATATGCCGTATCTTTAGTTGAGACAACCAGTCTTGACCTTATTGATATCTCATTAGATAGTGGATTCTCTGATTACAAGTACATGGAAAAGATGTTCCAGGAAAATTATGGATGCACCCCAAAACAATATAGGAATAGTTTAAAGCCTACCTCAAAACATAATTTTGTCAGAACCAATGAATATATTTATTCGCCAGAGGAAACGTTGAAAGTCATTGAGGAATATATGGAAAGAAAAGCGATATAGGGTTTTATTTCGTTATTGTTTTAAAGAATGATTCCTGAAATTTCCTAAAGAATTTCTTAATTTGTTTCCAAGGATACTGAACATATTGAGACGGAATTTCATCATCGTCAAGATCGTCAAAATAGCCAACTGAATAGCAAAATGTCGCCAGCAGATCTTGGTCGTAGTGTTTAGATAACATTGCATCCTTTAATCCTTTAGTGTCTATCAATCCTGAATTAAGGATGAAATAGAGGTCATAGAAATCCTTCTTTTTGGCCTTTTTGGCGATTGATGCCGCTTTAATGCAAGCGGTGTTAATTATTTTAGTCGGGTCATCCACTGTGGTCTCGGAGATTAATTTATTGTCATTTATTATTTCTTCCATAATTTAACCTCTCTTTCTTTTCGACTTGTCAGTGTAATAGGCCATATCGCTCTTTTTGATGTGGTAAACGTTTTTTAAGAATGCAGCAATTTTTGGCGATAGTAAGCGGCTGGTCATGCCAACATTCTTAATCTCTTCGTAACTATATGTTTTAACTAAGAACTGTAAACCTTGATAGCCTCCATTATCCAATAAGTGGAGGATGATATAAGATCTGTCGTTTTCAATATCAAGGTGCAATGGGTTCCCATCTGAGAAGCATGGGTAGAGTTCTCTAGGAAGCGAAGTCTTTCTTTTAACCGCGGCTTTATAGAAATCATCTAGGCTCATATTAAGTGTATCGGCGAATTTCTTAATGGTTTTTAAGGAACAATCTTCGATGGTTCTCTCACCGCGGTAAATCTCGTTTACAGCGGTATATGAAACCCCAGTGTCCTTGGAGAATCTATAACATGTAATTTTCTTTGAATCTAATATATCTTTGAACATGAATAGAACTATAACTTCATAGGGTTATATATTCAATAGATTTAAAAATAAAAAATATAAAGGTATTTAAATTTGGTTTAATAACGTTCACTCCATAGGCTTTCATGATTTGGGAATGTTTTATTAAGAAAAAGACGTATCTCTTTGCCCCGGGCAAAAACAATTTGTCGGTGAACATAGGTTTAGGCGATGGTATAAAAGACCGGCAGTTTTTTCACTACCTTATTTTGAGGTCGCCTATTGTGCCAAGAAATCAAATATGTATCATCCACCATGACCGTTGTGTTTTTTGTATAGCAAAGAATGAATAAGAACGGTTAATTGGTGTAGTCGTTTTTGTTTAGCCCTACATTATATATCGATAACGGTTAAATACCACTTCGAAAACACTTTCAAATTAAAAAATTGTCATATTTAAAATAACAAGATTGTCTTAAGCGAATGAACGGGGATAATTAGGATATGAAAAATATATTAGTAGCACAATCCGGCGGTCCAACTTCCGCAATAAACGCAAGTCTTTGTGGTCTTATCGAGACATCTTTCAATAATTCCTCAATAGACAAAGTCTATGGTTCTTTAAATGGCATTTCAGGCTTAATCAATAACAATTTGATTGAGATAACTGATACAAAAAATCTCAAAACGACTCCATCTGCTTATTTAGGCACAGTTAGATACTGCTTGAGTGAAGACACGAGTGATGCCGATTATCAAAGCATCCTAAGCAACGTTGAGAAATACAACATTGGATATATCGCAATTATTGGCGGCAACGATTCGATGGATACGGTTGCTAAATTGTCAAAATTCTTCTCGGAGATTAACTATCCATGCAATGTCATTGGAGTTCCTAAAACAATCGATAATGATCTAGTTGGTACTGACCACACCCCGGGATATGGATCTGCGGTTAAATACATCGCAACTACATTCTCCGAATTGAAACTAGATACGAATTGCTACAAAAATGGCCGTGTCACAATCGTTGAAGTGATGGGCAGAGATGCCGGATGGTTAACCGCTGGCTCTAAACTTGCCTCCATTAATGGTTTGGGACCTGATTTAATCTACCTCCCTGAATCTCCTTTCGATGTTGATAAATTCTTAAACGATGTCCTAACTATCTACAATAAGCAAAAGAAAGTCTTAGTGGCAGTATCTGAAGGTGTTAAGGATCATAAGGGCGCGTATGTTGCAAATATGTTCACGTATTCTGAGATTAACGATGTCTTTGGACATAAGCAATTAGGCGGGGTTTGCACGGTTTTAGCAGATTTTGTTAAAGAAAGACTCAATTTGCCAGTCAGGCGTATAGAATTTAACCTTATGCAGAGGTGCGCAGGACATATTGCATCTAAGACCGATTTAGATGAGGCTTATCAGTGTGGCGCCTTTGCAATTGAAAAGGTTTTAACCACAAACGGAAAGTTCGTGTCCATGGTTAGAAAAAACCAGGATGAGTACGAACTTGAGTACGAATTGGTCAATGTTGCTGACGTTGCCAATAAAGTTAAAGAAGTGCCTCAAGAATGGATTGTTAATGGGAATGATGTCAGCGATGAATTTATCAAATACGCTTTACCTTTAATTCAAGGCGAAGTTGGCTTACAATATGAAAACGGATTACCTGTTTATAAAGTTCTAAAATAAAGGAGAACAGACAATGAAACAGTATTTAGTATGTAAAGATTGTGGTAGGCCAATCACTCACGAAACCACCGTTTATCCTCATCTATTTGAAAATGAGGCCGAATGGGAAACCTTTAAAGGATTCACAAGCGATGACGAGATGGCCAAATTCTTCGCTAAGAAATACAAAGCTTTAAGACATGAGATATCGTATATCTTCATCGCCGGTAATATGCTTCCGGTCATCTGTCCTAACTGCGGATGCGCTGCATTTGACGCATTTGTTCCTTTGGGCGCAGTAAAAGGAGAAACAGCGGAATCGATTAATAAAATCGTAGATGATAAAGACATGCTTCGCTTAGCTCTTCCATTTGGAACGCTCAGATATCAGTCATACGTTCAACTTGGGTTCCTTTATAAGAAGCTCGGGCTTAAGAAATCCGCTAAAGTAATACTCGAAGAAGCTAAAAACCTTGAGAAAAACGCTCCATTGCATAGGGTTAGAGTTGATGGTGCCAATGTCCAGAACGAAGCGGTGGCTAAGATTGATAAGCTTCTCGCTGGTTTATAAGTAATATTACAAAAGAATAATGCCACCGTTTCGGTGGTTTTCTTTTTTAAAATTACCGGGTATGTCTGTTATAAAGTTAAAAACGCAGACATATTATAGGTGCCGATTTTATGCAAAATGTTCTTAATTTGACCTTGCCTATGGAGAAGGCGACAATGAGAATGTTGAAGAGCCAAGTTCAATACCTGTGGGGGTATGAGCGCCAAATCATATTAAAATCATTGGGTTTTGAAGAGTTTTTGTGGGCGTATTTATAGAGATGAAACGATAAATGAATTGCAAGCGACATGAATAACGGAATTCAAATACCAGAAAGCGTTCATGAAATGCTATTCCGCGAATTTATGGATCTGGGTGGTATGCCGGAAGTAGTTGCCGATTTTGTCGAGTACAAAGGCTTTACTCGTGTAACAAAGATTCAGGAGGAAATTTTTGCGGAATATCAAGACTATATCAAATAGCTTTACATCCCGTTTGTGGCAGCAAAAACGCGTTAGTCAGTCGAAAATGTATCAGATATTGCCGCTCCTCTTTAAGTCTGTACAACTGCGAATTAGAGGAAAAATTTGAAAAAAATGCAACTTTTTTCTAGTACATATGCGCCTACATATTGAAAAGTGGGAAAAATGTGCCTATATTTTTTACAGTACAAACAAAAGGGGGTTTGTAAATATGGCAAACACTAAAAAGAAGAAAATTCTTCCAGTGATCCTCCTCATCGTTGAAGTGGTGATCATTGCCGCAATGGCAGTGGCGGTCTTTACACTTGGCAGCGTTGGTGGGGCATCCGCAACAGAGGTAGTCAAAAAGACTATCGCTCATTGGGTTTCCTCCGTCACATTTGGCGGCACAGGCATGGCCCAATTATTAATCGGACTCGTTTTCTGGGTTCATGTATTGATTACAGTCGTCATGGCTATTGTCTTCCTATGCAAGAAATCAGGCAAATCATTCATCGGATTGCTTGCCTTTGTTCTTGGCTATGGAATGGTTACAGTTGGTCTTTCATTCACGAAACTTTACCTTCTTGGACATCTTGGCAATTACTCCAAGACAACGTTGATCGGAATTGGAGTTGGCTTAATTGCTACTGCAGTTGTTTATATCCTTTCTTGGTCTTGTCTTGCTGCACTCGGTGCTGAAAAGGTTGCAAGTAAAATCGATAGCAAGGTTGAGGATTCTTCTTCACCGGCCTTAACAGAAGAACAGGTTAGAGAAATCGTCCGTGATGAAATCGCAAAAGCTAACCTTGCCACCAAAGAAGAGGCTTCAAAAACTGAAGAAGCTCCTAAAGAAGAAACAGCAGAAGATGAGGATGGAGATTTCCTCACCGCTGATGACATCCGTGGCATTATCGCTGCAGAAGTTGATAGAGCAGTTGAAGAAAAACTTGCAAATTGCCAACCAATCGTTGCTCCAGCAGCAGAAAATGAAGCTCCAGCAGCTGAAGAAACAGATGTTGAACCAACAGTCGTAGATGGTGCTTCAGGCGAAGAATCTGAGGATGGAGAAAATACTGCAGATGTACCTGGCAGAGTCATTATCAAGAAGACATTTGCTAACAAGATCAAATTCTTATCAGATGAGCAGAAAGCTCTTTATTCCAAGATTAAGAACGAACTTTTATCTTACAAGTGCACAAACCGTGCCGCTAAGATGAACGAAACATTCCGTAAATCCGGTATCGTTTGTAGAATCGTTGTCTCCGGCAAATCCATCAGAGTCAATCTTCCACTTGATCCTAATGATTTAGAGAAGTACCCAGAGAACAGGTACCACCAGAAGGATTACGGCAACAAGAAATCATATGCAGACACTCCATTCGGCATGAACGTAAAATCCGATAGAGCATGCACAAAGGCAATCGAGCTCATCCAGCAGGTCCTTGAAGAAAAAGGCGCCAAGAAATCGCCTAGATATCAGGATCAGGACTTCACCGAAGAACTCACACCAGATGGCTCCGCTATCTTAGAAGTCACCGCTCAGGCAGACAAACTCGTCGAAGACGGTCAAGTTACTGAAGAGATGGCATCTAAAATCAGCGATGATGTTCTTAACTTCATCCCAACCGTTGATAAACCTGAGGTAGAGAATCAGGAAGTATCTAACGTCAACGTTCAAGTTGCTGCTGGTTACACAGCGGATATCAAGAACGAAACTCTAAAGGCGACAAATTCTTGGTATTCATCCCTCAACGAGAAAATCTACATCAAATCAAATGGCGAGCCACTTGATAAGGCCGTTAGAGTTGAATGCGATGACATCGATCCATTAGCTGCTAAGATGATTCTTATGCGTGGCGGTAAGGTCGTTAAGATCAACCGTGTCGCTAAAGACGCTGAGTAATTAGTCAAACAAATTTAAGGGCTTAGAACTGAAGACATTTCAGGTAAGCCCTTTTTTATTGCTAACTCACTCAAAAGTACATCTAAAAAAGATTTTTGTATGTGTTATACTACCCTCATGAAAAAGACATTATTTCTTCTCTCTACAATGTTACTTCTCGCCGCTTGCGGCAGTGCGACTAAAATTGATTCGTCAAAGACTCCTGTGTCCGACTCTAGTGAATCATCTTCTATGAATGAGGAGACATTAACAACTGGAGAAGAATCTATTTCAACTGCAGAATCAACTATTCTTAGCAGCGAAGAGGAATCTTCGAATGGTGAGTCGTCCACAAGTGAGGAAACTTCATCGAGTGATACATCCTCATCTAACGACGGGGAAGTGGTTCTCCCCTGGATTTGATTTTAACCGATAAAAAGCAATCAAGTGACTTAGCCTAACTAGCGTAGGTTTTTTGTCAAAATTTTCTTGAACGCGCGTGCACATGTATTATTATGTGAAGGCGCTTGGCGCGCATACAATGGAGGCCGGTATGGGAAATACAGTGAAAAAACTGCTTGTAACAATACTTGCCACCCTCGCATTAGTGTCCTGCGCTTCTAAGACTGAGACTAATTCTTCTAACAGCCTAGAATTTGAAACTTCAAGACAAGAAGATGCATCCAGTGAAGAATCTACATCTTCAACTGAACAGCAATCCTCAAGTGAAAGTCTTCCATCAATCTATAAAGTAACGTTCCAAAATTATGATGGAACGGTCTTATATGAGACGGAAGTGGAAGAAGGACATTCTGCAGAATATGTTGGAGAAACACCAACTAAACCTGTAGAAGAAGGAAAAGTTGACTATACCTACGAATTTGTGGGATGGGACAAAGAATTAGAAAACATACTTGAAGATACGATTGCGACCGCGATGTTTAAAGTCAAGACCGAAGAAGGTTGGGGAGACATCGTCTGGTTCTAAAGAGGAGAATGAATTATGGAAAATAAAGAATTTAACAAACCTACAATGGAAATCGTTGATATCAATGAGAATGATGTTATCGCAACATCGATGAACAACGCTAACGATTGTAAAGACTGGGGCCTTACAGACGGTGTCGAGGAGTGGTAGTGATTATGAAACTCAATTCATTTTTTGCGCCTTTATGCGCACTTGCTCTAGCGATTCCGGCAGTTACAACCGCAAACGCTAATGTTGGTTCGTTAAATCCTTTTAAAGACGAAGGCACTGTTGTTGCAGACAAAAATTCAGCAGTTTGTCATTTCAGAAAGAACATGTCCGCAACAGATGCCATTCCGACAATCGGAAAAGAATTCGGCATCCAGGTTTCCAGTTTGAAAGATGGTAAACGTTCAGTTAGATTCATTGCCGAAATTAGCACATTAAATTGCTCAGTGAAATTCAATCGTAAAATATCATCATTAGGAGAGGACAATGCCGTTTCCACAGATGATGTTGTGTATAAGACCGAATCATCTGTAGAATGTAAAAACGCTTATACATCGGTTGCTAATGGCGGGAAGACTTATTCTCCAACAAGTGGACATTATCTAGTCGTGTACACTATGAATAATGTTCCTGAGGATTATTGGTCATATTATTTTGACGTATCGGTATCTCTTACCTATCTAGATAGCGACGCTATAGAGCAAACAATTAAATCAGATGTCCACAAAGCAAACATATATGGTGGCTTATACGCTGATAATTTAACTAATGCTGATTCCGAGTGCGTTTTATACACGGACGAAACGATAACTACAAATACGACGCCATCTGGCGTTCTTAAAAGAGACGCTAACTATCCAGCCGTTGTAGTTAAAAAAGATGCATCGACAATTGATACGTCCAAGGTTACGGCCATCACTTTTGGCGGCGACGTTAAAACGATAAGTGCGAATGCATTCTCCACAAAGACATCGGATACGACTCCTGCTTATGCTGGATACACATCAAAATATCCTGGACTCACATCAGTTGATTTCTCAAACGCATCCATTGAGATTGGGGAATATGCTTTCGCGGGTTCAACAGCGTTGACCGAAATTTCGTTTGGCGATAATTCAAGCGGTCTCCCTTCGTCTGGCAAAATTAACGTAGGCGCCTTCGCCAATACAGGTATCACCTACGTTGATATTCCTGATTCAACCAACATTGAAGAGTATTCATTTGGAGGATGTGCAAATCTTAAAGAGGTCGTTATTCACAATGAGTGCTTATGCGATCTTGAATTTGCCAATTGCACGGCCCTTGAAAAAGTCACTTTCGCAGAAGACATAAAATACGCAAAGGGATCTGATGGTTCTTCTAGGCCATATATTGAGTGGGTTGCCGGTTATGAAGAAGGTTACTCGGACAAGAAATCATTCTTAAAATGTACTGGACTAAAGGAAGTCTATGTTTATTGCGACACCATAAATGGAAAACCGGGTATTTGGAGCTATAATTTCAATGGTTTCACTGAATTAACTACTTTTGTGGCAACTGGCGAAACGTATTTATCCCCATATATGTTTACTGGATGCTCAGGATTGAGCACAGTTACGATTACGAAGAATATAAGGGGTATCCAAGACAAAGTTTTCGATGGTTCTAACGCAACGCTCACTCTCAACTTTGACGGAACACTTGATGAGTTTAAAGCTAAATGCGAATCGACAGATTGGTATAAAGGCGCAAATGTCACCCTTATAACATCCGATAACTCCACAGGAACTGTTTACAACGGTTTATAATTGCAAAAGATTACGTCACCTTATGGTGGCGTTTTTCTTTTTGGCTATGTAGTTGTATACTTACATCTAGCAAAGGAACTGGAACCTTATGAAACTCAAATATCAATTCATGATTCAAAAAGTTGGTGATCATTATATGGCCGTTGATGTATCTGGAGATAAATCGGACTTCAAAGGCATCATTAAATTAAATGAGACTGGCAAATTCATCTTTGAGTGTCTTAAAGAAGACGTATCCGTTGATGATTTGATTACTAAGGTCATGAATGAATTCAACGGAAATAAAGAAGAGGTTGAATCAGGCGTTAGAGAATACTGTCAAACTCTCCAGGACAAAGGATTGCTGCTGTAGTGAAATATACCTATAAAATCGCGGACAATGTATTTGAGATAGATTCCCTTTACGAGAATATCCATCAGATGTCTGAGAAATATCGCGTGGACTCCAAAGGGGATTTTGTTATATCCATCAGTCAGCAAGACATCGAGAACGAAAAAGAAATCGCTGTAAAAGCGGGTGATTACCACGGTGAGTCAGATGGTTATCTAGAAACTTTATCGGTTCTAAGGAAACTGATGGAGATACTTGCTCCTAAAGGCTATATTCTTTTCCATGGTTCTTTAATCGAGATATATGGCAAGGGATATTTATTCACCGCCAAGTCGGGTGTAGGTAAAACAACCCACACCAGGCTCTATAAGAAATGGCTAGGAGATAAAGTCACAATCGTAAATGGAGATAAACCGATCCTTAAGATAACAGATGATGGGGTAATCGCTTATGGTACCCCATGGTGCGGCAAAGAGGGGTGGAACACCAATAAGTCCGTAAAACTCAATGCAATTTGCTATTTAAATCGTGGTGAAATCAATAAAATCGAACAGATTAACCCCGAGAATGTATTCCCTGTTTTATATAGTCAAACCCACAAGACAAACACCATTTTGTCTAATGTCTTTGCATCTATCTCCAAGATGTCGTCTTTAGTCAAACTTTATAGATTAGAATGCAATATGAATGATGACGCTCCAAAAGTGTCATTTAACGGCATGACTAATCCAAAGGCCTTTGAAGACTTGCTTTTACTAGATGGCACATTCATCTATACGGCAGTGGGTGTATCTATGTACCCATTGATCCTGCAGCATAAAGATGTTTTGACAATCGTCAGGGCGGATGATGTCAAGAAATACGACGTCGTTCTCTTTAAACGAGATAACGGGACTTATGTTCTCCATAGATGTTTAGCTATCAAAGGGGATAAATACATCATGTGCGG
>CAVIJK010000046.1:0-10023 GCA_963643345.1 bacterium | reverse complement strand
ACGATACTAGTTAGGTTGCGGTAATAAAAAGGTTCCTCTCAGCCGAAACTGAGGGGAACTTCGCTGCAAAATAATTATAACCCAGCCACGCTAGGGCGCAAGCCTTAAGCGTGGCGGACATCCTTCCTCCGGCGGATGCCTCCGGAAATAATTGTTGCCAATTTCTTCTCATTTTATAAAGTTGGTGCAAAACAGCGTTTACGAGTCCCATTATGTTATTACAAATTGATACTTCCCCGAAACTCTTTATAATGTATCAACACTTAGGAGGATGGCATGAAAGATATTAAGTTTTATCGTTATGACGGCACGAGGAATTTCAACATCAAGAAATTCGACACTTCATCTACTGGAGAATTCGACGGAAGAGAGGAAGCCGTTGATGAATTCGTCGATAATCTAATCTATATAAATAAAGCCCAGCAGAAACTTTACGCTGAGAGAAAAGAGGGCGTCATTTTCATCTTCCAGGCTATGGATGCTGCGGGTAAGGATGGGGTAATTAGAACGGTATTCTCGACTTTATCTCCCCATGGTGTTAAGGAATACTGCTTCAAAGTTCCTTCAAACGAAGAAAAGGCCCATGACTTCTTGTGGAGATTCTGGAGTGCTCTTCCTCAAAAAGGCTGCATCTCCATTTTCAATAGAAGCTATTATGAAGATGTTCTCGTTGGTAAAGTCCATGAATACTATAAGAATGATATTGTTCCGGATAGAATGAAAAACCTCGATATCATCAAAGAAAGATATCATCAGATTAACAACTATGAGAAATATCTATATAACACCGGAACTAGAATCGTCAAAATCTTTCTGAATCTTTCTAAAGATGAGCAAGCCAGGCGTTTCATCTCCCGTATTGATACGCCAAGGAAAAACTGGAAAGTCTCACCTGGAGACATCAAAGAAAGAGAATATTGGGATCAGTATATGGAAGCCTTTGAGAAGATGGTCAATTCCACTTCAACCGAGGATAGCCCTTGGTATGTGGTTCCTGCGGATCACAAATGGTTTGCTAGACTCTTGGTTTCTAGAATCGTCAGAAAAACTTTAGAAGATATAGACCCACATTACCCTCCGGTAGACGAAGAGGCTTTGAAGTCGCTTCAAGATTATAAACAAAAACTCATTCAAAGCATGCATAGCAAGGATTTGGGTGTTGAGAAGCAATTGACCGAATTCGCTAATCCGGGACTCATTTCCGCCGATATCCTTCAACAGGATGAGTTGAAGAAAGTCGAAGAATCGGAGAAAAGCATCAAAGATAACGGATTTAAAGCGGTAACCAAACTTTTGGGCAAGAGTTACATCGTCCATTCAATGAACGACATAATGCAAGCCATAGCCGATAGTGAGGACGAGGTTAAGGGCGGTCAATTAGAGGATGAAGAAGAGACCACAAGCCTTACATCAGAAGAAGTCAGGGAACACATTAAAGAAATAATCGAAGAAGATGACGAACCTTTAGGGGAGGAAGATAAGTAATATGAGTAAGAAAACGCCGGTAAAATATCCGGATAAGTATTTTGAGGTCCTGGAAAAATTCCATCTAGCCCCAGATTTCAAACTTTCGGATTTCGAAAAAGAAGTGGTTAAATATATCGATAAGATAGGCCCGATCACAAATTTTGAACTTGCGGATAAATATGACTTAAGACCATCGGAAGAGAAAGATTTGGTGGATTCCTTAATTGCTAAAGGAGTTCTCAATCTCGACAATGACATCATTACCTTGAGTAGTGCCGCTATCAAATATGTCCGTTCTTCTAAAGAGGAAAGAAAGACTGAGAAGAAGTTCAGAAAATTCCTCAACACGCTTGATGAAAAGGATTTGGATAAGTTTATGAATCTCGTCAATTCTTTTGAAGTTAAGGACGTGTCCGAGGAAACAAAAGAAAAAACCGTTAACCTAGAAAATAAACCTGCTGTGGCAAAGAAAACAACTACGGTTAGGACGGCAACAAGCAAGAAGGCACCTGCGAAGAAAACCGTTGCACGAAAAACGGAAACGCGTAAGCCTAGAACAAGAAACGCTAAGCCGATTGCAAAGGGAGTTAAATAAATATGGGAAAGAAATATAACATCTGCCTCGATGTCGGAGGCACTAAAGTCTTGGGCGCTGTTTTTAACAGGAAAGACAAAATCGTTTGCAGAATCAAGAAAAGAAGCACTGAAAAGGGCAACTCAAGCGAGAATATCGAGGAAGTCATCATCTCTGTTACCAAAGAACTTATCAAGAAAGCTAACCTTAAGAAAAGCGAAATCAACGCCATTGCAGCAGGGGTTCCAGGCGTGATAAATTCTGACACTGGCGTTGTTTTATTCACCCCAAATCTCCCATGGAGAAACTACAATCTTAGAGAATCCATTGAAAAGGAATTCGGCGTTAAATGCTATTTGGGGAACGATGTCAATGTAGGAGTTTTAGGCGAATATCGCTATGGCGCTGCAAAAGGTTACAAGAACGTCGTCGGATTTTTTGTTGGAACTGGAATGGGCGGCGGGTTAATCCTAAATGGTGAACTCTTCACCGGCAATCAGTTCAAAGCAGGCGAATATGGACACATGATTCTAGATGAAAACGGTCCGGCGTGCTCATGTGGAAATAAAGGTTGCTTAGAAGCTTTCTCCTCTAAAAAAGGCATGGCCCGCTATATGAATGAGGAAATCGCAAAAGGCCGTGAATCCGTCATGAAAGAGCATATCGTTGATGGCATCTTTAAGAGCAAATATCTAAAACAAGCTCTAGAAGAAAAAGACAAATTGGCGTGCGAAGCTGTCAATCGCGCCTGCCATTACCTTGCAATTGGAACCGGAAATATGATTAATGCCATTTCCCCAGACTGCGTTATCTATGGCGGTGGTGTCATTGAAGCGGTTGGAGATGTTTTCCTTGGAAAGATTCTTTCTGAAGTCGATAACTATTGTATGCCAACCATCCGAGAAACCGTTGAATTGAAAAAAGCTGCTTTGGGCGATGATTCTAACCTTTATGGCTCTCTTGCGATGATTAAAGACGCCGAGAAGTCGAAAAAGAAAAAGAAATAAACGCTCCCAAACAATCAATAATCCTCAACCATTATATTTGGTTGGGGGTTTTTCTTTAGAATTTGCCTGTCTATGCAACAAAATCAACAAAACTGCCTTCTAAGCAACCGGTCATCCCTTTATTAATTGAGATTCTCATTTCTGTAATGTAGAATTTCGCACGAAAGAAGGAATTTGTATGAATCCATTTGTTTTAGCCGATTCAGTCTCTACCGGCGATAGCGAAAACTCTATTTGGCTAGATGTTCTAGCTAACCCGACAGATCCACTTAATATGGCAATCATTATCGTGGCCGCACTCATCATTGTGGTCGCTCTATTCTCAGGCTGCGTTTCAATTTATTTGGCTATCAAGTATGTCAAATACAACAAGATGAATAACTCAGCCCACATGACTGGAGAAGAAGCCGCTCGCAAACTTCTGGACCAGAATGGTTTGCAGGACATTCGTGTTTCCAAGAACGGTTCAATCCTCTTCGGGAATAGTTATTCCCATTATTTCCACAAAGTTCGTTTAAGAAGAAGAACATGGAAGAAACAGTCCGTCGCCTCTATTGCAATGGCCGCGCAGAAAACCGGTTTAGCGGTTCTTGACAAGGAGGGTGACAAAGACATGAAAACTAGAATCGTCTTGACTCCAATTACGATTTTTGGTCCTTATGCCTTCGTCCCGCTTATCGTCATTGGCGTCGTTATCGACATGATTATCTTTAATGGCTCAAGCCTGATTTGCACGTTGGTTGCATCCCTAATTGGCATAGCTTTCTTTGTTCTGTCATTCGTTCTTCAAATCATACAATTGAAGACCGAGGTTAAGGCTCAGAACAAAGCCTATGAGATGTTAAAGGCCAACAACATGGCAACCGAGCAAGAACTCGACGATATGAAATATCTCTTTAAGCTTTATAACATAGAATATATTAACGACATCGTGATAGCGTTCTTAGAAGTCGTATATCGTGTCTTGATGATCGTCGCAAGTCTTAGAGGATCTTCGAATTCATCGACTTCTAGTGATTAAGCGATTCGATGATATGTGATACCCACCCTTAGGTGGGTTTTCTTTTAGCTATAATCCTAAAATTCTTTTTATCGTTTAACATTTAATTTGGAAATATTTATCCATTATTTCTCTGCTCATATTTGATTGTTTTGATTTAATTTTTGCTTATTTTGTGATTTTCTTTCATTTTTGCGTGATAAATGGCGCCTGTTAATGCACAAAATGTTTATCGTGTTAACATATAGTCAAATCAAGCGCTACGCATTTGGCGCTATAAAAAAGGAGAAAAAATGAAAAGAAAGAGTTTAGAGCATTTAGCTTTAGGCTTGACTGCAGCCGCAGCCGTTATTATGGCTATTGCGACCCAGGGCAACACAATTGCGAATTCGTATGAAAAGCAATTGAATGATGTCCTTGGCACAAAGAGCTATGAAACGATTGAAGGCGAGTCCAAGTTCAAGAGCAAATACTCGACAATCGACGAAATGATTGAGGCTGCTAAGAATGTCGCAATCAAGGAAGGACAGGAAGGCACTGTCGTCATGAAGAATGACAACTCAGTTTTGCCTCTTGCAGCTAAAGCAAAAATTGCGTTATTCGGCGTTGGAGCTTATGCAGTTTACCCATACTCAGCTGGAGACTTAAAAGCCGGTAACGCAGATGCAGTTGATTTAAAGACCGCATTTGTAAAGGCAGGATTTGATGTCGATGCCAAAGTATCATCTGTCTACGAGAAAGTTACAAACAAACATGAGGCCGAAGTTTCAAACCCATGGACACATCAAACTACCATTTCAACTAAATGGGATGTCGCTCCTGAGTCTCCTGGTGATTTTACTCAGTTCACCAACGTTGAAAGATCAAGCGATGCCTTGACTCTTATTCAGAATGACTGGCAGTCAACTTTATCAAAAGACACAACCGGATTTGTCGTCATTTCTCGTGGTGCCGGCGAAGGCAACACATATAATCCAACAGCAAAGATCAAGAATTATTTGGGAGTTGACGAAGATAGAACCGCTCTTCAATTGTCAAACGAAGAATTGGATATAATCAGAGTCGCTAAAGAAAAATGCGGAAAGGTCGTCGTTTTAATCAACTCAGGCAACAATCTTGAATTGGGCGAAATCTCCAAAGGCGGAGCTCAAGAAGTCGATGGTATCTGCTATATCGGATGCCCGAATGATTATCAGTTGACCGGTGTTGTTGATGTTTTATCTGGCAAAGTTAACGCAAACGGCGCGATGACAGACACATATCTTTATGATAATTTATCTGCCCCAGCTTCAAGAAACGTCGGCGGTGGCATCTTTGCAGACGCCTCGATTATCGGAGCAAACGCAGAAAACGGTTACGATTCAAGATGGCCAAACACCGAAATCCAATCCGCTGTTTATTCCTCATTCGCCTCGCAGAATTCTTATTCAGCGGATTCTTATGTCGTAGAGGCTGAAGGCATCTATGTTGGATACAAGTATTTCGAAACTAGATACTTCGATTCAATCGTTAATCCAGCTTCTAAAGCCAACTCAACAGCCGGTTCTAGAGACGGCAAAGCCTGGAACTACAGCAACGAAGTCCTCTACACATTTGGACATGGACTCTCTTATTTAGATTACACCCAGGAAATCACCAATCTTCAGTTCAACAGAACCGAAAATGGCGAAGTTAAAGCAACAATTGCTGTCACGAATAATTCCGATAAAGACGGCAAGTTCACCGCTCAGTTATATGCTTCACAGCCATATACCTCTTACGATAAAGAGAATTTGGTAGAGAAATCGGCTATCATGTTCTTGAATTCTAAGAAAGTGGATGTCAAAGCCCACTCAACTGAAAACGTTGAAATCAGCGTCCCATCTAAGTATTTAGCTTCATATGATGCTAAAGGTAAAAAGACCTATATCTTAGAGGACGGCGAATATTATTTCACCGCAGCCGCAGGTGCTCACGAAGCTACTAACAATGTTTTGACAGCTTTAGGCCATGGAAAAGAGTGCGACGCAAGTGCAACAGGAGGTGTAAAATCCTATAATCCTGGCACAAACGATTACACAACATACGCAATCTCAAACGGCAAAGTTGTCACTAACAGAATGGACAACGCCGATATCAACTATTGGCTTAATGGCAAAGTTGAATATCTCACCCGTCAAAATTGGGAAACCTTCCCAACCGATTGGACAGTTGCAGATAAAGCATTCAAGGTCGGCGATTCAACAAAGAAAGACGAATGGCTCAAAGAATTACGCGGTCAGCAGTATCAATTAAAGACAGACAACGAGGCAACAGAAGGTCAAAACCTCAATCTCAAGTTGGATTCCGCCTCAGTTCCTGCAAATGCTTATAACGACATCTCGCATGAATATTGGGATAAGTTAACCAGCGAAATTACAATTGATGAAGCGGTTGGCGCAGTTATTCATGGTGGTTCCCAGACCGATCAGCTCACCAATGTTGAAAACAACATCGTCACTCAGAACGAAGGCGTCAGCGGATTTACAACCGCCTACCAATTCCAAGAAACTGATAATTCAACATGGGCAAAGGAAAATAATGCGACAAAATTCGGATTCAATATCCATTCACAAACTATGCTTGCAGCCTCATTTGACCCAGACCTTGCTCTTGAATGGGGTGAAGTTGAAGGAAATTCTGGCTTATGGCTTGGAAGATATGACCTTTGGGGAACAGGCTTAACTCAGAGAAGAACCGCCTATAACGGACGTAACTACGAATACATCTCCGAAGATTCAATGCTCGCCAATAGACTTGGCGCTAAGATCTTAAGAGGATGCGCTAACTACGGCGTTATCAACGGTCCAAAGCACATGGGTGCTAACGATCAGGAGCATAAGAGAGCCGGTATCAACGAGTTCATGACTGAACAGAAGTTGAGAGAAGGCGACTTACGTTGCTTCCAGGCTGCACTTGAACCAAATGATGGCGGCGGCTTGGCTGTCATGATCGCATTCAACCGTGTCGGCTCAACAAACGCTACCCATAGTGTTGGAATGCTCAAGGACATCTGCCGTGGCGAATGGGGATTCACCGGAATCATCTCAACCGACATGTGCACAAACGCTTACTACTTCAATGCCGAAGCGATGGTCATGTCAACAATTACTCAGGTTGCCGACTTTGCTCAGAATGACAACTCAATCAGCTGGAAAGATGGCAAAAAGACAGGGGATAACACCGGAAACGACAAGACATGGAAATATCTCTCGGTCGATGCTGTCAAAGGCGACAAAGAATTCGTTGATCAAGCAAGATACAATTTGCGTTATCAGCTCTACACATTCGCAAATAGCGCTATCTTCAATGTCAAGACAGTTGCAGTCACACCAGCTTGGCAGACCGCACTCAATGTCATTAAGTACGCTTCACTCGTCATCACAATCGTTGGCGCAGTAGCATGTGCTGCCTTGGTCTTTATTCCAAGCAAAAAAGAGGACTAATGGGAGGAAACTAAAATGAAATTTGATGCAAAAAGATTACTTAGACCATTAAATATCGTCTATTTAGTGATTGCCGTCTTATCACTTATCTCACTTATCTTCTATACCGTTAATGTCTCAGCCGTCGGTTATTACCAGGCCATGAAAGTTAATGGAATGGTTGGACTTTCAATCCTTGTTATCTTCCTCGCTTTGATTCCAGTCGTGTGCGATTTATTCAAACTCGACGGGATTGTTGGCAAGGTCGAAACAGTCGTTTCAATGGCTTGCAAAGTCGTTGCACCTTGCTTACTCTGCATGTTAGCGATCAAATTCGTTGGCACAAGAGTTTCGGGTTTGGGCTACATCTTCTTCTCAAACGATGATGTCAAAAAAGAAGTTGCAACAGCCGCTAACGTTTCATCCGCAGTGGTTGCAATCGTTACAACAGTTCTCTATATCGTCACCGGTATAACTGGAGTCGTTGCGGCATTCATCGCACCAAAAGAAGACTAATTCAATAATTCTAGTCTATAATAGGGGAGGAGAAATCCTCTCCTATTTACTTATTTAGATGTATATGGGAAAAGAAAAAGCAAATAATAAGTTAATCTTCGGTTTTGTTCTTTCTTTTTTCATATCGCTCGTAAGCTGCGTTAATACACACGATAATTCCATAGTCAAAGTCGTCTTAGAAGATGGCGATTTCAGCTGTGCAAACAAAATAGTCGAAGGAAAAAGAGGCGATGACTTCACATTTTTTATTTATATTGCCGAAAACCGAGAAGTTACGTCCTCTACCTACCCTAATTATTCAATTCAGGAAGTTTTAGATGGTTCATTAAAAGAAGAAAAAATCACTTTCCATAATGTTTATTATTCAACGATGATAAGCCTTTCAATCGGAGAGATTTCAAACATCACATATCATGATGGTTACGAAGGAAAAGTTGTCACAAGTAGTGTAGTTTATAATCATTTGCGGAAAAATATTACAAACAACGCCTATATATTCGCTAAAGATGGAAGCTATTTAATCGGATTTGAAGATGAGGAGGGCGGTTTTCACGAATTTGGTTCTAGGGTAGATAAAAAAACGGATACTTTAACCGCTGTTTGGGTTAAACCAACCGATCCATCTTTCTTCACATACGCGAAAGATTCAATGGGTTATATAAGAATTACAGGATGTAGCTACACAGGCGATGAATTGACGATTCCTGATGAGATAGATGGCTCAAAAGTTATATCGATAAATGGAACTTTAGTTAAGGATGCACATTTGAAGAAGTTGATCCTCCCTCCGTCCCTATATCAAATAGGCGAAAAAGCATTTGTAAATTGCCAGTTTGATGAACTGTATTTCTATGATTCTTTATATAGCGTTAACGAGGATTCGTTTTATGATTGCACGGTCAAAACTATGCACCTCAACGCGAATAGTGAACCGAGGTATTCTGGCACATATTTCGATTCATGGTCAGACAAGTTCGATAGGCTTTGTTCAATTAAAGACAAAAAGAAAATTATTTTAGTTGCCGGAAGCAGTGCCAGATTTGGCTACAATTCCGAAATTATAGATAACGAATTCCCTGAATATGACGTAGTCAATATGGGTGTGTACGCTTATAGTTCACCACTTTGCCAATTGGATGTTATTTCAAATTATATAAAAGATGGCGATTTGCTAATAACATCTCCGGAATTTGACACATTAGAAACTCAGATGGAATTGCCTAAGACAATCGGCTATGAGTTTTTTGCGATGTGTGAGGCTAACTATAACATCTTAACTCTTTTAGATTTAACGAAATATGATGATGTATTCGCATCTTTTTCCGAATTCGCGTCTTATAGAAGCCATATGGATTCCAAAAGCTACGACATTAGCGTTAACCAATATGATGAGGATGGCAACAAAACCAGTTCGTCAACTTATAATAAGTACGGAGATTATATTCTTTACCGTGAGAACAATCACGAAAGGAAGAATTTCGGCATCAGAAGAGCCTTCTTCAATAAAAAATACTTCAGCGATGAGATGCTTGATAGCTTTGAAAAAGGATATTCGGTAATCTCTGAAAAAGGTGCCAAAGTGCTTTATTTCTATTCACCCAGAATGAGCACCTCTTTAAGCGAAGATTCAAGTGATGAATCCGTCAAGGAACTTGGAGAATATCTAGAAACGAATATTGATATGCCTTTCTTGAACACCATAAATGATTGTTTACTGGATCCTCTATATTTTTACGGCACCGACAACCATTTATCTACGGACGGGGCGAACATAAGAAGCAAGGAGTTTGTCAAGAGTCTTAAAACTTATCTGAAGGAGTACGGAAATGATTAGCATTTATGTAACCATGGCTCTTTTGGGCGTTTTATCCATTATTAACTTCTTCATAAGAAAATACGGTTTTATATTGACGATATTTTATGTCGTTTTATTAATCACTTTATTCATTCTCACTTTGTATTTCGAATGCAATTTATTTATAACGTTGATTTTTAGTGTCGGGACTCTTTCTTTAC
>CAVIJK010000045.1:0-10102 GCA_963643345.1 bacterium | reverse complement strand
ATTCAAAAAAAGACATTACTCGCATAAGAAGAAACAAATGAGAGCAATCACTAACATCAATCAAGGGTGGAAGTTTTTCAAAGGCGTGGCTAACTACGCTGACTTAGCTAATGCCACCGGAGAAGAACTCAACATCCCACACACCTGGAATGGCTATGATGGCCAAGATGGTGGAGGCGACTACTGGAGAGGATCTTGCTGGTATGTAAAACCTCTTGAGGTCCCAACCCACAAAGACGGAGATAGAATCTATGTCGAACTCAAAGGAACCAACTCAACAGGTGAACTCTATATCAACGGCAAATTCGTTGCAAAACATGATGGCGGATATTCAACCTGGAGAGCGGACATCACCGATTTCTTGGCGGAGACAAACGAAATCGCAGTAAAAGTGGATAACGCCTATTCCGATGTCGTTTATCCGCAAACCGCAGATTTCACATTCTATGGCGGCATGTACCGCGATATTAACGTTATCGTCGTTAACAAGAACCACTTCAACTTAGACTACTTTGGTAGCAAAGGCGTTAAACTCACTCCAGCAGTTGAAGGCCAAGATGGCATCCTCAAAGTCGAAACTTGGGTCGTAGGCAAAGGCAAGGTAGAGGTCAGTGTTTATGATGCCGAGGGCAAAGAAATCGCAAAAGGCGAGAATGATATAAAGGTTCCTAACGTACATTTATGGAACGGTAGAAAAGACCCATATCTATATACCGCAAAAACAACATTAACAGTTGACGGTGAGATTGTTGATGAAGTCGATATCAATATCGGTTTCAGAACCTTCTCGATCGACCCAAAGAAGGGATTCTTCCTCAACGGAGTTTCATATCCATTAAGAGGCGTTGCAAAACATCAAGACAGAAGAGATCTCGGAAATGCCGTCTCCTATGAAAACCAGGAAGAAGACATGAAGATCATCTATGAGATGGGCGCTAACACAATTCGTTTATCCCATTATCAGCACGATGATTGTGTCTATGACCTCTGCGATAAATACGGATTTGTCGTTTGGGCAGAAATCCCATACATCTCAAGACACATGCTCGAGGAAGGCAATAAGAATCTCGAGCAGCAAATGACAGAACTCATCGTTCAGCAGTACCACCATCCATCAATCGTCGTTTGGGGCATCTCAAATGAAATAACGATGATGCAGAAAGGCGTAAAGGCCAACATGATGAAGGAACAGCATGTTCTCAACGACCTATGCCACAAATTGGACCCTACAAGAAAAACCACAATGGCTTGTTTCTCAATGTGCGGTCCATTCAATCCGATTTCCAAGATTACAGACGTTGTCTCTTGGAACCTCTACTTCGGTTGGTATGCGCCAGGCCTAATCCTCAATGATTTATGGTTTGGGTTGAAGAATACCTTCAATAGAAAATACTGCGTTGGCTTATCCGAATATGGCGCAGAAGGCATGACAAACCTCCACACATCACATCCAAGAAGAGGCGATTCATCCGAGGAATATAACTGCAAATACCACGAATACATGCTTCAGTTCTTCTCAACTAGACCTTACTTATGGGCAACGCATGTCTGGAATATGTTCGATTTCGGATCAGATGGACGTCACCACGGCGGCGATAATGGCGTTAACCACAAAGGTTTGGTCACCTTCGACCACAAATTAAAAAAAGACGCTTACTTCATCTACAAAGCGTGGTGGTCAGAAGACCCATTCGTCTACATCACATCAAGAAGATACGAGAATAGACACGAGAAGAAGACTTTAGTTAAAGTCTATTCCAACCAAAAGGAAGTTGAACTCTTCGTTAATGGAGTCTCACAGGGCAAGAAGACAGGAGAGCACATCTTCAAATGGAAAGTCGCATTAAACGGAGAGATCCAATTGAAGGCTGTCTCAGGCGCACAAGAAGATTCATGCGTCATAAAATATGTCGACAAACCAGATGAATCCTATGTCCTCCACGTCAAGTCCAACAACTACTCCTGGGAGAAGAAAGACAAAACCGAAGAAGAGGAAAAATAACTCGATATCAATGAAAGAAAGTCGTCCGATTGGACGACTTTTTCATTCGCTATAAGTGTCAGCCCAAGGAAAATTCTTCCAGGCGTTTGAATGCATTCGGTGCATCTCCTCTACAATAAGAAGTATTTTGCCAACGCACGGTCTATTCGGAAAGAAATCGTAATAATCGCCATTGTAATAAGTTGCAAAATAGGAAACATCCGTTGGCATGCCAAGAGTTGGAAGCTCATGCCACGACAATTTGAAATCAAATGGTTGGCAATCTTTTGTTCCCTTAAAAAAGAAACCTTCATGATTAATCGTGACTCTACCTTCTCCGCAAGGAATGCTCGTGTCGTTCGTGGAGATGTATTCATACTCGGGAAGTTTTCCGAGTTTAACTTCTTCTATAAACTCGAAATTTGGGTCCTGTATCTGGTGATAGACGATTTTTCTTTCCTCATCAACCCATTTGGATGGGGAATCCGGAAGGAAACATTTATCGTCAAACGGAATAAAGTCGTAATAATCATTCATCGCAGCGCCATTACCGCAGGCTAAGCATTTTATTGTGTTGCCCTCGCCAAGCATCTGGAATTCCTCCCCACATCTTGGGCAACGATAGCAAAGATCGTGCAAGCGATGAGCGATACGTCCTTTAGATTTGTATTTGTAACGTTTTAGTTTGTTCCATTCGAATTCATCCTGCCATAAGGCCTCATTGCATTTATTCTCGATTTCTTCTGGCGTCATATTCGCGAAGTCATCCCCGTCAAAAAGCTTGGTTAAGGTAACTTCAACCTTGCCATATCTCTCATCAAGGCAGACCTTTGTGTTGCTCAAGAATGCGCCCTGTAATTTACACATATAAACAGGGATTTTGTAATGTTTGAAAAGTTTACCTGTACCAAGTGCAACAGGTTGGTTGTGACCAGTGATTGAACTCATGCCTTCCGGGGCGATTGCAACAACACCGTTTTGTTTTATAATCGATCTCATCGCACAGATACATCCAACATCAGGCACGAAATTCTTCTTTGGTATTTGATTAAGAATATCAAAGATGAGTTTGAACTTTTTACGGTAGAATTCGTTATAACCAGTGACAAAATTAACACGTCTTGGATAACAAGAATTAACGATATAGATATAATCCTGCCTGGATTGATGGTTATAAATCAAAAAGCAAGGGCCCTTGCAATCGTTTATGTTATCGACGATATTGTATGTTGGATGAAGTTTTGGCTGCAAAAATGGTTTAATTACACATTTAGCCAAAAATCCATAAAGAAAGGCATTTGGAACCTTGTACTTCCTTTCGGAAATTCTCTTTTGTATTGTCTTTTTTTCGTTGGCCATAATATCCTCCTTCGTTGTTGTATATATAGAAAAGTCGCCCATAGGGCGGCTCTTAACTTATTTAGTTCCCGTGTGGCCAAAGCCTCCGGCACCTCTAACGGTTTCGGAGAGTTCATCAACGACTTCGAATTCCGCTTGATAAACAGGTGCTATAACAAGCTGGGCGATTCTTTCATTGACGGCAATCGTCTGATCCTCGTTTGAGTGGTTATGAAGGGCGACAATCAATTCGCCCCTATAGTCAGCATCAATAACCCCGACTTTATTGGCGGGGGCAAGATGGCGTTTGGTGGCAAGACCGCTTCTGGCATAAATGAGCCCAACAGTTCCTTCTGGAAGCTCTATTTCCAAACCAGTAGGAACCTTGATCGTTCCATGAGCAGGAATGGTTAATTCTCCATCGATGCATGCGTACAAATCGCATCCAGCACTATACGGGGTTCCGTAAGTCGGAATGATTGCATTGGAATTAAGTTTTTTGATATTAACTTTCATTAAAGGGTCTCCTTCTTAAGTTCGATAATGACAACTTCGCCTTTTTTTAAAGAGGCAGGGACATCGATGGTCCTTTGGTTTCTGCTCCCCTTGAATATTAGCGATATGTCGTGCTCATCTTGTTTATATTCGCCATCGACCATAACATCTATCATCTCGAGGATATAATCGGTATATTTTCCGTGCATTTTACCACCCGGAAGCAGTTCTTCGAATAAATAACCCGTAAAACACCAAACCGTTTTATTTGGATAGTTTTCTTTAATTCTCGTGAGCAAGGAATATATCCCCTCTTGATTGATGAATTCCATTGGTTCTCCACCAAGGAGAGTTATCCCATCTATGTAGTCAGGTTTCAAAGATTCGAGAATTTGATTCTCAGTCTCCAAATCCCATTCTTTGCCATAACTAAAATCCCAAGCGATAGAATTGAAACATCCTGGGCAATAATGAGTGCATCCCGAGACAAATAGGCTTGTCCTGATGCCAGGTCCATTAGCGATGTCGTTATATTTTATTTCGGCGAAATGCATTATAAATGAAGGACTCTCTCTTTGATTTCCTGGGTTCTACCCTGATTCCAGAACTGTGAGCCGATGTATCCGCAGGTACGTCTAGCAACATTCAGTTTAGCTTGGTCTCTATTCTTGCAGTTTGGGCATTCCCAGATGAGTTTACCGTCTTCTTCGATGATTTGGATTTCTCCATCATAGCCACAAACTTGGCAATAGTCTGATTTGGTGTTGAGTTCGGCATACATGATGTTCTCATAGATGAATTCGATGACTTTGAGAACCGCAGGAATGTTATTCTGCATATTCGGAACCTCAACATAAGAGATAGCTCCTCCAGGAGATAATTTCTGGAATTTGGATTCTAACGCAAGTTTTGCGAAGGCATCTATTTTCTCTGTGACGTGAACGTGATACGAGTTTGTGATGTATTGCTTGTCCGTGATTCCTTCGATAACTCCAAATCTGCCCTGTAAGCATTTGGCAAACTTGTAAGTTGTTGATTCAAGAGGCGTGCCATATAAGGAATAATCGATGTGCTCAGCTTCTTTCCATTTTGTTGTGTATTCGTTGAGTTTCTGCATGATTGCAAGACCCAATTCTTCGCCCTCTGGTTCGGTGAGTTTGTGCCCGTTCAAAGCAAGGACAGTTTCCCACAAGCCGGCATAACCCAAGGAGATTGTTGAATAGCCGCCATATAGCAACTTATCAATTTTCTCGCCCTTCTTTAATCTAGCAAGGGCACCATACTGCCACAAGATTGGGGCGGCATCGGATCTTGTTCCTTTTAATCTTTCGTGTCTGCAGCGAAGCGCGGTGTGGCAGAGCTTCATTCTTTCATCGAAAATCTTCCAGAATGACTTCATGTCTTTGTTGTGCACTTCCCCAGCGCAAGATAAGGCGATGTCGATTAAGTTGACGGTGACAACACCTTGATTAAATCTACCATAGTATTTCGGTTTGCCATTTTCATCAACATAAGGGGTCAAGAATGAACGGCAGCCCATGCAGGTATAGCAATGTCCTTCGCCATTCTTATCAACCTTATATTCAAGCATCTTCTTCTCGGAGATATAGTCTGGGACCATTCTTTTTGCGGTGCACTTAGCGGCCATCTCTGTTAGATAGTAATATGGGGTGCCAGGTTTGACGTTATCCTCTTCAAGAACATAGATAAGTTTAGGGAAAGCTGGGGTAATATAAACGCCCTTCTCATTCTTAACGCCTAAATACCTTTCTTTTAGGACTTCTTCAATCATGACAGCCAAATCCTTCTTCTGCTGTTCATCTTTAGCCTCGTTCAAATACATAAAGACTGTGATGAATGGAGCTTGGCCGTTTGTGGTCATCAAGGTTTCGACCTGATACTGAATTGTCTGGATACCCTTCCTAATTTCTCTTAAAAGTCTCTTCTCCACGATATGGGAGAGGACTTCTTCCGACATTACTGTGCCGGAAATTTCCATTTCCTCATGGATTTCCTTGGTTATTTTCTTTCTCGAGACATCGACGAAAGGGGCGAGGTGGGTCAAAGAAATTGACTGGCCGCCGTATTGGTTGGAGGCGACCTGAGCAATGATTTGGGTTGCGATGTTGCAAGCGGTTGAGAATGATTTTGGTTTCTCAATCAATGTGCCAGAGATGACAGTGCCATTCTGAAGCATGTCGTCGAGATTAACCAAGTCACAGTTATGCATATGCTGGGCAAAATAGTCCATATCATGGAAATGGATGATGCCTAATTTATGGGCTTCGTATACTTCATTTGGTAAAAGGATACGTTTTGAAAGATCTTTGGAGACTTCTCCGGCCATATAGTCTCTCTGAACGGAGCAAACAACCGGATTCTTGTTGGAGTTCTCCTGCAATACTTCCTCATTAACGCACTCGATAAGGGAAAGAATCTGATCATCGGTTGTGTTGGACTTACGAGCAAGCGCTCTTCTATAACGATATGTTATGTAGGCTCTTGCTAAGTCGTAAGCGCCTGCTTTCATAATATGTTTTTCAACGAGATCCTGGATTTCCTCAACAGTTAAAGCTCTCTTTCTTCTAGAAACTTTTGTTGAGACTTCTTTTGTTATTTGGTCAATCTGATCTGGCTCAATCTGATCCCTCTCATCGATGCTTGCGTTGGCTTTCCTTATCGCTTCGTGAATCTTCTTTGGATCAAAGTTGACTTCACGGCCACTTCTCTTGATTACTTTCATGTTTTACCCCCTAATACGCGTGCATATACGGAACGCCACTAAAAGCACTGCCGCTTAAGTGGCGTTTTTATGTTTCTTAAATCCTTAAATTTCGTTTGAGGACGTGTATAGAAATATATCGCAACGCTTATGGGAAATTAACAACATCTAAAACATTCCTATACACTGTCTAAATATGTAAAATTGCCTCTAGAAAATGAAGAAAAATGTGAGTTTGAAAAATAGGTAAAAATGTAAATCGATTGGTAGTGTATTAACTGTCTAATTGACCAAAAAAGTTAATTAAAAGAAACAAAATTTTAAAATAAAACCGACTCAAAAAATTAGAATTTGCGATTCGCACATCTTTATTTATATATATTTGACATTTAATAAATTCATCGTAAAGTTTGCTTATCCATCTTATATAAGGAGATAAAATGAATATTGGTGAAACAAAATATGGATTTAAACTCCTCCGCTCGAGAAAAATTGAGGATTCAAACGCCACACTCCACGAATTTGAACACATCAAATCCGGTGGCCTTTTAGCATATGTTGAAACAGATGACACAAATTGTGTCATGGCTATCGGTTTTAGAACATTGCCTGAAGATTCAACAGGCGTATGCCACATCATTGAACATAGCACCCTCTGCGGTTCAAAGAAATACATGCTCAAGGAGCCGTTCGTTAACTTACTCAAGAACTCGCTTGCTACGTTCTTGAACGCATTTACCGCTTATGACTGGACAATGTATCCATGCGCATCACAGACCCCAAAAGATTTCGACAACATCATGGATGTCTATCTCGATGCCGTATTCAACCCAAAATCGATGAACGATCCTAGACCATTCCTTCAGGAAGGATGGCACCTCGAATTGACAGATAAAGACGCGTTGCCTTGCTACAAAGGTGTCGTCTATAACGAGATGAAAGGCGCGATGTCTTCTGTTGATGAAGTCTTAACTCAAACAACACAGGAAGCAATGTATCCAGACACTGCATATCGTTTCAACTCAGGCGGTGAGCCAGATGATATTCCAAACCTCACTTATGAAGCGTATAAAGCCTTCTACAAAGCCCACTACAACCCACAGAACGCCATGACGGTGCTCTATGGAAAAATGGATATTGAAGCTAAACTCAAGTATATCGACGAAGAATACTTCTCCAAATACGATAAGGGCACACCACTCACGATTCCAATGCAGAAACCGGTCATCAACCTCGATTATCATAAGGAATATGAAATCGGTCCGGATGAGGAAGTTAAGGATAACACCTATATTGCTCTAGCCTACGCCTTATGCGAATACAACGACATGGAGAGCATGATGGCATGGAAGGTCATCGATGATGCCCTTTTATCGGACAACGGCTCGCCATTAAAGAAAGTGTTGCTTGATAGAAAACTTGGACAGGATATCTCAACAAGAATCGATGATGACAACATTAATCCGGCTTTATACATCAACCTCGAAAAAACAAATCCAAACAAGAAGGAAGAATTTAAAACAGCTTTCGAAGAAGAAGTCAAAAAGATCGTCGAGAGAGGAATCGACAAAGATTTGTTAATCGCCTCAATCAACAATCTTGAATTTAAAGATAAGGAATGCGATATGGGAGGATTCCCTAAAGGAATCGCATTTGCAATGTCCATGATGGGTTCATTCAACTACAATGGCGACTTAATCAGCCATCTTGAATTTTCCAAATATTATGACAAGTTCAGGAAGGAAATCGATAACAGATACTTCGAAAATCTCTTAGAAAAAGCCATCTTGAACTCAAAACACCACGTCGAGGTCATGATAACTCCATCCAAGACATTAGGCGAAGAGAAGAAAGCCAAGATGGACGCTCTCATGAAAGCCAAAAAAGATGCCATGAGCGAAGAGGAAATCAACGCTTTAGTCAAACAAACAAAAGAACTCCTTGCTTACCAAGGACATGTTGATACGCCAAAAGAACTCAAATGTTTGCCAGAACTCAAGTTAACGGACATCCCATTAACCGTTAATAGTCTCCCGACCAAGAAAATGAAGATTAAAGGGTACGACACAATCACTCATACAGCCGAAACTCAGGGTATCGCTTACGTTAATGCTTACTTTGATTTATCAAGTGTTTCTGCGGATGACTTAATCTACGTTTCCCTTTTAACATCGCTTTATAAATCAGTTCCAACTCAACATTATGGCTTAACTCAGTTGGGCAATTTCTGCAAAACTTATCTTGGCGACATGGGATTCGGTGTTCAGTATTTGTCCAAAGGCAAGGACGAGGCAAAAGCCTATGCAACAGTCAGCGCTTCCGCCCTTAAAGAAAATGTAAATAAGATTCCAGAACTTATGAACGAGATACTTTTCCATTCAAAGTTCGATTCCAAAGTGGTTAAGCAAACCCTTGACCAAACAGTCAATTCCTTAAGAATGGGGATAATTGGAAATGGAATGGGAGTTGCAATGTCAGAAGCTTCTAGCGAACATTCTGCCGCCTCATCCTTATCATCTATTTCCGGCGGGCCAAAAGCCTACGCAAAACTCCAGGAAATAGTTGGAAACTACAATATCACAGCTTTAAAAGCCAAATTCAAAGAGCTTATCGCTAAGATATTCTGTAAGAATAAGGTCTTGTTATCCATCACCGGAGATGAGGAAGTTGTTAAAGAGGCAAAAGCCGCAATGAAGGCTTTGAAACTTAAGAAAGGACCTGAAGATGTCGTACTTGTACCTGGAAAAGAAGGCACAAGCAAGAAAGCTCTTTTAATCCCCGCTCCAATCAACTACAACGCATTAGCGGGAAACATGGAAGACTTCGGTTATACATATAACGGAGTTTGCCCACTCATTTGCCACATCATGAGATACAACTATCTTTGGGATGAAGTGCGTGTTAAAGGCGGTGCTTATGGATGCTCAATACAAATGAGCAGAAACGGCATTGTTGCCTTTGGTTCCTATCGCGACCCAAATGTCATAAACACTTACAATACATTCAAAAAAGCAAGTGAATTCCTTGACAACTTCGCCCCAACGAAGAAGGAATTCAAGAACTACGTCATCGGTGCTTTAGGTGGATTTGATAAGCCTGTCTCAGCAAGAATCATGGCAGGTCAAGCCGACTTAAACTACATTGTCGGAATAACCAGCAAAGACAAGATGAAAACGAAGAAAGAATTGCTACACGCTAAAGTGGAAGATGTTAAATCTTGGGCTCCACTCTTCAAACAAATAGTTGAAAAATCATCCGAATACACGGTTGGTTCTAAAGCTAAAGTTGATGAGTACAAATTCGACGAAGTTAATTCATTATAAGAATTGAACAGGTCTAAAAACCTGTTCTTTTTTTGCCTTTAAGCCAGAGCCTCTATCTCTCTTTCCGGCGATTCAAATCGTTTTTGGCGATTCTTCGACTCAGACGGTGCTTTGTGTTTAAGCAACGCTATGATAGGCGTTAGTCATAACATTCTTAATTTACCAAATGAAAACATTATGGGGTTATGACTTTTTATTTGGTGGGAAGTTCAAATTACGCAAACCTCTCTACAAGTCTCTGTT
>CAVIJK010000044.1:0-10124 GCA_963643345.1 bacterium | reverse complement strand
CAACAAAACAAATCAATCAAAACAAAATAGGCAATGCAATTTTTAAAAATAAATGTTTCACGGAGTAAAAAAATAAGAAAAAGGGCGTTTCATCACCCTTAATCATTTTTTTGCATTTTCTCTATAATGTTTTAGTTATTTCTACAAACCTGTTTTTCTTGGCAATCTTTTTCGCTGCCTCATTTAGCAATTTTATATCTTCCGATAACGAGAATACGGCTGAGCCAGACCCTGTCATTGCCGTCATTGGAAGACCATAAGATTTGAGGTCATCAACAATTTCCTTCACTTCAGGAAGAATCGAGGATGCAGGCATATATAAGTCGTTGCCGATGTTTTCGCTTAAAGAGGCATCATCACCTTCTTCGAGAGCCTTAATTACAAGGTTTGTCTGGTTTTCCGTTCTTTCAAAGCTATCGCAGATTTCAAATATCGCCTTGGTGGACAACCCCTTCTCTGGTTTCACAATTAAGCAGTGATATTTCTTTTTGCACTTAATCTCTTTTAAATTCTCGCCGATCCCGGTCACAAGAGCAGGTTTGCAAAGGAGGAAGAACGGCACATCGGCGCCAATCTTTTTTGCAACAGCCAACACTTTTTCGTCGTGAATATTAATCCCCTTCATATCGCACACAGCTTTGATCACACACGCCGCATTACTCGATCCGCCGCCCATTCCGGCAGCAAAAGGTATTCTTTTGTGGATTGATATATCAAATCCATCGGTAAAGCCAAAAACAGCCCTCATTTGCTCAACAGCCTTATAGCAAAGGTTAGATTGCATCGAAGCTAATCCAAGATCATCGCATGTAACGTAAGTAGTATTACCGTCTTTAAAACGTGTAATTTCGATAATGTCATGAAGTTCAACAGGCAAAACAACCATTTCAAGGTCGTGATACCCATCTTCTTTTTGACCCAAAACCTTTAGAGAAAGATTGATTTTGGAATAGGATTTAATAATTAAATTCGCGGGTTTAAACAACTTCATTTGAGACCTCTTAAAATTTGTAAGTACTGGTCGAGGGAAAGATTTTCAGGCCTTGCATTTTCTTTAATGCCACAGCGACAAAGAATTTCCTTAGCCTTATCAGAGTTCCCGATGTGCCTAGATAGATTATTTAATATCGTTTTTCTTCGATTTAGAAAAAGGGCGGTAGTCAGCTTATTCAAAGCCTCACACTCATCTAAATCGCGATTACCGTTGAAGGTAATAGAAAATACGGTTGAATCAACGTGCGGGGCAGGCGAAAAGGATGTTCTTGGCACATTAAATTCTTTCGTTATCTTCCCTCTATATTCAATAAGTATTTGAAGCGGTCCGTATTCGTTTGAATTTAGTTTTGCGGCCAATCTATTAAAAGCTTCTTTCTGAACCATAAAAACAGCTTTTTTGGCTGATTTCGAACCCAGAAGAACCTTTTCTATAATCCCTGATGTGATGTAGTAAGGAAGGTTTCCGATTATTTTCGTATATTTTGAATAATCCCATCTCATCGCATTTCCTTGGGTTGGCAAGATATTATCGCAGGCAGCAAAATCGTTCTTCAGTTTCGTCACTAGGCCCTCATCAATGTCAATGAGTTGCGTTTTGACTCCGGCTTCATTTAAGAAAAAAGAAAGGGAGCCGGCTCCAGAGCCGATTTCCAACACATAATCATCTTGTTCTATATCAAGGCGTTTAACGATTTTTTCACACGCATCGCAATCGATAAGGAAATTCTGCCCAACTTCATGTTTGGCAAGCAGTTTATATTGTTCAATCGTTTTAAAATATTCTTCTTTATTCATTTAGCGCCCTTTTCAAATCGTCTTTTGTTAAGCCGAGACAATTGCATCTTTTAACAAAAGATTTCGCATTAGTATGTCCCAATTTAAATCTTTCTTCCAGTATCACGCGTTTTGAGGAGGAATTAACATCGCCTAATAAACCCAAATCATACATATCTGAATATGAGAAGGTTGGGGTGGCGTTGGAAGTGGCTGGTATTAAATTTTCCAACGCTTGCATTATTGTGTCTTTATCGGATTCAGCAACGCCAACCTTACGTTTTTTTATGCATTTAGATTTAGGGACATACGCATGAATTAATCCCGGTATGTTGCCATCCAATACATCTCTGATTCTTTTCCCGGGTGAATCGGGATCTGTCAGAACGACAATCGTCTTTGTTTCGGATAGTTTTTTGATGTATTCAATGGTTTCTTCCGGTACAGCCGAACCATTGGTGGTCACGATTTCGCAATCTAAAAAACCGGATATTAAATCTTTATCTGTTTTGCCTTCGACAACAAGCGCAAAATTATTGTTAAAACTTGAATAATTCATATGAGTTTTCTTCGGTTATTCTATCTAGCTTCAATGGATCGATGCCTCTGATATCAGCAATCGCATCTCTGATGTATTCGGTGTAGATGGGCTCGTTTGTCTTGCCTCTAAAAGGCGTCGGTGTCATATAAGGGGAATCGGTTTCTAGAAGGATTCTATCTTGTCTGCAGGCTTTAGCGCACTCTTTCGGGGTAATTGAGTTTTTAAATGTAACAGGTCCGTCAAATCCAAAATACGCACCGATTTTTTCAAATCTATACATCATTTCAGGTGAACCGCTGTAACAATGAAGAACAAATCCGTGTTTTATTGGATGTTCAACGAGCAAATCATAAGTGTCTTGCGAAGCGTCTCTGGCATGTATTGAAACAGGGAGACCGAGCTTATTCGCTAATTCGATTTGCTTTATAAACCAAACCTTCTGATTCTTGTGGTCTTTATCGTCTTTGTACCAATGATAATCAAGCCCGATTTCACCAATTGCAACAACCTTATCCTCGCGAGCAAGACTTTCTATTTCCAAAAGAGTCTCATCGGAAATGTTGTCCAAGTTCTCGGGATGTATGCCAACGGCAGCGTAAACGCAGTCGTATTTATGCGCCATTTCAACCGCAAGTTTGGAACTTTCTATGTCCCACCCCACACAAATAAGCTTAGAAATCCCGTGTGATTTAACAATTTCAATGTAATCATCCGAGACTTTGTCTTTTAATTGTTCGTCATTTAAATGGCAGTGAGTATCAATCATTTTTATTTACCTACACAGAATCTTGAAAAGATTTCATCGGTGAGATCAAGAGTAATATTCTCCCCGAGGAGTTCTTCACAGGAGGCGTACGCGGAGAGCAAACTGGCAGATACCAAATCAATTGGCGCCTGTTCCAAACAGTCTTTTTTTGCGTCATTAAGGCAGTTTTGTATTCTTCTTAGAAGCGCCATTTGTCTTTCGTTAGATAAAGAAGGCGTGTTGAAATCCTTTTCCTCAATGTTCAATTTGTTTTTAATCGCCTTGATTAGTTGAGAAATGTCTTTTTTTGCGGCAGAAATCCCCACAAACCCTAAAGGAATGGAACTTATATCGGATTTGTTCATAGCGACAATGTACGGTTTATTACCAATCTTTGAGATGATTTCTTCATCCTCTTCGCCCATCCCGGATGTTGCATCAACAACGAGTATCACAAGTTCCGATTCTTCTATTGCATTCATGGATTTTTCGATGCCGATTTTTTCTATATCACCCGCGTTATCTCTAATTCCAGCCGTATCTAACAAATGAAGCGTGATTCCATCTAAATAAGCATCGCCCTCAACGACGTCTCTAGTTGTTCCCGGGATGTCAGTGACAATTGCTTTTTCTTTATCCAAAAAAGCGTTTAAAAGGGATGATTTGCCTGCGTTAGGCCTACCAACTATAGCCACCTTTACGCCATCTTTAATGATTTTCCCCGCCTTTCCTTCTGTAAGGAGGGATAGAACGTTTTTGTTGATGCCATCAATTGATGAGACAATTTTCTCCTCGTTTGCCTCTTCGATATCCGTGTATTCTGGATAATCGATATTTACCTCAATCAAAGCCAATAAATCTGCAATTTCCTTTTTTAGTGGCTTAACTAAATCTGAGCTTTTGCCCGCAAGAGACATCAAAGAAAGGTTCTTAGATTCTTTTGTTGTAGCGTTAATCAAGTCGTTGACGGCCTCGGCTTCTATCAAATTCATTTTACCATTAAAGAACGCACGTGAAGTAAATTCTCCTCTGGAGGCATATCTAGCGCCTTTGGAAATAAACAAAGAAATAATCTCGTTAGCAATGAGCATTGATCCGTGGCAAGTTATTTCAAGCGATTCCTCGCCAGTCATAGATGATTTAGCCGGGTAGCAAAATACCATTACATCATCAATCGGCCTATCGTCATTCATTATCCTGCCGTGAACCATTTTTCTAGATTCAACCGGGGTTATTTGTTTGGAGAACATTTCGTTGAACAGTTCGAAAACGCCGTCGCCACTACAGCGGATGAGGGCGAGCGCGCTTTTTAAAGGTGGCGTTGCTAAGGCAACGATGATATCTTGTTTTGCTTTCTCCATTTAATGTTCCTTACGAAGTTTTCCTTTAAGCGAATGAATCCTGATTGATCCGCCTTGTTTTCCAATAATGTCTTTGGCATAAGCGATGGCTTCAGCCTGAGTCTTAAACAACTTAATCGCTTTCTTTCCTGTAGCGAGTTTAACTTGCCATTTTCCGGTGGTTGGATGTTTAGAAATGTGATAGACACGAGGTCTGTCGTTGTAGTTGTTCTTTTTGTCGGCGGCCGCCTGTTTCCTCTCTTCTATTTCCTCCGCCTCTTCGGAGTCCTCTAAATCAACAACGATCTCAACTTTGTCGTTTGTTTCTTTTTCTTCTACCGGTTCATCCGATGGGCCTTCAACAACTTCTTCACTTGCGGTAAAGGAAACGTTTGTCACTGTTGAAACCGTTTCTTCTTCATCTTCTTCTGGCGGAAGAATAACGGTAAGAATTTTTGATATGACGTTGTTTAGCGCAACAAAAACCACGCCCAATATTACCGACAGAACAACGATTAATGCCATTGTCAAGTAGATGGCCAAATCTCCGGTAGCAACGATGGCAAACGATTGTTTAACATCCCAAAACGGAAGGAGTGCCGTAACAGAAAACACCACATACAGAATGCCGGATATGGCGCCGTACCAAGGCGATTTCTTATAAGATGGCTCGAATACGCAATAAGAAATGACGTTGATTATAGCCATCGCAGTAATCCAGAAGATGAACCCGAAATTCAGAAAAGAATCAAAATTGCCGGAGACGCAGATTGCGACGGTTTCATAGAGAGCTAAAATCAACGAGGAAACGGATGAAACGGATCTGAGTAATGAAACGATTCTGGCGTTATCTTTTCTGGTAATCGCGCAAATAAAGGAAGAAACAAAACCGATCAACCCGCCGATCGCGATTAAAATCAACGAGAAGAGAAAGAAAATGTGTTCTTGCGATACATCCGATATAACAAAATCCGGAAAGATAAAAAGCGATGTTATTACGAATATGGAAAATATTGCTATTATACCGTTAAGAACGGCGGCGATTATGTGTTTTGTCTTGTTGGCCATAATATAAAACCTCGCAAACATTATTTTGCTTTCGTTAAATAAAAACAAGATGGAATTCCATCTTGTCTTATGTTTTAGTCTACGTATTTGATGGTTATCGCTCTTTCGGCGCCTTCGCCTGAACTCTCGGTCTTTATGTGAGCCATACCGTTTAAAGCGTTGTGGATGACTCTTCTTTCGTCCGGAGTCATAGGGTCAAGTTTAACGTCAACGCGGCTCTTAATAACGTCTCTAGCGGTTCTTTTCGCCATATAAGTAATGCGTGAATATTTGTCTTCTTTATATCCGCCGATATCAAGAAGGATTCTGTATCTATGGTGGAATTTGTTGGAAACCGCAAGTCTATCGAGTTCATTTAAGGCCTGAAGTGTTTTGCCGTTTTTTCCGATGAGTACAGGGTTTCTCTTTGAATCGATTGTCACTCTGATGATTTCGTCTTCTACAGCAGCGGTTGTTTCGATTTCGATACCCATGGCACCGATTGCCGTTTTGAGATATTCTTGCGCATATTCGGCGGCGTCATTGGCGTCATAAACCTCAATTACGCACTTCTTTGAGAAAAGGCCCTTCTTCTCATCAACCAATTTGTAAATGATTTGAGCCTCAGGAACACCATATTCCGCAGATGCGGCAGCGATGCAATCCTCAAGCGTTTTACACGTGAATTGTTTCATATATTTTTATCTCGCTTTCTTGTTTTTTCTTGCCATGATTGATTGCGTAATCAGTGTCTGAGTCAAAGAGATGAGAGCACTGATAGCCCAATAAAGGCCCATAGCGGCAGGAAGTGCAAAGCCCATGATGACAGTGAAGATAACCATGAACCACGACATCATCTTCATGCTGCTTCCGTTTTTATCTTGAGCAGGATTGGCTGAGGTTTTTGGAATGGATTTAAGTCTTCTCTTGTTGATCCATTGAGGGATCATCATTGCGCCAACTTGGAGCAGCGCCATAAGTAAGAACAACACAGCAGCCGTCCACCAACCCGTGACGTTCTTTGCCCATCCGGTGCTGAAATTAGTCAAAACAGATGAAATCGTATCCGAAAGTCTTAAATTGAGGATAGATCCAGATGATAAGACTGCCGAACCTTGCATAGCACCCCAAACGCAGATGAAGACAGGGAACTGAACAATCAACGTAAGAAGCATGGACATTGGATTAATTTTGTTCCTCTTATAGAGTGCCATTTGTTCTTGTTGAAGTCTTTGCGCTTCGTCTTTGTTGGTGTTGGAATTAGGGTATTTAGCCTGAATTTTAGCCAATTGCGGTTGTAAGGCCTGCGTCCTTTGCTGATCAAGCGTACTCTTAAATGTGAGAGCCAAGATGACCAAACGGACGATGATTGTAACAATGATTAAGGAGATGATTTGCCCCACGCCGCTTAGTGATGGATCGATGCCATAGGCGATAACGTCGATTAACCAGGAAACCGGGTAAACGATCAAACCTTCAAAGAAGCCTTTCTTCCAAGCGTCCTTCCATGTTTTTTTTGTGACATTAACGGAAACGTTTGAAGAGTTTCCGTAGTGTCCAAACTTACCTTCCTGAGTAGCAATACAGCTTCTAGCGTTGGTAAGTTTGCTGTTCATCTGGGTTTTATAAAGGGACGTAAAATCGGTCTGTGGTATCTGGTCGACGCCAATTTCGGTTTTTGCCGCCAACTCAGTATTCCATTTGTCCCATTGCTCCCACATCGTTTCGGAACGTTCACCTTTCTCATCGGTTGTACCGAAGAATTTAACATAGCCGAAATTCAGAAGGATGCTTTCTTCGTTAACATCGGTCGAGACCGTATCCCAGGTTTTATTTGCTTCATCATAGGTGAAGACATTAATGTCCGCCGCCTTAATGTTTTTGGCCGTTATGCGGTTTGACGCCTCTAAATCAAGGTTCTTTTCAGCGATT
Source organism: bacterium (assembly GCA_963643345.1). Classification (GTDB taxonomy): domain Bacteria; phylum Bacillota_I; class Bacilli_A; order RFN20; family CAG-826; genus UBA4951. The sequence goes on along the minus strand of CAVIJK010000044.1, from coordinate 2,749 downwards.
GCAGCATCAAGAACGAGTTGGTCAATTTCCTTGAAATAACTGTATGAAGGAACTGCATAATTGCTGCTGACGGCACTGGAAATGATTGTATCTAAAAACGTCGCTTTTTTCGCTGTGTAGCGAGTTGTAATTCTGCTTGTCGTCGTGTTTTTCTCCACAGTATCTGTCGAGACTGGAATATAAGCAAAAACACCGGAAGATTCTCCGTTAATCGTTACAGTCCAATATTTTTCACTACCCGAGACCTTGTATTCGCTAGGAATATCGTCGACACTATCCGTATAGACGGTGACGCCCATGTCATAGGTGTATGCAATATTGGCTTTATCGATATTAGAGCAGAAGTTTTGTGTACATCCCGTTAAAAGGACGACACCGAGTGCAATACCCAAAAGTGAGTAAAGTTTCTTTTTGTTGCTCTTTTTCAATGTTGTTCTCCGATCTTCGTCAAAGACGAAACCAATTCTGTTTTGTTGGATTGGAATGAGGTCGGATCGTAGGTTGTTCGTACGATGATAATCAAATCTAAACTCTTACATAAATCCATTACATCGCCGACCATCGCTCTGATCTGACGCTTGATGCGGTTACGCGTGACTGCATTTCCGTTCTTCTTAGAAACACAAATTCCAATTCTTGGTTTATCTTGTGTGTTTTCGCGGAAATGAATAACGTAGGATTTGCTTCTCTGAGTAGGGGAGTTGTGAATAATATCCGTGAATTCTCGTCTTTTTAAAATACGATTATCCCTAATCATATCGTGCCCCTAGATAAGAAAAAAGACGCCAAATTAGGCGCAGAGTTTTGCTCTTCCTTTTGCTCTACGACGAGCAAGGACCTTACGACCGTTGTGAGAAGACATTCTCGCACGGAAACCTGCCATATGCTGGTGCTTTAATTTTGATGGTTGATATGTTTTTTTCATTGCGCTTTCCTCCGAGTTTTACTAGCGTGCGAAATGATTATAGAGATTTCATTTGCCTAAGGCAACAGAATTCACGCGTATATGTGTATAGTTTAAAAGTGGACAAATTATTCACATACATGTGGACAAAGCAATAAAACGATAGCGGGAATCGAAGCAAACTCAAGGTGGAAAAAATACCTGAATAACGATAGTTGGACGCTGAGTTTTTTTAGATATTTTATTCACAAAGTTATCCACCGCAAAAAGATGTGGAAAACTCAATTAACAACGATAAAATGTTCACAAATTAAGGAAAATTGCTGTGGAAAACTGAGTTATCCACCAAAAATAATCATTTTTCAAACGCGTATGTGATAAACTTCCCGAGGTAAAAATTATGGGTTTAACGGTAAGTCAATTAGCACAAGTTTGGGAGCGTACATTGTCAAGGATACAAGAAGGAATCGGAGACAAAATAACTTTTGAAACGTTCTTCAACGATTCGTATATATACAGTTTGGAGGGCGACGTTGTTACGGTTGTTGTAAATTCCGACCTCGCAATGAATGTCATCGCAACAAAATACGGCTCTTTAGTTGACGAAGCTTTGAAACAAATTGCCGGCATGAGCCTTACGGCGAATTTCGTCTCCCCTGAAAAGGTGCAATCAAGGCCAACAACATCAACTCCGGATAAGCAACCGTTCTTTAACGATTCTAAAATCGACCCAAACTTCACGTTCGATAACTTTGTCGTTGGAACATCCAACAGAGAGGCGTACCAAGCTTCTGTTTTGGCCGCAAAAGACCCAGGAAAATTCTACAATCCAGTGTTAATTTTCGGCGATTCGGGTCTTGGCAAAACACATCTGTTGTACGCAATCGGCAACACAATAAGGGAATCCAGGCCGGAACTCAGGGTATTGTACGTCAAGGCGCAAGATTTCCTTGATGAATACATCAAATACGTCAAAAACGATACAAACGGGGTTGGACTTGTGGAATGGTTCAAGGCATCCGTTGACGTGCTTTTGGTTGACGACGTTCAATTCCTTGCGAACAAAACCAAAACCGAAGAGACCTTCTTCTCGATTTATAACTACTTATATTCTTCGGGGAAACAGGTGGTCATCACATCGGATAAACATCCGAGTTTGCTGAACGGATTGGACGATCGTTTAAAAACGAGATTCGTCCAAGGCCTCCCGATTTCAATCGAAAAGCCAGAAAAGACAGTGTGCGAACTGATTTTAAGAAAGAGGATCGAGCAAAAGGGCATGACGATCGAGGATTTCGACCCGGAAGTCATCACATATTTCGCCTCAAAATTCGGAAACAACGTGAGAGAACTTGAAGGTGCGTTTGACAGGATGTTCTTCTATATAACCAACTTCAAGAAAATCGATCACATCGACCTCTCCACCGCAATAGAATCGGTAAGATCCCTTGTTAGCGTTAAAGAAGACGAAGAGACATTGTCACAGGATAAAATTATCAGCACGGTCGCAGAATATTATGGTTTGACGCTCGCGCAGCTTACCGGCACCTCTAGACAAGCCAATATCGCATTGCCAAGACACATTTCAATGTATCTGATCAGAACGCTATTGGATGCTCCGTTCAAGAAAATCGGAGATAGGTTCGGGGGCAAAGACCACACCACCGTTATGAACGCCGTCGAAAAGATCGAGAAGGCTTCCAAAACGGATGAACAATTAAAAAAGGCGATCGAAGATTTGAAGAAAAAAATCGACGGTTGATAATCATGTGGAGTAATCGTCCGCTTGCAATCGAACAAAAACGAGTTATCCACAAATCCACACACGCATTAATATTATTAATA
>CAVIJK010000043.1:0-10772 GCA_963643345.1 bacterium | reverse complement strand
ACTTAAAACTATGAAAAAATATGAAAAACGCACGGGCAATGTTCCCGTGCGTCAGTCTTTATTGTCCCTTATTTGTCAAAATTAGGAAGCTCGTAACTAAACGTATAAGACATTTCGTATTGATTTCTTATCTTAACGTCAATCACGTTATCGTCTTGTTTTAAGTTGATATCAACAACCGCGTATTGATATGAAGAGTCGACACTAGACGTAGTTGAAGAATCGATCACGAACAAACCATATGTTGAATATGAATATGTGTACGTAAAATCAATATCTACAATCGTTACGTCATCAGAGTAACGTTTCACAGTTAAATGACCGGCATTAGATGTGAACGATAAGCTTGTTTTAACTTTCGGGCCCATGAAAAGTTCCGCTGAATAGGTCTTGCCGTTTAAATAAGCGCCCAAGTTTGTGTAATCAATCGAGCTAGATTGATCTTGGCTAAATTCCAGTTTATATAAGGACTGGTCATCTTTAGCAATGAAGAACGCTACACTTGAGAAGTCGTTTCCAAGCCTGATTTTTCCTCCGCAGACTCTAGCGTATTCAAATTCGGTAAACAATTGACCTTTATACCCGTCGCCGATATCGTCGGTCTCGTTGATATAGACGCCTCCATCTTGGAAAGTAATCGCTATATTCGCGCTTACCGAGCTTGAAGTAATCTTATCGGTGTAAGTAAGCTTCAAGACAGTTTCAGAAACGAATTCGCAAGCCTGTTTGGTGGTTGAGCCGTTATTTATAAACGTTTTTCCAACAAGGTTATCAATCAAAGTTTGTTTCGATAAAGGCTCAACGATGTTAATTGTGAACACCTCGGTTGTTGTAACGCTGGTGCCTTTCGCTCTGAGCTTAAATCTATAGGAACCGACTTCGCTACCGATGATTGAATAAGAGAATGATGAGATGCCATCTAAATTTCCATCCTGATATTGATATACGCTTAAGGAAGGAATGAGGTTATCCGATTCATCCACTACTTCATAATCAAATTCGGAAGCGTCATCGCTAGGCTCAGCTTTCAAAGAGAAATATGACGAATATTCATCTTTGTATACATTGCCGAAGTCGTTATTAGCAGGCTTATTGTCGGTAATTTCAATGCTGGTCAAGTTGACCTTGCTAAATTTGACGGTGACTGAGCAGGAAACGTTATTCTTAGAGGACGTCAAGGTGAAGGTTGTTTCCCCTTCTTGGACTTCGCTCTTATAGGTTCCGTCTTCTTGCTTGATTCTCTCGCTCTTGGCAGAGAAGAGAAGGATACCATCACTAGATAAAGTAGGAACGTCGATTTGAGTGTTGTTAGCAGCAATCTTGACTTCATCAATGCCACAGTTGCCCAAAGCGTCATCAATCTTCAATGGTAAGGACTTGTAGATAGGAAGGGAATAAGTGTTATTCGAAGAAGAATAGTCACCGTCAAGACCACCAAATTTGTTGGTGTCGGTATAGTCGTAGACGTTTTCTTTCTTTGTTCCACTTAAACAAACAAGTTTTAATTCGCTGAAATAATAGTTATCGAAACTGAGATATGAAGCGTTGTTCGTTTCATTATCTTCAACCTTATCTCCGTACGTTAAAGCATCTGACTTCAACTCGTAATAGGAAACAACATTGCTGTTCTCGAGAAGATATTCATTGAATACGAAGCTCTGGATGAGATCATCTTTAAATTCAACTTCCAGACTCATATCGCAATAAAGGGTATCAGAATACTTGTAATGCGATGTTACTTTGATAGAGGAGTTTTCGAGCAAGAAGTATGCGTTTCCATATGCTGTCGTATCACCAAAATTCACGAAATCTCCGCCCAATGAATATGATGTGCTGAACAAGGTTTCGATGATGCCCGAAAGAAGATAAACAGGTGAGCCGTTGTAAATGTTAAATAAGGAATTGGCTTGTGATGAGTAAGGGGTTGATTCGCTAACGACGCTAGAAGAAAGGATGTTTGTGACCTTCTTGTCGCTATCATAGCCAAACAAGTAATATTTGCCATCCTTCTTACCGGAATAATAATTGCTCACTTCCCCTTTGTTATTGAACGTTGCGTACGTCGCGTCTTTAAATAAGGAATACTTATAGTTAGAGGAAACCGCATCTTCTCCTTTTTCTTTTACTTTCAAGGACAAAGAAGCGTTGGTTAATTTCTCTTGTTCCTTACCGTTGGCGCCTTCAAGTTTAGCAAAAGCAATCGCCTTAGATTCTTTATTTGCGTCCGTTACTTCAAAATTCAAAGTTAGTTTGACATTGTGACTCGGGTCTGAATCAAACGAGCAGTTTGCCGTGATGGTTGCATTCTCTACAGCTCCATTGCCAACCAAACTTGTAGAAACGTCATCGATCTTTTCCATTGTGACGATGGAGGTCGACTGGCTTTCATCCAAGAAAGAGACACTAAAAGAAACGGTAGGAGCCTTATAACCTGAATCAACGCTAACCTTGATGAGCGCTTCCAAACCCAAGGAAACTGAGTATGTTTTATTTTCGGAGTTATAGCTCACGCCATCCCCATCCATCGATATTCTTAAATGGTCATTTGACGGCAATTTTTCGGTAACGCTCATCTCATGAGTCGCCTTCAAAGACGGGTTTGCCACGCTAGTCGCAGTAAAAGTCACCTTACCCGCGCTTATTGCAGTTACAAGTCCCGTTGAAGAAACGCTTGCGACGGCAGGGTTGTCGGATTCCCAGCTCACTTCCGTGTTTGCGATTAATTTAGTTGTCTGCCCCACTTCTAAAGTGTTGGCTCCGTTGATTTCAATCTTAGTGACTTCAGAGCTAGAGTCTATCGAGCTTGAAGATTGGCTACTTGGTGAGGAACAGCCTCCAAGGATTCCAATCAACGCAAGTGAGGAAAGTAATATTAACGTTTTTCTCTTTTTCATATGTCACTCCCATTATTTATTAATGTAGCTATTTATCGCGTTTTCAACCTCGCTATTAGACGTGTTGTTGATGTCATAATAGGTCAATGTTGAATATTGTTGTTGGCTTCCATCCTTCGACATCGTCGCAAAGATGAAAGAAAGTTTTTGATCGTTTTCTTTGTTTTTTGCTTTCAAACCAAATCCTACTGGAATATAGGAAGAAGTCGAAGGGAAAACATAAGCAATAATGTCTTGCGACAATTGAACATCGCTAGACTTCCAGTAATTGAGCCCGACATCCTTTCCGATGTTGTAGTTACTAGCGTCATATAAAGAGGATGAGAACTCAGAAATATAGTTCATGGAATATTCATCCGAATAATATGAACCGACACCAGGTAAAGTCATTCCATATTGGCTGGCATAGTCAATCTGAGTTGAAACATTAATGCCCTTATAGGTGTAATAAGCCTTAGAATTCGATTCATCAGTCGTAACGTCATATTCTAAAGTGAAGTAATATATTTTGTCTCCGTCTTTGAAGTAGCCTTCGTTATATGTCGGGGTTCCATACGACTGGACAAAATAGTAATCTTTCGTGTAATAAGCCTTAACTAGGCCCACTCCATCAGCCAAGAAATCCAAAGAATAGTTGTTGGATTTGAAAGAATTAAGAACCGCCTGCAAATCATCTTTAGTCTGGGTGGAAGGCTCATCACCTAATGAGAGATAATCGTCAACCGCCTCAATCTTCGTGTTGTTCACGTCATAGAACTTGACGGAGAATTCTCCAAATCTAGCTCCACTCGATTTGTTATACATATCAAAATATGCCGTGAACGCATATGTATCGTAATCGTCAATCTTGATTTTGACGCTATCGGTATAGAAGGTATCGCCTATATTGATTTGGCAAAGGGTCGCAAAATAGGAGACGAACTGAGAGTTTGTGAGATAGTAAGTGTCTTCGTCGTTATCATCGACGTATCCAGAAACGAAGGAATAATCGAAACTGGAGAATGACATTCTATATTCTCCAAACAATTCGGTATAGAAAGTCGATTCGTCTTCGAATGGGGTCGAGGTGATTATTACCTTATTATTCGAGTCAACTTTGTAATAATGCATCGCACCCTGGCTTATAAGAGCACCAGAGTTTGCCGTGCTCGTTTTGTCAAGTACAGCCTCAGGCGTTCTATATTCGGTGAATTTTGTGCGATATGACGGAACTGATAGCGTTGTTGAGTCAACATCGATGGTGTAGTTATCATTGCTTCCGAGGTATTTATTGAACACCTTAAAGAATTTCAAATCTAAAGGATCTTTGCAGGTGTAGCCAGCATCGATATAATCCTTGATTTGAGAGTTAACGGTCGACCCGATGTCATAGACGCTAGAAACAACTTTTAGCTGCATTGGGTTAGCCGTACTGGCTCCATAGGTTAGAATGACCGAGTCGAAAATTAAAGAGTCTCCAACCACTTTGATTTTCAATGACTCAGGGTATTCCCCTCCAAGCGTTTGTCTAAGAAAAACCGACAAAATCACAGAGTCGTTCGCGTCATTTTCCCCAAACGTGTACTGATAATATCCTTCTTCATCCTTTTCAGTTGGAAGGTTTGCGATGTCAAAAGAGGAAACGCCGTTGACGTATGAATAGATGTTGTCATATCTGATGCCAGTATAGGTATCGACTATCGGTGTCGAGGCAGTTATCGAGTCGTTGTCATTGATTGTATAACGATATATTACTCCATCCCCTTGGGCGATACCCATCGCGGATGTTGAATCTCCTTGCTGGAAAGAGTAGTCAGTGAAATAGAAGTTTTTAGTTTCGATTCCGCCCTCATACCCAATTGCCTTAAAACCGACCGTGAAATTATTTTCGTTCAAAATTTTGTAGCATACTTTTTGCAAATCGCCTTCGGGGACTATCTCCTTTTCAGAAGACTCGGATGAAGTTGAAGAACAGCCAGCTGCCAAAGGCAAAAGAGCCAACAAACATAAAATGATTTTCTTTCTCATATTAGAATTTTACTCCCTTACTAGTTAAGAACGTCTCCACTAAATCAGAAGATGTTGTGCCGAAATCCGAATAAGTGTAATAACATCTTTGAAGACCGTATGGAGCACCTTCAATCGAACCTTGAATGGATAGGCCGACTTCTGCTGAAGAAATATTGTTATCTTCGTCTTTAGAGATGCTGACGTATGCACTCTTAATGTAGGACATCCATGTTGTGGTGGATTGATACCCCCAACCAAAGAGCCCGTTTGCAACGCTCGACATATATGAGTTATTAGTTGTCGTGTAATAATTTGGGTCAGATACGGATTGCTCTAAATAATTATAGGCATATACGCTAATGCCCATTGCTTTAGGGTAGAATGTGGCAGAGACACTGTTCAAATAGAATGAGCCAACATCGTTATACCATCCTGAATAACGTTCCCAGTCATATTCACCATTAACCTCTGTCCATTTATAGACAACTTTAACGTCAGTGCCCTCTTCTGTAACGATATACAAAACGTTTTCTTCTCTTTCGTCTTCGGGAATATCATCCAAAGAATCGTATTGAGCGAATTTAAGGTCGCCAGTCTCAACAGGTCCTTCGAATGAATCAAATTTCAAGCCGTCTTCACTCATCGAGAAACCGTAGCAGGAATCGTATCCTAAGGTTTGACTTACCTCTTCTTTTGAATATGTTCCATCGTCATTTTCCGTGTACTTTGTGTATGTTATAGGTGTATCTTTTTCTACCAAAACCAAACCGTAATCCGCATACGATGGATCATCATAATCGAAATAGAAGTAATTGTTTGTGCAATAGACGGTATATGGGTTTTTAGTAAGGTCCCTGCCGTTTGACAAATGATAATTGTAGCCTTTGATCGTGAAATTGTTGTTATAAGTTAGATCAAAGAATTTTTTCGTGTCATCGTGATATGCAAGGCCCTTCAATTCATTGGCATCTAATTTTGCTTTTGTGTTGTCGAGAATTGAATCCTTACCGGTCAAATCTTTGAAAACGCCAACGATGTCGCCATAACTGCCAAGCTTGATTGTGCATTTGAAATCAAGAGTGTCGTAATTTATGACATCGATAATGCAGCTTGTCATGTAATCAGCAATCGATAAGCCATATGTTGTCATATATTGGAAGAAAGATGTTGTCATATCATCCGTTATTAAGAATTTGTTGGCAGAAATTTTGGTTGCCTCTACGGAAGAATATGAAGAAAGCATGGTCAAAGAAGCTAAATTCAAAGGGCCGTACAAAGTGTCATCGACATCATATTCCCCACTAGATAGAATCTTCGTGTATTGGTAAAGACTCGATATCGGATTATTACTAGAGTCCAGGAAATATTTAAAAAGCTTATTGGTTGTAACTTTCTTGCCACTTTCGGTTGTTTCTTCGACTTTTTCAATGGCGAGGCCAAAGCTCGCCGAAGAATTGTCATCGAGGTTGTACCAGCAATTATCTTCGAAATAATCGACAAAATGTCCTTCCGATCCGCTTACTGTTGAAGTTACTTCATATGAATATCTTGTTACTTTGCTGACCTTGCGAAGAAGTTCTTGCAAACCCTCAGTTGATTGATTCGCGACCTTATCATCGTCTTGGTTCCCTTCTAAGCCGCTGCCATTATTTAAAATGTCATTGATATTGCCTTTTGTAGTGCTGTTCCCACAAGACGTAATCAACATCGTCGAGGCAAAGGCCAAAAATAATAATTGTTTTGCTTTTTTCATCTTACTTCACCTCCCTGAAATCGATGATTTTCGAGAAAGAGTTTCCGCTGTCCATCTTGTTCTCGTTGATGAAGAAGTCGTTGTACTCGCTCATCGTAAACTGATCACCACTCTTAAAAAGCGTCTTATTTGTTTGGTATCCACCGTAATTGAAGGTATTTTTCTTGCTGGCTTCAATTACTCTAATTTCATCAAACAGGTTGTCGTCTTGACTAACCTTTAAATATGTATTGTAGGTGTCGATGTTTCTGGAATTTGAGATAGGAAGAATTAATTTATGCTTGGAATCGATTGTCTCCCCCTCGTAAAGTTTTGAATATATATCGGTTTTATCTTCAGAGTTTACCAAATATTTTCTGTTATCGATGTGGTACATTCTTGCCCCAACATCGCTCATTGCCAATGGCCTATCTGAAATAGCCACCTTGCTATCTGGATAGTTCAAGCCCTCGTTTGTGTATAATTCGATTACCATATATTCCCCAAAAGGATCGAATTCATATTTACCTTCGCTATTCGCACTTAATGTGAAAGAATCATCGGGAACCACAATCAAGGAGTTCTCGTTTTGCATGCTATTAATGGTTATTTTGCCGTCGCCAATTGCAATATAAGGCTTCGTCCAACCAAGTAGCATTTTCGCGTAAGAGTTGATGTCGATGATATTTGAATCCATCATGTCAACCTTACCGACTGGGTTATATGTGGTCGTATCTGAATAGTAGTCAGATAATCCTAAAAAGTGGCCGGTTTCATGAATAAAGGTATGCGTATCAAGCTTCTTTAGACCATAGCCTTCATACATGAAGTCATAGCTAGCCCAACCAAAAAGGTTATATACTGGCTTTTCTACATCAGGAGCCCTTCCGCCACTAGATGTCGTTTGATTGCCCCAGGAAGTGTACGCCCAGAAATTTTTATCGTCGGTATTAGGCCCACCGTTGGAATAGTCCGGACATGAATATATGCACCATATTCCATCGATATAACCGTCTTTGTTGTTGTCGTAATCGGCCAAATTATAGCCTTTGGCTTCGCTTAAGAAATCGCATATTTCATTAACTAAATCGTAAGTGTCGCTCAAGGTAATCGATGCGGCCGTTTCATAAGTGGTTTCCAAATCCTCATTGACATAGACGTAGTCAGTAACTTCGCCATTGATGTTCAATTTGCCGAAACTTGATTGCTTATAGAATTCCTTGACGGAGAAGAAATCGTCATTCTCATCTTCGCTAAAAAATGATTTTTGGATATCTTCACGGACTTTGTCGCTATCATCGAGCTCGTCGCCATCAATATCAATTTCCTCATATCCCGGAAGCATGACCGGGACAACCAAGATATTTACGTCACCAGTAGAAGGCAACACCTGTGTGTTGTATTGTCTTTTGTTGACGATTGTCTGGTAGGTTTCGCTTATTTCGACCTCTTCAGGTCTTATTATTCCATCGTTTTTACCCGAAGATGAGATCTCTAGCGTTGCTGTATGATCTAAGTGTTGGGTGTATTTCGCTCCGCTATTCGCCCCTTGTTGGCATGAAGCCAAAGCAAGAACGCTGAGAGGCAATAGCATTAACTGAGATTTCTTATTCATTGCCTATTCTCCTTTCTGATAGTCTTTCTTGATTTCTTCCACTTTGATTCTGAAAGGCAAGTCGTCGCCTGTATTGAAAGAGTAGTTCGCGTGGAAGAATTGATAGCCGAACGTGAGGATATCAAATGGATCAGAATCCTCGGTGAATAATGTTTGATTATTCATATACCCATCGTTGTCAAAGGAGTTGATTCCAGTTTGTTCAACGAGTCTAATTTGGTCGAAATAATCAAAAGAAGTAGGCAACTGGAATGAAGCTGACTCACTCATATTGTTGGAGATAGGCATCAAAATGGCCTCATTGTCTTCCAACATGCTGCCATCCCATTCGTAATTTGATGAATCATAAGACAATGTTTGTGCGCCGGTTAATGGGTTTTCAACAACAGTGCATTTGAATATTCTGGAGTCAATGTGGTAGATTCTGACACCAATCCTGTTAGGTAAAGGTTCCTTGTCATATAACATATAATCTCCACGTACGTCTTTCGCGTTATTTCCATCTGGTGTATATAAATCAATCATTAAATATTCGCTGAATGGATTGAATTCATAGGTGAATTTATTGGTTGTGCCGTTTTTATTAGCTCTTTCTATTTGAGATGAGATGTCCTCAAAGTTAGAAGGTATAACAATAACAGAATGATCGCTGTTGAGAGAAACGTTAGCAATATTGATTTCACTAGTACCGTATGCAACATTAGGCGTAACCCATCCAAGTAACATTTTGGAATATGAATCGAGGTCGCCTACATTTTGATCCATCATGGTCTCTTGACCTGCTGGATGGTAGAGAGAGTCACTGCTGGAATAATAGTCATCTAAACCTAAAAGATGGCCGAATTCATGAATATAAGAGTGACTATCCAACTTGATGTTGCTCAGGTCATTGAGTATTGGCGCCTCATTCTTGTCTCTATCGCAATACGAGGTGTACATCATATCGAAACTTGACCAAGAAAAACCCGATGTCGTTGGTATTTCTTTTTCGCTTGGATTTTCAGGGTCCTTATAGGTAATGGCCGCTGTAGACCAATCCCAATAGGTGAAGTTCCAAAACGCCTGATTTATGTCGCTTCCATCATATGAAGGGTTTTGGGATTGCTTCATGGCGTATTCGGCCGTCCAATCAAGGTGATCGTATACGAGATAAATTCCATCGATTGAACCGTCTCTATTTTGATCGAAGTCTCTTAGATCGACATTTTGATTCTCAGAAGCCCAAGCGGTTGCTTCTTTTAAAATCTTACTCATAATGGTGCCGCTTTGGCCTTGAGTCACATCGCTTTCCTTAGAAACCAGCGTAGTAGCGTCGAACCAATCTGTAACAACACCGCTTAAGTTAAATTTCCCATAGCTGGCTTCTTTGTAATACTGTTTTACTGACTTAAAGCCGATGCTTTCGTCATCTTCATCTCCGAAGAAGGCTTTTTCGATGTCATTTTTAACTTTATCGGTTTTATATTCATCTCCGCCCGGTAAGTGGACTGGGATTACCAAAAGATTAACATCGCCGATGCTAGGCATTACGTTTTCGTTGTTCGATAACGTACCGGACAAATCGTTATAACTGAATTTTAAGTTAACCTTATCAGATGGTATAAATCTACCATTTGAAGAATAATTGTTGTCCTTATAAATTTTAATTTTTGCGGTAGCGGTCACGTTGTTATACAAATCGCTTTGATCCGCGTTATCGGTATTGCAAGCGGTGAGCAATAGGCCCGATAAAGATAACGCTAACGCAATCTTGTATTTATTGTGCATATCTTTTCCTCCTCATCAGGTTCATTAACTAAAAGTTAATTCGATAAACTATAACACACGTTTTAGACCTTGTAATGCAATAACGTCAATTACAATGAAATCATCGGGATGTGCGCCTATTCTTGAGCAAAACAAAAAAAGAGGTTTTAGGAATAAAAGGTTGCTCTCGTTAAACGATGCGGCAAAAGAACCGAACCTGCATGTGACGTCCCTGTAGATTACAAACCCGCTGTATGAATCGCTGTAAGAAGTACTAGAGGACATTCAAAGGTAAAAAATCTCGAAATTATCTCCAAAACGCTTAAATGTCAGCATTAGTTTTGGACCCTCCACGCATTCAAAAATCGACGTTCCTAAACCGTTGATCGTAATCACAAATATAACTCACATGAAATCGAGTCGGAGGAAACCGAGTAAATGCGGGGAAATAGGAGGAGGCATTCGAGAAGACCGTCAATGCCAAAAATGGGTCTGGACCGCTGCAAATACGTTTCTTCTCTAGATTGGATTCTCGTGTTCTGGCGCGGAAAACATTGCCGCAATCCGCCTGAATGAGCTTTACAAATAAAAACAACATAACCACATATTTGCCCGGGATCGGGGGTACATCTTCCTAGTTGACGATAATGTTTCTATGCGCCAAAAGCAAAAATCGCAAACCAATTATGAGGGGAAATGAAGGCCGATTACGTTAGATAATATCAAAAAAATAAGTCTTAGATTTCATAGGTCGCCCATACAATTAAAAACTTTTAAATTTTAATTAGTATAGACT
>CAVIJK010000042.1:0-11121 GCA_963643345.1 bacterium | reverse complement strand
CAACATTACACTATCATTACATTAAATATTTAAGGATTTGTGAAAAAATGCCGAAGACAACTATAAATTTGAGAATTGATGAAAAAATAAAAAACAACGCCGAAAATGTATTAGATGATCTTGGTTTATCCATGACATCTGCGATAACGATTTTCTTAAAGGCTGTTGCGAGAACGAAGAGTATCCCATTCACCATCACATCCAATTCTCCTAAAAGCAGACCATCCGGTTCAAAAGATAATAAAATCACGTTTGAAAATAGTGATTTTGATCTTGATTACGATATTGATGATGAAGACGCTTTGAAAAACGCGATTGAGAATTTGTAATTATGGCGACTTACTCTGAAACAATTGATTTCCTTTTGGGTTATCTTTATCAATCAATGCCTGAATACGTTGGAGTTATTAAATATTCGGATAGCATTAAAGACAAAAGGCGTGCTTTAAGGGATATGATGAATCTCAAGAAACCCGGTCCTTTACCCAGTTTTTTTCTTGATAAGCAGAATGCCTTGCTTAAATACGAATTATCAAAGAAAAGGCTTCTCTCCTTATCCGACATTACCGCCTCCTCAATTTCGAAAATCGGTCTTGTTTTGGGTGATATAACTAAAATTATGTCTGATGCCATCGTTAACTCTGCGTCTCAGACTCTTCTTGGTTGCTTTGTCCCCGGCCACCACTGTGTTGATAACGACATTCACTCTGCCGCCGGTCTTCAATTGAGAAACGAATGCGCGCAAATAATTAAACTTCAAAACCATGAAGAATTGCCGGGTCACGCCAAGGTTACAAAAGGATACAATCTCCCGTGCGACTTCGTTATTCACACGGTTGCGCCGAGATTTAAAGATAGACCAAGCAATCTTGAGATCTCTCAATTCAAAAATTGTTATATCGCCTCTTTGGAGGCCGCTAGGCAACTGAATCTTAAATCTATATGTTTCCCCGCCATTGGGATTGGAGAGATGGGTTTTTCGAGCAAAAATGGCGCAACAATCGCGATTAACGTGGTTGAAGAATATCTTAATGTGCACAATGATGCGCCAATCGTGATATTTTGCATGAAATACCAAAAAGATTTTGATGCATACGATGAGATCCTTGGGTAAATTAAAACCCGCTTCGTCAAACGGGCTTCAATTTTATTGATTTGTTTATTTGGCGAACAAACCTTTCATGATGTCTGCGGAAACGAGGTCAAACTTTGCCTCCTCCGAGAAAAGTCTTCTATATGAGATGCCGTTAGCAAAATCAAGGAACATGAGGGCGATCTGTTTTGGGTCTCCATCTTTGACCGTACCCTCCGTTTGGCCTTGCTTGACAAGGTTTGTTATTCCTTCTAGATAATCGTAACCGATTAACGACGATTCTTTTGTTTGCGTTGCAAATCCTGAGATGATTTTTAACCTTGAGTAATATATTGCGTCCGTGTCTGCAGAATTCATCATCTCGACATAAGAACAGAGTATGTCGAGTCCTTTTTTTCCGCCGGCATCAAAAGCTTCGGACAACGGGGCATCGTATTTGGAATAACGTTCCTGTTTAACTTTCATAAGCTCGTTGTATATGTCTTCCCTTGTTCCAAAGTAGTGGTAGAAAAGACCATGTGAGCAATTCGCTTCCTCTGTAATGTCGTCAACTGTAACGTTGTCGAAGCCGTTAATTGCAAAAAGTTTTAGGGCTTTCTTGAGTATTTTCGCTTTTCTTTTGTCTCTAATATTTGCGTTCTGTTCCGGTGTTCTTGGCATAAAAATCTCCCTGAGGTTGCACTACTTATAATCTAACCGTGAAAAATATTAAATAAAAAATGACGGAATTCACCAATAATTTTAAAAAGAGTATTTAAATGAGTGTAATTCTACCCTTTTGTTTTTGTTTTTTTCGTCAACAATAAACAAGCAAAGAAGCCGCCGATTAACAAAACGCCGGCTATAGGATACATCCAGATTTTTGTAACCTCGGGAGAATAAACCCATATATTCTCGTCCGTAATCATATTTTGATTAACAAACATGGAAACAACCGAGCCAGCAACAAATCCGATGACCACGTCAAACGTTGAAATCTTATGCTTTGCAAGCAATGATTTCATCAAAGATGAAGCAAGAATAAACCCTATGATGACCCCGATGATTAGAAAAACGGTTAATCCGATGATTGGCATGATTCTTGAGTGGTCATTAAAAATGGAATTAGGCTTGCTAAGCGAGAACATATCTAGAATCGGAGTATATAATCCGAATATGAACAAAATCATCGATCCAGAAATGCCGGGAATTATGCATGCAGCGGCAGCCACAATGCCTGCGACCAACAATATTAAGTACAGCCACCATGGAGCCTCAATAAAGATTTCGTTTAAATCGAAGTTCCAATACAGTTTGCTTAATGCCGATATTACTCCGATGCCGGATGCTACAACAAACCCGGCAACCATTAGCGAAACGCTTTTAAAGTTAAACCCATCATCCTTTACGTTATCGTATAGCAAAGGAATTGAACCGATTGTTAATCCAGCGAACAACGAAATTATCATCACAGGCGCATAGTCGAATGTTTTATGAACAAGCAACAACACAATCAGGCTCGCAACAAGCGCCCCAATCCCGATTGGAAGGAGCGTTTTAAGAGATTTCCAGAACTCTTTTCTCAATCCGGCGATGCCGCCAATCATCTTGTCATAGACATTTACAACAATTCCCACCGTTCCGGCACTAACTCCCGGAACCATTCCGAGTCCCAATGCGGACCCTCTAGCCAAATCTAAAAACCAATCTTTTGCGCTCATAGGAGGTATTTTATCCTCCCCAACATCTTTTATCTATAAAAGGTGAGTGATAAACTTACGATATTATGAAAACTATAGTACTTTTTGAAAGCTCAACCGGTTCAACCGAGAAATACGCCAAGGATATCGCTAATAAAATCGGCGGAGATGTCTCTCCGTTGAAAAAATTCAAATGGAAGAATGCTGATAATTATGATTGTTTTGTTTTTGGTGGATGGGTTTTAAACGGGAAAATACAAGGGTTGGATGATTTTCTTGCCCACTACGACGAACTTAATGAGGCCAAGAAAAACATTCTCGTCTTCTCCAGTGGATTGTCGTTCCCAAGCCCGGAAGGTAGAAAAGACCTCATCAACCGCAACATTTTGGATTTATATCACGTCCGTTATTACCAGTTAAGGGGTAGCTTTGACATCAATAAGTTGAGTTGGAAATACAAACTCGCAATGAAACTTATGGTCAAAAAAATCACCGGTGATCCGAATTCATCGCCTGAGCAGGTGAGCATGTACTCATCGTTCTTAACGACCCCAATTGAATATTACGATTACGAAAAAGTCGATAAGATTGTTTCTGTTATCAACAAACTCTCTTTAGAACCAATTGATGTGGAAGTTAAATAAATGAAATTGATTGTTGGATTGGGAAACCCTGGAAAAGAATATGAAGAAACCCGTCACAACATGGGTTTTATGGCGGTGGATAGATTCCTAGATTCTTTAGGCTACTCAATCGAAAGGGAGGGGTTTAAAGGCGAATATGTCGTGATTAAGAATTCGGCGTTTTCTGACTCTGTTATGGTTTTAAAACCGTTAACTTACATGAATCTTTCCGGTGAATCGCTTAGGGAGGCTGTCAATTTTTATAAAATTGCTTTAGAGGATATAGTCGTTGTTTATGATGACATGTCTATTCCCGTTGGATCGATCAAACTTAAAGGTGATGGGTCTAGTGGTGGACACAACGGCATTAAAAGCATCATTGCAAATCTTGGCACGGAGAAATTCAAACGTATCAAAGTTGGAATTGGTGAACCTCCTTATAAGAATCCAATCGACTATGTACTGGGAAAACCACAGGGAGAAGACAAAATCAAAACCAACGCAGCGTTGGATAATGCCGCAAAAGCCCTGGTAGATATTCTTAAAAAGGATTTCGCATACGCCCAAAATAGGTATAACAGCATGAAGTGAGGTGCAAAAAGACGGAATTATTCAATGAGTTGGAAAAATTGAATCTTACCTCCCCCCTCTTAGATAAGAGAGGGTCTTTTGTCGTTAACGGTGCTACCGGCGTTGGCTTACTTTTTGCTCATTTATTCAAGAAAAAGAAAGGCAATTATGCAATTGTCTGCAACAACCAATATAGTGCACAGAAAACATATGAGTTCCTTCTTAATTTTTTGAAAGAGGAAGAAGTGGTTTTCTTCCCTGCCGATGAGCTTTTAAGAGCAGAATCCCTTTCTACGTCTAGGGAACTTATGGCCCAACGTCTATACGCGATGAGCCAACTTTTAAAACCCGCGCCAAAAATACTTGTAACGCATCCAAGCGCATTGCATCGTTACCTGCCTGACCCGAAGAAATTTCAAAAAGCCATCTTAGATATTCGCGTTGGTCAAAGATTCAATCTTGACGAGCTCAAGAATCAGTTATCTGAAATGGGGTACAATCGTGTAAATAAGGTCGATCAGTCACTTCTATTCGCGTCAAGAGGTGATATCCTGGACATCTACTCTGTAAATTACCAAAAACCAATCCGCATTGAGTTCTTTGGCGATGAAGTTGACACGATCAGATTTTTTGATGTGGCGACCCAAGCGTCGGGAGAATCGCTAAAAGAAATAGAGATACTCCCTGCAACCGATATGTATCTCACAGACGAAGAGATAAATGAATTCACCACAAAAGTAACCGAACGCCTTGATTTAGACAGCGAAGGAATGCCGGCAGGAGACAAGGATTTGCTCCGTGAAAATGTTTTAAGAGATTTGGAAGATATAGTTAGCAGAAACTATACGCCTGCATCTTATAAATATTATGGAATGGCAACGGAATTGCCCCACTCCATCCTATCCTATTTTTGGCCTACTTATTGCTTTATCGCCGATAGGGAGGGCTTCGCCGGCGCAATGACAATGTTAGAAGGCGAATCATCTAAATATTATCGTGAGCTTTTTGAAGCCAGGAGAATCACAACCCATCTCCAGCATTACATGAAATCCAAAGAGGCTTTGGCGCCCGCCTCCAAAATCATTTATGGAACAAAATTTCAAAAGACTTCAGATGACCCCGTATTCTTAGTAAGAAGTATCGTCACCGCGTCTACGGGTATCGCTGGTGTTGTGCCAACCGTCCAATCTTATTTAGAAACCAACAAGAAAGTGGTAATCGCTTTGTCCGATGACCACCAAATATCCACGATTAAATCATTTCTCAATAATGTCGACCTCGAATACGAGGATCTTGAGGGAACCGAATTGCCTTTAGGAAAACTTGGTATAGCCAAACTCCCTCTTTCGGTTGGTTTTGAAATCCCGGGAATTTCGGTAACATACATATCTTCTACCGAAATTTTTGGCAAGAAATCCGTCTCATCTAGATTTTCATCAAGATTTAAATCCGCCACGATTTTGAAGAGTTTTGAGGACCTAAAACCTGGTGATTATGTTGTTCATGAATACAATGGAATTGGGCAGTTTATCGAAATCAAGACAATGGAAGTGGATGGAGTTCATAGAGATTACCTTAAGATAGCCTATGCCGGTAACGAAACGTTATATGTGCCTCTTGAGCAATTCAGGCTTGTTCGAAAATATTCAGGTCGCGAAGGTGCGGCTCCAAAACTCTCTCATCTATCAAGCGGAGATTGGAAGAAAAAGAAAGCCAAAATCCAAGAGAAGATGGATGAACTCGCGGATAGGCTTCTTGAGTTATACGCTAATCGCGTTCAGGAGATTGGCTATGCATTTCCGCCTGACGATGAGTTGCAAAAAAGATTTGAGGACGAATTCCCGTATGAGTTAACACCCGATCAAGCAAGATCGCTTGAAGAGATTAAAAATGACATGGAATCCGATAAGATTATGGATCGACTTCTATGCGGCGATGTTGGCTTTGGCAAGACAGAGGTGGCTATGCGCGCTGCTTTTAAGGCGATATCCGCCGGTAAACAGGTAGCAATCCTTTGTCCAACAACTCTTCTGGCGAGACAACATTACGAGAATGCCCTTCAAAGGTTTGCGACATTCGGCGTTCATATCGCCCAATTCTCAAGATTGATTCCAGAATCAAGGCAAAAGCTTGATTTGGATTTATTAGTCAAAGGGAAAATAGATTTAGCCATCGGCACCCACAGATTGCTCTCAAAAGAAGTTAAATTTAACAATCTGGGTTTATTAATTATTGACGAAGAACAACGTTTTGGCGTTGAACAAAAGGAAAGAATCAAGGAACTTAAACATAACGTCGACGTTTTGACTCTATCCGCAACACCAATCCCAAGAACCCTTCAAATGTCTTTGATTGGTATTAGACCAATGTCGGAGATCAATACAGCTCCATCTTCTAGAATGCCAATTCAAACTTATGTCACGCCTTATAAGGAAGATGTCGTATATGAATTAATTGCTAGAGAATTATCCAGAAATGGGCAAGTTTTCTTCGTACATAACGTAGTTGCAACCATATATAATACCGCTTCAAAAATAGCGCAACATATACCGGAGGCATCTGTTGGTGTCGTGCACGGAAAGATGGAAAAGATCGACATCGAAGACGTCATGGCAAAGTTCTATGACGGAGATATTAACGTTTTGGTTGCAACCTCTATTGTCGAGAACGGAATCGATGTGCCTAATGCCAATATGATTATCGTTGAAGACGCGGATAGATTCGGCCTGTCCCAGCTTTATCAAATTAAAGGCCGTGTTGGCAGAGGCGACAGGATTGCCTATGCGTATTTATTATATAAGCCTCAAAAGAATATGAATGAGGATGCTCAAAAAAGGCTTAAAGCCATTCAAGATTTTACTGAGCTAGGCAGTGGATTCAAGATAGCGCAACGCGATCTTATGATAAGAGGAGCGGGAGACATTCTTGGCGCTGAACAAGCGGGATTCATTGACTCCATTGGCTTGGATTTATATTTGAAGATGCTAAACGAGACTATACAAGCCAAACAAACCGGGGTGGTTAAAGAGCCTCCGAAACCTAAGAAAGTGTTCAATATCGACGCTTATATTCCGAGTGGTTTTGCTGAGAATAGTGACAAGATTGAGTTGTACCAGGAATTGGAATCCGCTGAAACTGAATCAAAAATCAACGCTATCGCTAAGAAAATGAGGCAGGTCTATGGCAAACTCCCTAAAGAAGCGGAACTCCTCATACAAAAGAAGAGGGTTGATCTTTTGAGCAGCAATGTTGAATTTGCGGGCATAGACGAAACCAAGGCTACGATAGATATAACAATGGATGACTGTTTCTCCAGGATAAACGGCATTGGACAAGAATTGTTTAATGCCTTGATTCCTTATCTAAACCGTATCCGAGTAACGTTCGTGGAGAAGAAGTTGAAGATCCGCGTTGAGAAAAAACAAACTTGGTTTAATGACCTTGAAAACATATTAAGGTTGGTACATACCCTCTATATGTCACACAAAAGATAAACGTATGATATAATCCTAAACATGAGAATTGATAAGTTTTTGAAAGTGTCTAGAATCATCAAACGCAGAGAAACGGCCAAGGAACTCTGCGATGATAAGGACGTCATGATTAATGATAAAATCGCTAAACCAATGACAGAGGTTAATCCTGGTGACACCTTGATCATAATGATTGGGAAACACAAATTAACAGCAAAAATCCTTGCCATCCGCACATTCGCTAAAAAGGAAGATGCACAGGGGATGTACGAGATAATTAGCGATGAGATAATCGGTAAAACGCCTGCAGTATAATGATTTCTACTCAAAATAGAGACAATCTTTAAAGTGTTTTTATTGATAATCTAAAAAAACTTGGTAAAGTGCGTATTGCTAAAAAGCAATTATTTTTATAAGGAGGCGCACACATGGATGAACAACCAAAGAAACGCAACCCGTTCCTGACTCTTATTCCTTACCTACTCATCGGTGCCATTGCCATCGCATTAATCTTTTATTTCATCACCTCTTCGATGAACGTCAAAACCGTTTGGTCCGAAAGCGATTTGGACACATATTTCAGATATGAGTACGAATATGACGGGAAGAGCGATGAGACAAGTGGATACAAACTTAATACGGATTATTCCGCGATAACCTCATCCTCTAGCTCTAAGGATAAATATTATTACCTCCAATCCTGGTCTGAGTCTAAGAGTTACGATATTACGACTGTCACGATGACCGTTTATCAGATTGGCGATCAAGGCGCACCTGTTTCAAAGACAACAACTTACGCCTACATCTCCAATGTCAGAATTGAAAAAACATTTGAATCGGAAGTCTTTGTTGATGGAACTGCACACAAGACCACACACGCAAGCTATGCGACCATTCTCAACGCAAAGGTTTCTGAGTGGAATGACAAAATCGATTCGAATTACTTCGCAAAATTTAACCTAACTCAAAGAGAACTCAACTCTTTGCAAAAAGGTGGTGTTACCGTTGAAAACGCCTATCAGGTTTCTTGGTGGGACGCTTGGGGACCAACAATCATTGAATTGGTTCTCCTCATTGCCGTTGGCGGATTCTTATTCTCAAGACTTGCTGGTGCTGCAGGTGGTGCAAATCGTCAGGCTATGGATTTCAATAAATCACCGGCCAGAAAAGAAACGTCCAAAGTCAAGTTCGACGATGTCGCAGGTTGCGATGAAGAGAAGGCGGAAATGGTCGAGATGGTTGCATACCTCAAAGAGCCAAAGAAGTATTCTGCGTTTGGTGCAAGACTTCCAAAAGGCGTACTTCTCGTCGGTGCTCCTGGCACAGGTAAGACGTTGCTTGCTAAAGCGACGGCCGGAGAAGCCGGTGTCCCATTCTTTAGCATCTCAGGTTCTGACTTTGTTGAAATGTTCGTCGGTGTTGGTGCTGGACGTGTAAGAGATTTATTCAAAAAGGCAAAAGCAAATGCCCCATGTATCATTTTCATTGACGAAATCGATGCTGTTGGACGCCAAAGAGGCGCAGG
The DNA here is from genome assembly GCA_963643345.1 of bacterium. GTDB lineage: Bacteria > Bacillota_I > Bacilli_A > RFN20 > CAG-826 > UBA4951. Next base: position 2,158 of record CAVIJK010000042.1, on the reverse strand, counting down.
CCTTGGTGGCGGAAACGACGAAAGAGAACAAACGCTCAACCAGTTACTTGTTGAGATGGATGGTTTCGCCTATAACGCTGGCATCCTTGTCATGGCCGCCACAAACCGCGATGATGTCCTCGATCCAGCTCTTATGAGACCTGGAAGATTCGATAGAATCATCACAGTCAATTTGCCTGATGCCAAAGGACGTGAAGCAATTTTCAAGGTCCACGCTAGAAACAAGAAGATTTCCCCTGAGGTCAATTTTGAAACACTCGCCAAGAGAACCGTTGGATTCTCAGGTGCCGATATCGACAACATCTTAAACGAGGCCGCAATCCTTGCTGTTAGATTCCATAAGGACGAAGTCGGCATGGCCGAAATCGAAGAAGCAATCGATAGAAGAATCGCCGGAGTTGCCAAGAACGGCAAAGGCATGAATGAAATGGAAAGGAAGCAGGTCGCTTATCACGAAGCTGGTCACGCAGTCATCGGCCTAACTCTTCCATATTCCGAGAAAGTTCAAAAGATCACCATCATTCCGCGTGGTAGAACTGGCGGTCACGTTCAGATGATGCCGCAGGATGACAGATTCCTTTTAACAAAGAAAGAATTGTTGGCAGAAATCACTGGATTGCTTGGCGGACGCGCATCCGAAGAAATCTTCTTCGATGACATCTCATCAGGCGCTTCAAATGATATTGAGAAAGCGACTAGAATTGCTCGTTCAATGGTTACCGAATGGGGTATGTCAGACCTTGGGCCAATTCAATATGAGCATGATACGGGATCCGTTTTCCTCGGAAGAGATTATGCCAATACACAAAAGAATTTCTCAGCAGCGGTGGCAGATGAAATCGATAAGGCTGTCCGCGAGATTGTTGAAAAAGCTCACAAAGAGGCCCTTGATATCATCTCCTCACATAAGGAACAAGTCACCCTTATCGCCGAGACTCTCTTAGCTCAGGAAACAATCACATCCGATGAGATTGAATCCCTCGTCAAGACGGGCAAACTTCCGGAAAAGGAACAAGCGGGTGTCAAGAAAGTTGATGAAGATCCGCAACCAACTGTGGAAGAAAAACCAACAAACGAATAAAATTCTAGAGGCCAAACCAATGGCCTCTTATTTTTTATCTTTATGAAAATTGAAAATGTTGAAATTAACGGACATGTAATCCTTGGCCCGATGGCTGGAGTAACTACGCTTGCGTATAGAGATTTCTGCAAGCCTTTTGGCGTGGCCCTATCTTATAGCGAGATGATTTCCGACTGCGGGCTTGCTTATGGCAACGAGAAGACGATGAGATATTTCGCGACATCAACTATTGATAAGCCTGTTGGATTGCAACTTTTCGGTTCTAAAATTGAGATGACATTAAAGGCTATCGACATTCTCGAAAAAGAGGCCCAATACGACATTTTGGATATAAATTTAGGCTGCCCAGTGCATAAGGTTGTTCAAACCGGGGCAGGTTCTGCTTGGCTTAAGGACCCAAAAGGTCTTTACGAATACATGAAGGCCGTTTGCGAAAGGTCTACTAAACCAGTAAGCGCGAAAATCAGGCTTGGCTGGGATGAGGACACGATAAACTTCGAAGAGGTGTGCAATGCGCTTGTTGAGGCCGGCGTAAAACTCATCACAATTCACGCCAGAACGTCTAAGCAACTTTATATGGGGACTGCTGATTATGAAAAACTTAGAGATTTTGGTGCGAAATTATCGGTACCACTATGCATAAGCGGCGATATTTTCACCGTAGAAGACGCACTAAAGGCTTTGGAAATCACCAAAGCCCAATTTGTTATGGTCGCTCGTGGCGGATTGGGAAACCCGCGTTTAATAACTAACATCGAAAGAGCAATCAATGGTCAAGAATTGCTACCAGAACCAACGCTTGAGGATCAAGTTGAATGGGCAGAGACCTTCTCGAAAATGCTAATAGAACAAATTGGCGAAAGAGATGCCATCATGCAATTGAGAGGATTAATACCCCATTTTTTCAAAGGTTTTGCCGGCTACAAAAAGATTAGAGCGGAAATCTCAATGAATACAAAATCTGTTGAGGATTTGTATAAAATTTTTAACGGAATAAAAAACCGCTCTCATTTATAAAAATTTATATAAAAAACTCTTTACATGTTTTTTAAACGCACTAAAGTATTGTGCGCATTG
>CAVIJK010000041.1:0-12720 GCA_963643345.1 bacterium | reverse complement strand
GTCTATATAACTCTAGACATCAAGCACATCGAACGTATGGCCGATCATACAGTCAAAGTCGTTGAGTGGGTCATTTACATCGTGGATGGCCATCACCAAGACAAGCAAATCTTCTAAAGCAACTTAATTATTTGGAATATGGCCTTTATTCTTAAAGAATAAGGGCTTTTTCCTTTATTTAGTGGAAAAATGTATGAAAATAGAACAAAAGGCGGCAAATTAAGATGGAAATGCTCTACACTCTTTTAAAAAAGAGTTCTATACTATACTAAATATGAAAGACGTAATTATTATTGGAGCAGGCGCAGTAGGAGCTTTTATCGCCAGAAGCCTATCGCGCTACGACGTCGATGCATTGATCATCGAAAAAGAATACGATGTTGGCGATGTTACAAGTATGGCCAATTCTGCCATCGCCCATTCTGGATATGATCCGGTGCCGGGAAGCAAGAAGGCCATCTTCAACGTTCGTGGCAATCAAATGATGGACAAGGTTTGCGATGAACTCGATGTGCATTTTGATAAATGTGGAACATTAACTGTTGCTTTATATGATGAACAGTTGCCGATGTTATCGGAACTCAAGAAAAGGGCAGACGAGAACGGGGTTCCGTCTGAAATCTTGACCAAAGAGCAGGTCATTGCAATCGAACCTAACATCTCAAAAGAGGTAAAAGGCGCTCTTTTATGTCCAACCGGCGGCAATATAAACCCTTTTGCATTAACAGCTCACGCCGTCGAGAACGCTTTAGATAACGGAATAAAAATCACGTTCGGAGAAGAAGTGAAGGCAATCGAAAAAATCGATGGCGGATATAAGGTAACCACATCAAAAAATGTCTATGAGGCAAAGGTGGTTATCAACGCTGCCGGACTCCATTCCGATGACATTGCCAGAATGATCGAACCTATTTCCTGGTCGATACGCCCTAGGAAAGGCGAATACTATGTTCTCAATCATTTTAAATGGGGATTCGTCAAACACGTATTGTTCCCTCTCCCATCTGAAAAAGGCAAGGGAATACTTGTAACCCAAACAACCTCGGGTAACTATTTGGTTGGCCCATCATCTGAATGGGTGGATGACAAAGATGACATGTCAACAGACACATTAACGCTCCAAGACGTCAGAAGACAGGCCACAGAAATGGTTCCAAATATCCCATTCCAAGAACAAATTAGAGTCTATGCCGGATTAAGAGCCACTCCATCAACGCATGATTTTATAATCGAACCTTCTAAGACCTATAAAGATTTTATCAATGTCGCTGGCATCGAATCACCTGGATTGGTGTCTTCCCCGGCCATTGGAGAATATGTTGTAGAGGAACTCGTTAAGGCTGTTCTACCTTTAAAAGAAAAATCCAATTGGAACCCAAGAGTCAAGCCTTACATCAAAACCGCATTCCTCTCACAGGAAGAGAAAAACGAACTCATTAAAAAGAATCCGCATTACGGAAAAGTCGTTTGTGGGTGCGAGAACGTCACTTTAGGAGAAATTGAGGACGCCATGTCCCGTTCCCTTCCGGTTAATTCGATTAAAGCTCTTAAGAAGAGGACTAGAGCGGGCTTTGGAAAATGTCAAGGAGGCTTCTGCCAACCAATCGTTCTCAATTTGATTGCTGAAAAATACGGGATTTCCCCGCTTGAGGTCAAATACGATGGAGAAGGCTCCGAAATCGTCAAGGCTGAAGTGAAAAAGGAGGCTAAATAAGATGAGAGAAGTTGATTTAGCTATCATCGGCGGTGGTTCGGCAGGACTATCCGCAGCAGTCTCCGCTTATGACGCTGGAGTTAGAAACATCGTGATATTGGAGAAAGGACCTTTCCTCGGGGGCATTCTCAATCAATGCATTCATAACGGATTCGGCTTAACTGAATTCAAGGAAGAATTAACAGGACCGGAATTTGCCGCAAGATTCATTGCAAAGGTCAAGGAGAGAAATATCGAATATCATTTAAATTCCGTGGTTAGTTCTTTAACCAAAGATAAAGTTCTTTCCTATATGAATCCTGAAGAGGGCGCTGTCGAAATGCACGCTAAAGCCATAATCATGGCAGCTGGCTGCTACGAAAGAAGTGCAGGTGCAATCGCAATTCCAGGTGATAGGCCTGCCGGCATCTTAACCGCCGGCCAAGCCCAAAAATTCTTGAACGAACAAGGATATATGGTCGGAAAAAGAGTATTCATTTTAGGCTCAGGCGACATCGGACTCATTATGGCTAGACGTATGACGCTAGAAGGCGCGAAAGTCCTAGGCGTTGCCGAACTTTGTGCCTGGTCCAACGGGCTTAATCGTAATATGGTGCAATGCTTGTACGATTACGACATCCCTCTATACCTATCCCACACGGTTTCCAAGGTCGAAGGCAAAGGCAGACTTCAAAAAGTCACAATTTCGCAAGTTGATGAAAGAAAGCAACCGATTCCTGGAACGGAAAAAGTCTTTGATTGCGACACCTTGATCTTATCCATCGGATTGTTACCAAATAACGATTTGCTCAATAATTTGGGAATACCTCAAGGTAGAAGTAGAGGTTCCGAAGTCAACGAAAAGCTTGAAACCGCTGTCCCTGGTATCTTCTCATGCGGCAATGTCTTGCATGTCCATGATTTAGTCGACAATGTAGTTGAGGAGGCTAGAGTCGCAGGAAAATCCGCCGCGGAATATATATTGAACGGAGCAAAGGAAGAAAATGAAGATATAAAAGTTGTTCCTGGAAACATGATCGGTTATGTTGTCCCTGGTTACATCTCTAGCAAAGGCGACGACAAAGCCACCTTTAAGTTCCGTGTGAGAGAGCCAAGCAAAAACGTTTATATCGTTTACGAATTAAACGGAAAAATTATAAAAAAAGTGTTTAAATCGGTCATCATTCCATCAGAAATGGAGATTGAATCGCTTCCAAAATCTTTATTCAATGGCGAAAGCGGAACCTTAACTGTTTCTTTGGTTAAGAAAGAGGAGGTCAAATAAAATGAAAGAACTCATCTGTATTTGTTGCCCGCGCGGCTGTCATTTGAAGGTTGATGACAATCTTAATGTAACCGGAAATTTCTGCCCTAGAGGCGCAGCGTATGGCAAACAGGAAGTCACCAATCCCACCCGAGTTGTTACCTCGACCGTGAGAATTGAAGGAAGTGACCTCGCAATGTGCCCTGTGAAGACTTCTCAGCCAATTAAAAAAGGTAACATCTTCCAATGTATGGAAGAAATCAATAAAATACACATTGTTGCTCCGATTCACATCGGAGATGTCATTATCCGTAACGTCTGCGGCGAAGAAGGCATTGATGTGATTGCAACAAGAAATATGGAGAAAATCTAATGGAGATCAATGGCAAGATTCTAATCGCAAGCGACATTCACGGAAGAACTCTCAAGACGGAGTATCTTTTGGATGCGATCGAGCGAGAGAACCCTGACCACATAATTCTATTAGGTGACTTCATGTACAACGGACCTCGAAATGGGGTTCCAAATGACTATGAACCAATGGTCGTTGCCAAGATGCTAAATGCATTTAAAGACAAAATAATCGGAATCGAAGGTAATTGCGATTCCCGCATTGACCACATGATTCTTTCATTCCCAATCCATCCAATTCTCGAGATGACGATCAACGGGAAGAAGTGCTTGCTCATCCACGGAGATGACGTCTCATTATCTTGGATAAAGAAATCCGATATAGAGGTATGTTTATTCGGACACACTCATCACCACTTATACAATCAATCAGGAAAACTTGCATTCATAAATCCAGGATCGATAGGGTTCCCTAAGGATAAAACACCAGGGACATATGCCACTTGGAATGGAAACACCATCTCCTTTTACGAGATAGAAGAAGGCAAGTTGCTCCAATCATACGAACTATAAATTTTAGGAGGAAAAACAATGGCAAACGAAAAAATCAGAATAGTCTCCCTTGGTGGACAAGATGAAGACGGAAAAAACTGTATCGTCGTTGAGATAAATGATGACATATTTGTTGTCGGATGTGGAATTAAGCATCCTGACAAAACCATGCCTGGCATCGATTATATAATCCCTAACTTCGATTATTTAAAGGCAAATAAGAACAGAGTTAAAGCTTATTTCTTGCTTCATGGACATGACGATGACATCGCCGCACTCGCTTATCTATATGGAGAAGTGCCAGCTCCAATTTATGGTTCAAAAGTTACATTGACCATGTTCAAGATGTTCACAAAACATGTCCAGAGAGACAACGTTCCATATAAACTAGTTGAGGTTAAGGCCACAAGCGATTTCAAAGTGGCTGGAAGAGAAATCTCATATTTCCACACTTCTCACAATGTTGCGGATTCTAGTGGCATCGCCATTTCAACGCAATATGGCAACATTGTCATCACTTCTGATTTTGTTGTTGAGAATAACGCTGCACCAGCCTATTTGCATGACACCAATGCAATTGCTCGCATTGCCGACAAAGGCGTTCTTGTCCTTATGACTGAATCGATTTACGCAACAAGAGCCGGCTATAATGCTCCGATGTATAGAATTTCTTCCCATATTGAGGAGCAGTTGAAACATGCAAACGGCAGAACTTACGTTGCGATGTTCGCCTCAAACTTCTACAACATCGATGAAGTTCTGAGCATTGCTAAAAAATACAGAAAGAAAGTCATCCCATATGATGAGGAGACCGATGAAATTCTTAAGACCATGGCCGAGGCACAAGCTGCGCCAATCGACAAAAATCTTGTTGCTCCGCTTAGCGAAATCAATCGTATCAGGGAACAAGACATTATTATCCTGATGCTTGCTCACGATACGAGATCCTATGCCAAAATTGCTCTTCTCGCCTCTGGTCAGGTTGAGGACTATAGACTAAAGCTCAGACCAACCGACACATTTATTGTTGCATGTCCTTACAATAACAATACAGAAGTTGAAAGTGTAGATGCTATCGATGAATTATATCGTTCTGGTTGCAAAGTTTATGCCGTTTCTAAGAAGAATTTCTATCGTATGCACGCATGCGTTGAGGACCTCAAGACCATAATAGGTATGTTAAGGCCGAAATACTATTTGCCAGTCAAAGGCATGTATATGAACCTCTTATGCAACGCGCAAATCGCTGCCGAAATGAATGTCGGACTCAATCACACAAACATCTTCCTTGTCGATAACGGTTTCTCCCTTTTAATAGATGAGAAAGGCGCAAGAATTTTCGATGAGAAGATTCCTCATGGAGATATCATGATCGACGGAATAGGAGTGGGAGACGTATCTCCTGCGGTAGTCCAAGATAGAGAAAAACTCGCCGAAGGCGTCATCATCGTCGCAGCCATCATCTCAAAATCCAAAAAGAAACTGATAGCCGGACCGGATGTTCAAGTTAGAGGCTTAGTCTATCTTAAAGATAGCGAAATCCTCGTTAGGGACGTCACCCGTATCTTTAATTCGTGCTTAGAAAACCATTTGTCTTCTCCATATTACGATATTAGAAAGCTCAAAGATGAAGTCTACGAGAAAATCTCTAGAACCGTCAAAAGACAATCGGGCAATGAGCCAATGGTTCTTCCGTTATTAACCGAGGTTGACTGAGATGTCGAGCGAGGGGAAAAGTTTTACCAAAAGTGATATCACTAAGGCCGCGGCTGCGGCCCTTTTGTTGATTTCTTTGATCTTTATAGTATCTCCAGCCGGAATGCTTTGGCCGTTAGGAACTTGGATTTTCCTGGTTTTTGGTTGTGCAGGCTTCTATTTTTTCAATGCATTCTTGATCGCTACATCAATTGTTTTGTTGATCAAAGGCGGATTAATTAAAGACTATTATTCTTGGAAGCAATTTGTGGGTTTTGCCCTAATCCTAATCGGCGTATCGACGCTTTCTTCATCAATCGCTCTGCACAATGTAGACGATGCATTATCCGCTATAGCGGAATATGCTGCACGCGGAAAAGCCATTAATTATTATGTCGATGGGAAAATTGGTGGCGGATACTTAGGGTACGGATTAGCAAAAATTCTTGATGTAGGTGGATTAAATTTCATCTTATCAATCGCCGTCCTTTTAGGTGGTATCACCTTATTTTTCCTTCCTGAGATTATCTCTTTAGTCGCTATATTAAGTGGCAACGCAAAGCACAAATTTGCCATTAGGAAATCCCAAAAAGCAGTGGAGGCTGAGCAAAATAATTACGACGAGATCGATGATTTGGAATTCAAACCGATTCATTTTGGTGAATCAATCGAGAACCGTTCAACTCGCATTGAACTTTATTCCGAACACGCCGACCCGAACAACTTTCATGATGAAGTTTCAGATGAAATGCCGCACGAATCATATCAATCCGGCGGTATCCATGAGGCTAAATTCGGCGAAGATGAAGATCTAAAACCTGCAGACCAATACGCAACCGAGATTTTTTCTGCCAACGACTTTTTCGGTAACCAACCGGCTGTTGAGCAAAAAGTGATTGATCAAAGGAAACCTGAAGTCGCATATCAAGAAAGACCTTGCACGCAAACAAACACAGCTAGTGTTAACCAATCAGAGACCCAAACCGGCGTTAGCAAGGCCCCCGTATATCAGGATTTATCCCCTAGTTATCAAAAAGCAATGGGAAATAGCATTGAAGAGGAAGCCGTTCATATTGAGACAGTTCAAGAAGAACCTGAATTTATCGAGGCTTCGAATTTATATAAGGAGAACAACACTGAAACGGTAGAATCTAATCAAGAAACTATTGTTGAAAATGAAGAAGTGCCTTCTCCAGAAGTCGCTCAATCTCAAGCCGTTTCACCGGTTGAGAAAGAACTAACACAATCTGAGAAACTTGATGCAAAATTATCTTTGATGTCACCTGAAAACCAGTACATAATCCGCAATTTACATTGCGATTTGGCGGAAGAGTTGCCCCCATATGAGCTCCCACCATCGACGTTATTAAGAGAACCTCAAAATACTTCGAGTTTCGATGGAATGACCGGTGATTGTGAGGCAAAACGCGCAATAATCGACGAACTATTCCAGGATATGCATATTGGCGCACATGTTGAAGATTATGTGATTGGACCGTCAGTCACAAGATTCAATATCGCAACCGAAAAGAGCGTTAGGGTTTCATCCATCAATGGAGTCCTTCCAGATTTAGCCAAGAGGTTAGGTGGAATTATGCCAAGATTCCAAGACGTTGTCATGGGTTCTCAGTATTCAGGCTTAGAGATTCCAAACGTGAAAAGCGACACTGTTTATTTCAAAGAAATGCTCGATGCCTGCGGCTATGGGGAAAAATACAAATTCGACATTCCGTTCGGAAAAGATATCGGCGGCAAATACATACATGGCGATTTAAGAAAATTCCCGCATATGCTTGTTGCAGGCTCAACCGGTTCAGGTAAATCAATCTTCATACACGGTATCATCATGTCCCTGATTATGAAGAATAGGCCAGAGGAATTGAAACTCATTTTAGTTGACCCTAAAAGAGTTGAAATGGCTCTTTATAAAGACTTGCCTCATCTTCTCTGTCCTATTATAAAAGATGTCACTCAAGTAAAAGTTTGTTTGGACAAATTAATAGATGAAATGGAGAGGCGCAATCAGGTTTTTGAACAAGCTGGTTGCACTAATATCTCGCAGTTCAACGATGATTATTGTCCGGAGAACGGCATAAAGAAACTCCCTTATATCGTTCTTATTTTGGATGAATTCGCAGATGCCGTTGACGTTTGTAAGAATATCTCAGAGCCTGTTGCTCGTTTGGCTCAAAAAGCAAGAAGTGCAGGTATACACATAGTATTAACCACTCAAAGGCCGACAGTTGATGTCGTTAATGGACGAATCAAAGCCAATTTGCCAACCACCGTCGCTTTATGGGTTAGGAGTGCGACCGATTCGTGCACAATCCTAAACGAAGGCGGAGCTGAGAATCTCGCTGGACACGGCGACATGCTAGTCAATTGCCCAGAACTCAATAAATACGCTTTGATTCGTTGTCAAGGCTGTATGGTTTGGACGGATGAAATCAAGAATGTTTGCAATTTCATTAGAAATCAGCAGAAAACCCATTATGACCCTGTCTTCCTTGATCTCATTGACCACGAAGCTGAGCAAAAAGCTTTTGAAGAAGCCGCAGCTGCGGCAATGCCTTCTCATGCCGAGCTTAGGGCAGCTGAGGGTGCATCTAAATATGAGATGATCAAAGAAGCGGTAATGTCGATGGAATACGTATCTATATCAAAGATACAAAGAGAATTTTCAGTAGGTTTCCCTAGGGCTGGTAAGATTTTCAAACAGCTTCAAGACGAAGGAATTGTTGCCCCAAACGAACCTGGGCAGGAGACAAATTCAAAAGGTTCCAAAGTCTTAATTCACGCTAAACAAGAATTGGATGGCGAGAATGAGGGAACAAAGAACGGGACAAAAGTAATCCCAAACGGTTGGGATATGCCTAAATAACACTTATGAAAGACACCTTTTTATCAGCAAGATTAGTGGAGAACGACCTGATTAGACTCAGCGTTTTCACGGGGCATCAGTACGGAAAAATAGAAGTTAGTCTTCTAATTGATGATGATAAAGAAATTAAACTGACTCCTGTCAAGTTTGTTTCAACCCCTAATTCATGGATTTTTGACTATCATTTGGATGGACCGCTTGAGTTGGGACATTCGTATGTTTTGATGTTGTCGGGAATCGGAGCGGTAACGCTTGACGTAAATGAAGCGACGACCTTTCCAGGATTTGACGAGGAATTTTATTATAACGGCGATGATTTAGGCGCAACCTATAGCGAATTTGAAACAAATTTTGCCGTTTGGGCGCCTTTAGCTAGCGTCGTTTATATCCGTTATAAGAAAAAAAGTTCGGCTAGATGGCATTATCGGGAAATGATAAGAGGAAAAAACGGCGTTTACCGTATCGCCATAAAAGGCGACATGGAATATGCTGAATATCAGTACGTCGTCAATAACTCCGGAGTGACTAGGATCTCTATTGACCCATACGCCAAAGCCTCAAGCCCGAATGGCGAATCTAGCGTCGTTCTCAACATGAACCGTTTCTCCTCGATTATAGATAACGAGGACAAACTGCCAAAATTCGAAAAGTACGTTGATGCCATAATTTACGAGGGCAACGTAAGGGATTTGACCATTTCTCCCCACACAAATATCAAAAACAAAGGAACTTATAAGGCTTTATATCAGGAAGGTTGCAAAACGAATGGAGATCATCCAGCCGGTTTCGATTACATAAAATCGCTTGGCATAACACATCTTCAGCTTCTTCCAATTCACGATTTTAAAACTGTTAACGAGCTTCATCCTGAAGAAAAATACAATTGGGGATACGACCCACAACAATATATGGTGCCGGAGGGTTCATATGCCTCTGACGTATTAGATCCAGAATGTAGAATTAAAGAATTCAAGGAACTCGTTTCCAAATATCATAAAGAAGGAATTAGAATCGTCATGGATGTCGTATTCAATCATGTTTATGACTATCTAAATTCCAGTTTTGAAAAGATTGTCCCAAATTATTATTTCCGCAAGAAAAACAACGGCAAGATGTCAAATTGCAGCGGTTGTGGCAATGATTTAGCAACAGAGAGGCCGATGGCTAGGAAAATGATATTAGACGCCTGCAAGTGGTGGATTGACATGTATCATATCGATGGTTTCCGCTTCGATTTAATGGGGTTAATTGACGTTGAGACCTTAAAACAAATCAAGGATTACGCTAAATCAGTTAAAAAGGATTTTATCCTATACGGCGAAGGTTGGAACATGGATCCTGATTCTAAGGTTCAACTAGGAAAGATGGAGAATGCCAAACTACTGAAGGATTTCGCCTTCTTCAACGATTTGTTTAGGGAATACAACAAAGCCTATTTGACGCAAGATTTCTACCATAATGGCGGTTACAAATATGCGATGCTTGGGTCATCATTATCCTATTCTGGCATTGAGAAAAAATGGGATGACGCAAAACAATCGGTCAACTACATCGAATGCCATGATAACATGACTTTCTTCGATTATATCTCTAGAGAAATGGGGGATAGCATCTCTATTGATGACAAACTTTCTATCTGCGAACTGGGGCTCTTCTCTATCCTAACTTCCAACGGTCTTTCCTTCATCCATGCCGGGCAAGAGGTTGGAGACTCAAAATACGGGAAAGACAACACCTACAATTTAGGTGATACCTATAACCAATTCCCGTATGAGTTGGTGGATGAAAGATATTCAATGGTCGAAAAATTCATTTCGATGTGCAAAGCGAAAAAAGGAAGACGTTTATTTCCGAAATCCGATGGCGAATCGCTAAAGAATCTCGTTGAATTTGATGATTACGAAAGATGCGTTATCATGGATTTTGCAAACACGAACGAAAAACTCAAATTTTCAAAAATTGAAGTAATCGTCAATCCTACATTCGATGACATCGTTAAGGTATACGAGGAACCGGTCACGCTACTAAATGGAAATGCCGGAGACATGTCGAAAGCAAAAATAAGGATGGAAAGGGTAGTCATCAACAGGTGCAGCTGCCTTGTCCTAGGTATCAAATAATGTGGAAATATTTTAAAGCGGTTTTCAAGGTTGGCTTCAGGCTTCTTTTCGCCTGGCTATTCAAATTTATCCCGATGGGCAGACATCCAGAGAAATACTCCAGTGAAAAGCGATTCAAAGTCGTTAATAAAAACATCAACGCAATTCTTAAATGTTTCAAAGCGGATTTGAAGTTTGAGAACAGAGAACTATTCGATGAAGTAAAGGATGGGGATAGAAAATGCTTGTTCGTAGGCAATCACACATCTTTCACGGATGGTTTAACCATCTTGACTTTCTTCGATGAACCCGCAACTTTTGTCGCCAAAAAAGAGGCCGAAAAAATGTTTATGGTTAGTTCTGTTGTCAAAATAATCGACGCCTATTTAATGGATAGAGGCGATTTGAGACAATCTCTAAAGGTAATCAGGAACGTCCAAAACGATTTAAGAGACAATAAGCATCATGTCATCATTTTCCCTGAAGGAACGCGCAACAAAGACATTGATGCTCCAATGCTTCCATTCCACCCCGGAAGTTTCAAATGTGCTACCGGAGTTAAGGCGGACATCGTTCTTTTTGCTTCCTACGGAAACCACAGAATTCTTGATAAAAATTCCGATGATAAGCGCGAACTCGTTCAATATCGTTTCATTCGCAAGATAACTTACGAAGAATATAAGGACATGGATACGGTGGAATTGGCGAATATGTGTCAAAACGAAATTCAAAAAGCGGTGGATGAACTAAGAGCCTACGATAAAGAATTTTATGAGAAAGGACTTGGCAAAATCAGCTTGAGAAAAGGCGAAGTAAGACTTTAATTGTCTTGCAATTCGTTTTCCCACTAGATATAACTAGCATCCCTTGTAAAGGGCACTTGGTTTTGCTTAACTTATTGTATATGGATATCAACACATTTAATAACGTTCTAAATGACATCAATTATGTTTTATTAGGCATAATTGGTTTTGCTTTTGCCTTTCAATTAATATATCTGTTCTTGTTCTTTTTGCCCGCAAGAAAATATCCGGAGGCAAAAGAAAAACATTATTGCGGTATCGTAATCTGCGCAAAAGACGAGGAAGAGATCATCGGAAGGACGATAAAACAAATTCAGAACCTCAATTATCCTAAGGATAAATACGAGATCATTCTTCTTGCCGACAATTGCACGGATAAAACCGCTGAGATAGCCCGTTCCCTTTCTGGAGAAGTTAAGGTAACCGTTTATGAAAGGGGAGAAGTTGCAAAAAAAGAAAGATGCGTTAGCTACGCACTCAAATATCTCTTTGAACAACTAAAACCAACACTTAACAAATATGATTTTTTCATCAGATTCGATGCGGATGACATCGTGGATGCCGAATACATAAACGAGATGAATTCGCTATATGAGGCGGGCTATGCAGCTGGTAGAGGATATAATCACGCAAGCAATTTGACTCAGAATGTCATCGCAGGAGTGTCTGGCCTTTGGTACATTCGCGATAACCGTTTCAACTGCCAAGCTAGATCCGCCTTGCACACAGACGCGTTCTTATTGGGTGGTGGAATGATGTTTTCCAGAGCATCCATCGAAGAAGATGGTGGTTGGGTGTGCCTCTCACAAAGCGAGGATGTTGAATTCAATATCCAATGCATGAAGAAGAAAAGAAAAGTTGGATATGCTCCAAAAGCCATTGTTTATGAAGACCAACCATCCACATTGAAAGACATATTTCGCAGAAACATCCGCATGGGTCATTCGCTCCATAAACTGTTCTGGACAAAAGGGTGGTACTGTCTATTCAAGTTCTTCACAACCTTCCGCTATTGCTGGTTGGACATGTTCTTGAATCTATTCTTTATCCCGATTGCGGTTCTATGCTGCACATGGCTACCAATCTATTATGTCTACACCGTATTATTCAATTTATTGAACGCAGCGGGCGACCCACAATTTGCCATCACGGTTTTATGGGTTATAGTCTACGCGTTAGCATTTGCATTCATCGTCCCATTCATTCTCCAGGCTTTCCTTGTTTACGCCTTGGATAAAAAGAAAATAGGGGTTAGTCTAAAAAAACTTTTGCCAACAATTCTCTTATTCCCGCTCTTCATGGTAATTTACGCTGCATCAATTTTCCTTGGCACAGTAAGCAAACAACAGTGGAAGAAAGCGAAAAGAAACGTTGATTATAAA
>CAVIJK010000040.1:0-13241 GCA_963643345.1 bacterium | reverse complement strand
CACTTTACTTCTTATTTTGTTACTATTTAAGTCATGAAGAAGCTTATTCGTACTTTAGCGGCTCTCTTGTCTTTGTCCTTGGTCTTAGCTGGTTGTAAGAGCAAAAACGGCGGGAATGAATCTTCATATGAACCAATAGTTTCCTCAGTTACTTCCGATGCGTCTTCATCCTCGAGCGAAGATGTTTCCGTTTTTGATGTTTATGACGGTTATTATGATGACATTCATTGGACCAACGGCGAGGATTTAAGGGCAAAGCTCTATACGGCGATGCGCAAAAACTATACACCGATTGCGTATTCGGGCAATCCGACCAATTGGGAGACCAATCAATATGCCGATCAAGCATTGGATGACTTCGAATGCGTTGACGTAGTTTATTCATCGACTAATGATTTGAAGATTGCGACAAATTCCAATGGTAGTGGTTGGCAAAGAGAACACGCATTCCCGGCTTGTTTGATGACCGGCAGTTTGACCGGGACCGCGGTTAAGAATCTTGGCAGAGCGACTGATTTTCATAACCTTTTCGCCTCCAATTATTCCGGTAATACCTCAAGAGGTTCTAAGAATTACGGTAACGCCGATACAAAATCCGATACATATGTTAGTAAACTAACAGACACAAATGATGGCTATAGTTATGACGAGATGAACTTTGAACCCGGAAATAAAGATAAAGGCAGACTTGCGCGTGCGATATTTTATATGGCCACAATGTATATGTATGACGAAGAAGATACTGTCAATAATGTCACGATGAAGGGCCTCAATATACAAGAGGATTATGTCACGTTCTCATCTTCTGCCGGGTATGATGCGTTTGCTATCGGCAATCTATCCGATTTGCTATCTTGGAATTCCTATCCTGTTGATAGACTAGAATACCAACACTCCGAAAGCGTGCGGACCCATTTATTCAACGGAAAAGCCCAAGGAAATAGAAATGCGTTTGTAGACTTCCCGGAACTCGTGGATTATGTCTATGGATCAAAGAAGAATCAACCAGGAAAATTATCGGATTTAACTCCGACATGCAATGTATTAAAAACAACAAGTCACGAGTTCTCCAATTATGCGATCGAGAGCGCAAAAAGAAACTATTTCGTTGGAGACTCCACAAGCGATTCCGATTGGAAGATTGTTAATGTTTATACCGATTATTCAACTAGCCAAGCCGACTTCCAACTTGAATATGTGCCATACACTTTTACATCTAGTGATGTTGGCACAAAAATAACTAACGCCCCAACACCCAACGGGAACATTCCTTTCGCGGTCAAAGTTGAGGAAGCCTCGATTGAATCCTGCTCATGGAAATACACCTTTGAAAACAAGAATGCATTCGGTACAAGTGGAACAAAAATTGAAAAAGCTGGAACAAGCGTTACTCTCAACAATCTCGATTGGACATTCTCGTACGAGAGTTCTGATGATACAGATGGGAACATCCCGGTAAGCAATAGTTCAAATTATGGCGGCTGTATTTCAATTGGCAGTGGTAGTTCCAATAACTGGGCGGATACTTTAATCATTCAATCAAATGAGGCTTTAAGCGCAGTAGATTCCGTATTTATCAAAGGCAATACCGCCTCTGGAAAGACATATAATATGTCTGTATATGTCGGCGACGAAAAAGTTCTTGAAAACATGCCTTTAAAAAGAGACGCATCGCAGTGTTCCATCATCGGTGGAACATTTGAAGCGCTAGACGGCGTTGTTAAAATCGTTATGACTAATGTGTCTGCGTCTTTATATCTCCAGCAGATGGGCGTTAATTACACGGCTTAAAATCCGCCTTTAACACGATTTTATCTTCTTGGGCGATTATTGGAAAAATATTATCGCCAACATAGTTGTTAAACATAGATAAACACAATGATTTTGAAGTATTCTCATGTCATGATTTTTAACAATGGTCGATATGTACTCGCAAGGTGCGTTTAAAACCAACTCTCTCTTAGGCGTTGGCAAACCTAAATCCAACGATTCCGATGGTCCTGTCGGCTGGACGAATTTCATGGATACAACAACCTATTACAAGACCTGCTCTTATTGTTGAGAAGCGTTGTTAGGCGCAACATGGAACGTTGAAATCATGGAACAGATGGGAACCTCTGTTGGTAATGAGGCTCTTGTTGGTGACTCTAATGGCATCCCCATACACCGGTTGGTATGCGCCAGCTGTCAATATTCACCGTTCTCCATTTGGTGGACGTAACTTTGAGTATTTTGCGGAAGACGCTTTCCTCTCCGGAAAGATGGCTGCTACAGAAATCAAAGGAGCTTTTTCTTCCAAAAAACTATGTTTTATTCAAAAATACCAATCATTTGCGTCTTTCGAACACCAAGTTGAATGAACGGACTATTCTTTTTCAAAGAAAAGGTTTATTTTATTAGCATAACATTTATAACACAGTTACTAAGGAGTAACCGACAATGAAACACGAAGACATACTATCTACTCTTACTCTTGAAGAGAAAGCGTCCCTTTTATCGGGAAAGAACTTCTGGGAGTCTATGGATTATCCTGAAAAAGGAATCCCATCAATGTTTTTATCTGATGGCCCTCATGGAATCAGAAAACAGGCAGCCGCTGCAGACCAGCTTGGTTTAAACCCATCCCTGCCTGCAACCTGCTTCCCAACAGCAGCCTCGCTTGCCAATTCATGGAATACCGAATTATTGCATACAGTAGGCGTCGCTTTGGGAGAAGAGGCAGTTAAACTGCATGTTAACATGCTTCTTGGTCCTGGTATCAACATGAAGAGAAACTCAAGATGCGGACGCTCATTTGAATATTTCTCAGAGGATCCTTATCTTGCTGGTAAATTGGCCGCTAACTTAATCGATGGCGTCCAGTCAAATGGAATCTCGGCTTGTGTTAAGCATTGGTGTGGTAATAACCAGGAAGAGAGACGTATAAACTCTAACTCAGTCATTGATGAGAGAGCATTGCGTGAAATCTACACAACCGCTTTTGAAATCGCGCTGAAAGAAGGCAAGCCATTATCAATCATGTCATCATATAACATGGTTAATGGCACATACACAAACGAGAATGAGCACCTCAATCTCGATATCCTGAGAAAGGAATTCGGATATGAGGGATTAATTGTCACCGACTGGGGAGGCGAAGCTGATAGAATTGCCGGATTAAAAGCTGACAACGCTCTTGAAATGCCGGGTAACAACGGCGATACCGATAGAGAAATCGTTAGAGCTGTTAATGCCGGCACGTTAGATGTTAAGTATGTTGATGAGGCTGCAGATCAAGTTATCGACCTTGCCATTAAGACCTCGAAAGTGTTTGAAGATTATCAGGAGCCGCATGGTGAGATTGATGGCGAGAAGGTCACAGGTCTCAACTGCTATCCAGAAGTTAAAGATGCCCATCACCTTATTGCTAAGGCGGCATCCGATGAAACCATGGTCTTATTAAAGAATGACGATGGAATTCTTCCACTTAAAACAACAGACAAAGTCGCTGTCATTGGTGATTTTGCCCAGGCTCCACGTTATCAGGGCGCTGGCTCATCGCAAGTCAACTGCACACAATTAGATAACTTCACAGATCTTAAAGACAAATTCAAATTCGATTTTGTCGGATATGCTCAAGGCTATGATAGATATGGCAAAAAGAACGCCAAACTCATAAAAGAGGCTATCTCTCTTGCGAACAACGCTGAAATCATTGTCTATTTCATGGGACTTGATGAAGTCACAGAATCAGAAGGCTTAGATAGAGCTGACATCAACATCCATCATAACCAAATTGATCTCTTAGAGACCTTAAGAGGCCTAGGAAAGAAGATTGTTGTCGTCTTATCGGGCGGTTCAGTTGTTGACCTCACATGGGACTCAAACTGCGATGCCCTCTTAAATGGGGCGCTCTCAGGCCAGGCTGGATGCAATTCCATTCTCGATATGTTAAATGGTGACGTAAATCCATCGGGCAAGACGTCAGAAACATACTGCGTCAGAATCGAAGACGTCCCGTCAAACGAAAACTTCGCAGGTGCGTATGATGTTGATATCAAATACAAAGAATCAATCTATATCGGATATCGTTATTTCGAAAAATCAGGCGTAGCCGTCAAGTATCCATTCGGTTATGGATTATCATACACAACATTCGAATATTCCAACTTATCAGTAACGGAGAAAGGCATCAAAGTTACAGTCAAGAACACTGGGTCCTTTGCCGGTAAGGAAATTGTTGAGATGTACGTGGGATTGAAAGATTCTAGAATCTATCGTCCAGTCAAAGAACTCAAAGGCTTTAAGAAGACCAAACTCTTGGAACCTGGAGAAGAAGAAGTTGTCGAAATCCCATTTGACGACAAGACATTCCGTTATTGGAATATCAAGACAAATAAATGGGAAATCGAAGGCGGTACATACGATATCTACGTCGCATCTTCTATCGTTGATGTTCGTGTTACTGGAACCATCCAAGTTGCGGGCACGACTGAAGAATTCCCGTATGATGCTAGCAAGGCTGCTAAGTATTTCTCCGGGAACGTCACCGGTGTCACCGATGAAGAATTCAAGGAAGTCTATGGCGGTGATTGGGTCAGTCATGACATGGTTTTCTACAAGAAGAATAGAGTCATTATGACAAGAGATTCCCTCTTCTGCGATTTGGTGTTTGCAAAGAGATGGATTGGCAGATTAGTCGGTAAGGCCTTGAGATTCCTTGTCAAATGGGGCAATAAGCATAACAAGAGATTCGCCAATATGATCATCATGGGCCCATATCAGTTCCCAATGAGATCGATCTCTCGTATGATGAATATGTCCATGGTTCAATCAGATGCCGTTATGGCTATGTTCAACGGTCATTTCTGGAAAGGACTCGTAACATTTATCAAAGGAGATAAAGAAGCTCCTAAGTTCGCTAAGGAAAATCACTACCAGAAGGCACAGAAGAAAAATTAACAAAATTATTCCTTTTGAGCATTATGGTCTTATAATACCCACCTATGAAATATATATCTTTTGTTGTTCCGTCATATAACGCAGAGAAATTCTTAAGGAAAAATCTCGATTCTCTGACCAAAGGCGGCGATGATGTTGAAATCATCGTTGTCAATGACGGAAGTAAAGATGGTACTCTTGCAATCGCTAGAGAGTACGAAGAGAAATTCCCTAACTGTGTCAAAGTCGTCGATCAGCCGAACAAAGGTCATGGCGGCGGTTTGAATACGGGCATTGCCAATGCAACAGGCTTATACTTTAAATGCGTTGACGCGGATGACTGGGTTGATGAGGAAAACTATCCTAAAGTCATTCAATTAATCAAGGATATGCACGAAAAAGGAACGGATCCAGATTTGTATCTTTTCGATTATATCTTTGATAGAGTCTGTGATAACGAGCAGTTTGTTGAAACCTATAAGCACATCTATCCACACGATGAAATCTTCTCGTGGGACCGCGTCCCTAGAATGAAACTGTACCAGTATTTAATGATGCATTCGATGGTTTTGAAACTTGATGTCATCAAACAGTCTGGAATCGTTTTCCCGGAGCATACATTCTACGTTGATAACATCTTCGTGTATGCGCCTCTTCCTTATATCAAGACTTTCTATTACACACCGATGGCTTTCTATCACTATTTGGTGGGAAGGCCAGATCAGTCGGTCAACATCAAATCAATGGACAAGAACTACGCTCATCAGATGCGTGTCTTCCGCGTCATGACTGAACTCTATACTTTGGACCAAATTCAAGCGTTAGGCAAAAAACATGCTAGATACATCTTGCATGACCTATCATCAAAAACCATACTTTCGATTTTCTATGCCTTAATAGGCAATAAGAAGGAAAAATGGGATGGTATTAAGGAAATATTAGCCGATTGGAAAAAGAGGGACCCAAAGCTTTATAAATACATCAGACATAGAACTGCTGTCTGGGTTCCTATGGATATCATCAAGCCTCTAAGGTCTCCGATTGTTGTCTTCTTCTACAAGATATACGCGAAGATCACCGGTTGGTTCTAATAGCATCAAACGGGCCTCATTGAAGCCCGTTTTCTTTTTGTTCTTTGAGCCTTCTTTTTTCTTCTATCTTGTCGAATCCGTGCACCCAATCCGAGAAAATCAAATAGAAGAAATAGAAGATAGAGGATATGCCCCAAGTGATTGGATACGCCCAGAAGAGGAGGCCGATCTCGTGATTTATCTTCATCGCTATTGTGATATAGGCCACGCGTATTACGCACCAGTCAAGCAACATGACAAGCATCGGTATGACTGGTTTACCTCCGCCCCGACATACTGCGGAAACGCAATGAGAAAATGACAAAGCAAAATAGAAAAGCGACATGGTCTTAGCCTGCTGAACCCCGTATGCGACGGCTTCAGGATCGCTAGCAAACCAACTGATAAATAAAGGGCATCCAAAGTACATTATCACCCCTATAACTTCAGACATTATCAAAGATGTTATGATTGAAAATGTTGCACCTTTCTTTGCGCGTTCATATTCTTTCGCGCCTAAGTTTTGGGATATGAATGTCGAGATGGATAAGGAGAAGCAGGTGATTGGTAGGAAGGCAAATCCCTCTAACTTTGAATAAGACCCGCAGCCCGCCATAGCTTTATTGCCGAATGAATTAATGTTGGTTTGTACCAAGACATTCGCAAGTCCTATGACCGAATTTTGAATTCCTGATGGAACGCCAAATCTTAAGATGCTTTTCACCATGTCTTTATGGAATCTAATTTTCTTTAATGAGATTGTGTAAATCTCTTTTGGTTTCGTTAGGAATCCAAAACACAATAAAGCGGATACGACCTGAGAGATTGATGTTGCAAGTGCGGCAGACCAAACGCCCCACCCGAACCCCGCAATAAAGAGCAGGTCTAAGGCGACATTTATCACGGATGCAACGATTAGATAATAGAGACCGCGTCTAGAGTTGCCGACTGCTTGCAAGATGCTGTTTAAGCAGTTGTACATGATGGTGCCTGAGATTCCGAAAAAATACCACCTAAAGTATTCAATTGAATTCGGAAGAACTTCTGGGGCGGTGCCCATTGCCTCTAAGATGTACGGAGTAAGCACTACGCCGGCAATAGTCAGAACCACGCTTGAAACCAAGGCTATAGCGACATCCGTGTGGATGGCTTTGGACATGTTTTCTTGATCTTTTTTGCCGAAATAATTGGCAATCACGGTTCCCGCGCCTGCAAACATTCCAACAAAAAATGAGGTGAATAAGAAAATTAGATTGCCAGAAGATGAGACGGCCGCCAAAGCATCATCGCCGATAAAACGCCCTACGACAAAGGAGTCGAATGTGTTATATAAAGTTTGGAATAGGTTGCTAAGAAAAATTGGGATAGCAAACGTGACAATGAGCTTCCAGGGCGAACCCTTTGTCATGTCCTTAATATTCTTTGCTGTCTTCATTTTTGTTTTCCGATTCGTAGAAGTAAAATGATAATACGTATAAGGATGGCAAGATGGCCGCCGGTAGCATGTAATAATAAAGCGGTTTTCCTGCATCGACTTTGAATATCAAGGCGGAAGTAACCCCCATTACAAACGTGAATATGGCATAGACCATCGAGGTCATACGAAGCTCTACCGTATTTTTCTTTATATAAATAATTGTTAATGGAAGACTTCCAATTAGAGAAACCCAAATGATTTCACGGATGATTAACTGTATCAATCCGAATGCTTTATCGGAATAACTTAACCATTCCCCGCTGAATATCAATCTGGCATCGATGACCATAAAGATTAATCCTGCAATTAACATTAAGGCGGATGACCCTATGAAAGCAATCTTGCTCAATGTTCTTTTCATAAGTTCTTGCTCCATACGGCTTTTGCCAAATCGATACTAATGAAATCAAAGATAGCGACTCCGGTTACGTTGTAGTTGGGCAATATTTCTAAGGCCCAAGGATTAATCCCTTCGGCAACATGAACCGAGTAAGACGGCGGGAAATCACTTGATAACGTTGCGCTGAAAAAATTAAGGGTGAGCGTTTTTTCTTCGTGTGATGTGTAATAATCGGACGAGTATTTTAAGCAAGACTCGATCTCCTGCTTCTTTTTATCAACCGTTTCAGCATTGTAATAGTCTTGGACGTGTAATCTAGTGGCGTTATTAATGTCAAACGTGCAACTATCTTCCCAACCATTATGGGCCGAGATTCCAACTGTATTGTTTTTGTATCTTGATAACAGCACCATCTTTCCTCTCGCCAATTTGAGGGTAGGGATGCTGTCGCCAAAATAGAAGAATTCTTTGTATTCTTCAATCTCATTTAGAAGGACCTCATCGAATGATAAAGTGCTGCTGATGGCATCGTATTCTTCCTTAACGGAGAAGATAATCGTCTCACTTCTATTTTCCTGAAGGAATTTTCTACAATCGCTTAATACGGATTCAAATGTCAAATCTTCGTTTATGTACGCGTGACAAACCGCAAGTTTATTAGCAACCGATTGCAGTCTGATATCCAAGAATCTCGCTCCGATTGTCAATTGGTTGTAAATTGAGATGTCTTGGCATTTTCCTGAGACATCTGCAATTGAATGTAGTGCGCCTGAATTGTGTGCTCCAGGTATGGATATCATGTCAAGCGTTGTGTCATCGCTGATATTTGACATCCACGATTTCGAATCTTCTGTCGGCCTTATATATCCTTTATGAGCAAAGGCAAAATACGGAATTAAAATTCCGAATGCAATTGCGCCGGCTAAACAACCAAAAAAGACAGCGTGTTTTTTGTCCATGTTCATTAGTATACTTCATTTCGCGACAGAATATTGACAATTTAGGATATTTTTATTTTTTAATGTTCATATTGTTATATGTTTATGGCACAAAAAATTAGATTGTCTAACATGCAAAGGCATTTTGGTGTTAAAGTTTATATCGCAATTGGACATTCTAATGAATGGAACCAAAAATAGGAGAAACATATGAAACTACCATTTCAAATTGATTTGAAAGATAAAGTTGTAGTCGTCACAGGCGCAGGCGGAGTTATTTGCTCACACCTTGCCAAGGCTATCGCTTCATGCGGCGCGAAGGTCGCTTTGCTTGATTTAAACCAGGAAGCAGCTCAGAAGTGGGCAGATGAGATTGTCGCTGATGGTGGAGTCGCTAAAGGATATGAGGCAAATGTTTTAGTCAAGGATTCCTTGATGGCTTGCCACGAGAAGGTCTTAGCTGATTTCGGAAAATGCGACATCCTCGTCAATGGCGCAGGCGGAAATAACCCACGTGCCACAACAGACAATGAATACGCTGAATTAGATGATGCTAAGAAAGATATCAAGACATTCTTTGACCTCGATCAAAGCGGTGTTGAATTCGTCTTCAACCTCAACTTCATCGGAACCCTCTTGCCTTCACAGGTGTTCGCACAGGACATGATCGGCAGAGAAGGCTGCAGCATTCTCAACATCTCATCTATGAACGCTTACACACCACTCACAAAGATTCCTGCATATTCAGGCGCGAAAGCAGCTATATCAAACTTCACACAGTGGTTGGCAGTTCACTTCAGCCACCTTGGCATCAGGGTCAATGCAATCGCTCCAGGATTCTTCTCAACTAAGCAGAATGAGAAACTCTTATGGAACCCAGATGGCACGCCAACTGCACGTACAGGCAAGATTCTTGCCGCTACCCCAATGGGAAGATTCGGCGTTGTAGATGATTTAGTCGGCGCAACTCTCTTCCTCTTATCCCCAGAAGGCGCAGGTTTTGTCACTGGTATCTGCATCCCGATCGATGGCGGATTCTCATCATACTCAGGCGTTTGATTTATAACCAAATAGGAATTTATTATGAAACTTACATTCAGATGGTACGGCGAAAATGACTGCATCCCTGTTCAGTATATTCGCCAAATCCCAAATATGTCCGGCGTTGTCACAGCTTGCTATGACGTCCCAGTCGGAGAGGTTTGGTCAGTTGAATCTTTAAAGAAAATCAAGAGCATTGCTAATAATGCAGGGCTCGAGATGGAAGTTATTGAATCCATCCCGGTATCTGAGGATATCAAGCTTGGCAAACCAACAAGAGACAAATTAATCGAGAACTACTGCGAAAACATCAGACGTTGCGCATCAGTTGGCGTCAAGTGCGTTTGCTATAATTTCATGCCAGTCTTTGACTGGTTGAGAACCGAGATGCGTCATCAGAATGCCGATGGCTCTAACTCACTTGCGTACTCATGGGCCGATTTCCAAAAGATTGACCCACATAACTTGCATCTCCCGGGATGGGATGAATCATATTCCCAGGATGAACTCCAGAGTCTCTTAGAGGCATATAGTCATTTCACACATGATGACTTATTCAAGAATTTGGTTTATTTCCTTGAAAGAGTCATCCCTGTTTGTGATGAGGTCGGCGTTAAGATGGCTATCCATCCAGATGATCCGCCGTGGGATGTTTTCGGACTTCCAAGAATCGTCTCATGTGAGGCTGATTTAGATAGAATGTTCGCTGCAGTTCCATCCAAGAACAACGGCGTTACTCTTTGCACCGGCTCCTTCGGCGCAGGAAGACATAACGACATCGTTCACATGGTCGGAAAGTATGCTAAAGAAGGAAGATTACACTTCCTCCACCTCAGAAACGTCAAGTGGACAGATGACAAGGATTCATTCGTTGAAGTTGGCCACTGCACAAAAGACGGATCTCTTGACATGGCCGCAATCGTTGATGCAGCGGTTGCCAATGGATTCGATGGTTATGTAAGACCAGATCATGGACGCAATATTTGGGGCGAGGATGCAAAACCAGGCTATGGGCTTTTTGACAGAGCTCTTGGCTGCGCTTACATCAACGGCCTATTTGAGATGGCAGAAAAGAAAAACAAGAAATAAAATAATCAATAAGTGAGGTTATAAAAATGGAACCAATTGAAAGAATTAAATCAAAGAAGCTTCTCCCAGTGGTTGTCTTCAAATCAATTGAAGAAGCTGAGCCTACATTCGATGCTATGGTTAAGGGTGGTATGGATATGGCTGAAGTCTGCTTCAGAACACCTTGCGCAAGAGATGCAATCGAACTTCTTGCAAAAAAATATCCAGATGCATTAATCGGTGCCGGAACAGTCATCAATGCTGAACAGTGCAATGCTGCAATCGATGCCGGTGCTAAGTTCATCGTTTCCCCCGGCTTCTCCAAGAGTGTTGCCGAGGTTGCTAAAGCAAGAGGTATTATCTATCTCCCAGGCGTATCAACTGCAACTGAGGTTATGGCAGCTCTCGAAGAAGGACTTTCTATTTTGAAATTCTTCCCAGCAACCAACGCTGGTGGACTCCCTTATATCAAAGCGTTGTCTGCAGCCTTCCCACAGGTCAGATGGATGCCAACTGGCGGTGTTAATGAATCCAACATTCTTGATTTCCTTGGATTTGAGAAAATCATCTGCTGTGGTGGATCATTTATGATGAAAGGCACACCTGACGAGATCACAGAGAAGACAAAACGCGCTCTAGAACTCATTGGCGGAAAATAAAATCTTAAAACTGAAGCGGGCCGAAAGGTCCGCTTTTTTGTTCAAGAAAGCAATTTCATGAAGAATAATCGCATTATTCCTATTACTATATACATGTCTTAATTTTATAGAGGTGCCATATATGGGGAATGTACGTGAAGAATCATTGAAAAAACATTATGAATGGGCCGGCAAGATTGAAACTGTCGCCCGCGTTCCGGTCGGAAGTAGAGAAGAATTATCTCTAGCCTACACTCCAGGGGTTGCAGAACCATGCATGGCTATCCATAACAACCCTGAGCTGTCCTTTGATTTGACAAGACGATGGAATACGGTCCCAGTTATCACTGATGGCACCGCAATACTTGGTCTTGGCGATATCGGTCCAGAGGCCGGTATGCCAGTCATGGAAGGTAAATGCGCCCTGTTTAAAGCCTATGGGAACGTTGATGCCTTCCCGATTTGCATCAAATCAAAAGATACCGAAGAAATCATTAGGACAATCAAATTAATCTCAGGTTCTTTTGGAGGTATCAACCTTGAGGATATTTCCGCCCCGAGGTGCTTCGAAATTGAAACGAGATTAAAAGAAGAATTGGACATCCCTGTATTCCATGACGATCAGCATGGTACCGCTATTGTTGTTGGTGCCGCTCTTTTGAACGCTTTGAGGGTTGCTAAGAAAGATATCAAAGATGTTTACGTTGTTATCAATGGCGTTGGTGCTGCAGGCGTTTCCATCGCAAATTACTTATTGGATTTAGGTGTTACGAAAATGTCGGCAGTGGACAAAAATGGAATTGTCGATGACACGGAATCATTCAATCCTGTTCAAAGAGAACTTGCAAAGAGGATTAACAAGGACCATAAACAAGGCAAACTTGCCGAGGCCTGTGTTGGTGCCGATGTATTTATCGGTGTCTCCGCTCCAAAAGTCTTAACCAAAGATATGGTAAGAACGATGGCTGAAAAACCAATCATCTTTGCTTGTGCTAATCCGATTCCGGAAATCAGTGTTGAAGATGCAAAGGATGCAGGTGCCTTTATTGTTGGTACCGGATCTAGTGTTTATCCAAACCAAATAAACAACGTTTTAGTCTTCCCTGGGCTTTTTAGAGGCGCCCTTGATGCTAGGGCTTCTACCGTAAATAAAGAGATGTTCTTCGCTGCAACAAAAGGTATTATGGCCTGTGTATCGGATGATGAGCTGTCCACCGAACACATTCTTCCGTTTGCGTGGGATAAGAAAGCTCACGAATCCGTTGCAAATCACGTTTACGAAGCGGCATTTGCAACCGGGGTCGCTAAGGCGAAACATAGATAATTGATTTTATAGACTGGTCATCTGAAATGATGACTTTTCTTTTTGAACAGGGTGATGCGATAAACCTCCATTATTTTCGTGATGCATTTTTTGATTAAATTTCGGTTTTTTGGGAAAAATCCTGGGAAACTCATCTATATATTAGTGGAGGGCATTGTTTATGCGCTCTACAATCGCCACCCGCCGGAAAGGGGAAAGGATCGTGCATGCTGCTAGTCGCAATCGCGGCCGTGCTGCTTATCGCGATACTGGTTAGGTTGCGGTAATAAAAAGGTTCCTCTCAGCCGAAACTGAGGGGAAACCAAACCACAATCTAATTATAAACCAGCTGCATTGGGGAGCAAGCCTCAAGTGCGGCAGGACATCCTTTCTCCGGCGGATGCCTCCAAAATACCGTAATTGTCTTGAAATCAAAAATGATAAAA
>CAVIJK010000039.1:0-14136 GCA_963643345.1 bacterium | reverse complement strand
TGATACGCCTGTTGTTGAAGATGCGGTTACAGCAGAGGAGCCTGCAGGAGAAGATTTGTTCAAAGCAAATAATGAGCCTGAAAATAAATAGTTTTAGCCTCTTTAAGCCAAAAATTACGAAATGATTCTTATTTATTAGGGAAATTCTGAAAAATGTCTACAAATCCCTACTTAATTAAAAATATTACACTGTTTTAAATGGAAGAAATTAAGAAAGAAAAAAGCACATTGGATATAACGCCTTTGGGAAAAATTAAAAGATGTCTTTTATTCCTTGGTGACTATTTCCTCATTTTCATTATCTCCTTCCTTTTGATGAATGTTGCTGTTTACCCTATTTCTACAGCAATCGTTAAAATGGATGACCTAAACGAAACGGTAGAAACCTATGAGAAAGGGAGATATGACATACTGTATGGGAACGGGCTCCTTTTCTTTGAGACGGATAACACTAAATATTCGTATGAGGATAATCTTTATTACACATACGACTTATTCCTTTATAACTACATAAGTTTCTATGAAAACGGGACTGATGTTTGTTTCAAGTACTACAATGATATTGCAAAAACGCCGTCAATTTATTTTGAATATTTTACGGAATACAACAGTAAAGATAATTATTTTGCCGTTAACGGAGACGCAATTGTCATAAATGATGATGTTAAAACAACCCTTTATAACGGTTTTGAGGAAGCCAATTATACAAGTGCTTGGAAGAAGATATACAACAATTGTTACAATCATTTGTTTATGCCGTTATATGGTTCAATTTTGAACGACATTGCTAAAAAAGATTTGAGTTTTAATGGGATTTCTTATGTTAATTGTCTTAATTTTGTCGAGAAAAACCAATCAATTATCAATTGGGATTACACAATATGCGCGCTAATTGCTTACTTATTTGGGTGGGGAATAATCTATTTATTTGTGCCGATGCTACATAAAACTAGAGCAACACCTACTGGTGCAATCGCTAAATTTGAAAGGGTTGGATTTGATAACTTGGATACATTGAGCAGGGGAGAAACCGCTCTTATCGCCGCCCAAAACATGGTTTTCAATTTATCTAGTGTCATTTTATTACCGATGTGGAGATTGAAAGTAGTCTATGTTTTCAACCTCCCATTGCTCCAAGTTTTAAGCATAATTTCGTTATTGTTCGTCGTTGTTAGTTTCATCATTACTTTGTTTAATTCGTTCAATCGCACTCTTAGTGATATACTCACCAAATCCGTTATAATAACTACGGGCGATTTAGAAAACATTTATAGAGCGAGAGGATACACACTTTAATGGACGAGGAATTAGAAAAGAACGAAGTTGTCTCCATTGACTACTTTCATCCTAAATTCTGGCACAGGTGCATGGCTAACCTGGTCGATTTCCTATTGTTCGTCGTCACTCTCTTACTTGTTTTTTTAGCGGTCAGGCAAGTGGTTTTTGCGACGCCTTGGTACAAGAATGCGGCGAATACAATTGAATCTGATCGTCTCACTTCCAGTTTGTACGTCAAATATAGCGATGAGGTGATTTTGGTAACGAATCACTGCGATAATAATCTCACGACATACAACGAAAAGATTGAGCTTTGCAATGATTCCATAAATAAATTCTCGATTTTTTTGCAGGAAAGATGCGGAAACGATGTAAAAAGTTTGTTTGATAAAGAGTGGAATGAATATAGGCTAGATGCGACAACTGATAGCGGCATTCACCTTTTTGTTAAGGATGGAGATGAAGTGGTGGTTAATTCCGATTATTACGCCGCAACGACTAGGGTCAATTATTATAATTCCGTTTATTCCCCGTTCATCAACGATTATGGCGTGGCATATCTAAACACTTACGTTTCCGACTATCGTCAGGCCATTAAAGATATGTCCATTATGCTTATCTTCATTGAGGCGCCGGTGTCAATTGTCTTGGGGCATTTTATTGTCTATGGACTGGTCCCACTCATATGGGGTAGAGGCAAGAGAACTTTGGGGAAAGCACTGTATCATATCGCTTATGTCGATAGAAGGATGCTATCTCCAACATGGAAAAGATTTATAATTAGGTACTTCATTGGATTTGCCGAGACCATACTTTCCATTTTCACATTTGGAATACCTCTAGTTTTATCCTTTACCTTGATGGCGTTTTCCAAGAATAAGCAAGGCTTCCCGGATTATATGTGCGGGCTTTTGGAAGTCACTACAACCACGTCAAAAATTTATAAAAATTATGATGAAATCAAACTTGATCAGCTTGATTTACATGAAGATGCTCCGGATTTCAGCATGTTTATGAGACCTTAATTTTTGTAAAAATACTGCAAATTTCAAGCAAAGTATTCAACATAAGTTGGTTTGTCATTTTTTCTTTTTGACATACGCATATATAGGCAACTAAAATTAGTTAGTATTTTGTGAGGCAATTCTATGAATAAGTTCAAATTACCAGTTCTTATTGCTCTATCAGGTCTTTCGGGATTTTGCGCAATAGCCGGAGTATCTTTTTCGTCATCAGTTAAAGAGACAAATAGGGAGACAGAACCTGTAACTCGTCATATTCAGCGCGAAGGCGAAAGCACTTCAACAACAGAACTTTCACGCGATGAATTAAACGTTGCGCTTACCTCACACACAGTAACTGACTCGTCAGAATCATTCGCCGTCAAATTCTCATCACAACGTTTGGTGACTTACCAATCGCGTTACACAAATTTCTATATCTATGTCAACGACTCCAAATTCGATTCAGAGAGGAAAGACTCCAATTACACAGCGGCTGGCCAAGAAGCCCAATTAGACGCTGAAACGGGTCTCCCTATGTTCAATGGGGTCGTTTATCGTATTGTCGGAAACTCAAACAAAGACGTTTATATTCCGAGCGTTCTCACTTCATCTGGCTCGTTTGAAATCAATGTAACCGGCATCATGGGGGATTGCGTTCAAGATTGGAAGAATGTCAATTCGATCAATATTCCAAATACAATCACTTCAGTTGAAGCCTTTGCATTCACAAACGTTCCAACGGATGTTGCATTCAATATGGAAGCAACCGAAAAACCAACAGATTGGTCTGATGATTGGATCGACGATAATATTTCTGACACTTCTTTGAACTGGGGTTATTATAATACGGAAAAAACTTACCCTAGCAGGTATGCTAAACAGAATGTTTACGGAAGCGTCAAGGAATTTGGAACCGCTTCGAATTACATTATCGGCTATAACCCATCAAAAGGTAGCAAATTTGACGAAGAAAAATACAAGCTTCCGCTTATTGCAACATATGATTTGATCAAAGCCGACGGCACAAAAGAAACTAGAGAATATGCATTCGAGAAAACTTCAACGTTGAATGATTATGATGGCGTTGGCGCATTCGCAACCTCATCCGCGACCAAATACCTTGACATCGATATCGAAAAGGGTGAATCGGTCGACGAGAATTCAATTGTGTTCAAAAACATCTATAATGCGGTTCGTGGTTCATCCGATGAACCATATGCACCAGACCTATCAACGCCATATACGGCCTCTGCTCATATTTCTTATTCAACAGATGGTAGTAATCTCTCGGATTATTTTAAGATGGAATATAAGGGGGTTTCTTCCGTATTTGGATATACAGACTTCAGAATGAGCGTTAGTAAAGTTCTCCCGTCTATCTACCCATCGTTGATGCCTTCGGTTTATGAACAATATCAAGCGTCGCTTGAAGATGGTTCGGTCACGATGCGCTATCTCTTCCAAACCTTATATCAAGCGCAATATCACTTCAAATACACATACAAGGGCGTTGAATATGACAAAGTCATGAAAATCGAAACGCCTATCTCCGCTCACGTCTTCCAAAAAGATAACAACAACAATTTCTCGATGCTAGTTAAGAATTCCGATGTTGGAGAAGGGTTCTCGGCCTCGAGTGTTACATTCTTTGAAATCATTGGTCTTAGGATTGAAATCGATTATTACAAGACTCAGACAATCATCACAAAGAGCATTCTCAACAAGAGATTTGGAAAGGTTACTATCCTAGATGTTGACCAGCAACCGCATCTTTTCAATGTCAACCTCTTCATTGCTTTGTTCTATATCGCTTACACAATTTGCTTTGTTGGGGCATCGGCTGGATTATTCGTCTATCAATCCAACAAATACAAAAATGATGAATTCAAGAGAGTTAAGCCGAAACTATTCGTCAAGACTTCTGCAATTGCCTACTTAGGATTATTCATTGTAATCTCGGCGATTCTGAATATCGTCTTAAGAGCAACGGCGGTAGCGAGTTCGGTTGTCGTTTATAACCCGTTAGATGCATTCATTATTATATTTGGCATTGCAACGGTGGTTGTGGCTATCTATTTCGTTAAGTACTGCATTGAGACTTATAAGTCCAACAAGCAAAGAAAAATGTCTCTTAAACTTAAGTTAGACAATGACGTCAGCGATGACGGAACAAAATAAATAAAGAGGAGAAAAGTTATGGAAATTCGCATTAAGGAATTAACAAAAATCTTCCCAGGAGATGCTAGAAAAAACGTTCGTGACACAATTGCGGTCAAGGATATGAATTTCACGGTTCCTGATGGAACTCTTGTCGGTTTGCTTGGCCCGTCAGGGTGCGGTAAATCAACAACCCTTTACATGATCAGTGGACTTCAGACCCCGACGACGGGAGAAGTGTGGTTCGGTGATCAGGAAGTCACGAACCTTTCGCCAGAAAAGAGGGGAATTGGTTTAGTTTTCCAGAACTATGCACTTTATCCTCACATGACAATCTACAAGAATATCGAGTTCCCTCTTACCAACCTTCAAGTCGAGGTTCCTCTCATCCAATTCTTCAATTACGCCTTAACTTATACCTACACATTAACAGCAGAGGATATTCCTGCAGGAATCATCAAATCCGTTAAGTCACTCGCTGCCAAATGCGGCTTTAATGGTAAACAATTTTCCGTCGAAAACACCGTAAATGGCCAGGAAATGACAATCATTTGCAAATTGAACGCCATCTCTCCTTCTGGAAAGAAAATGTTCGAGGAGAACTTTAACAAGATAGTTCCAGCAACTCTTGCTGATGAGACCAGCGAACAGGCGACAGAATCGTTATTTGATACGTCCTTTAGGGCTTCAGTCAACGTAATTGACAATTCTGAACTTGTATCAATTTCCTATAAGGGAAGACTTGGCAAGAATTTTGACATCGGCACGATTGATGACACCATCAAAGCTTTCAAGACCGCAGCTGCCCCTTACGGCAAGACTCCAGAAGTCGTTATCGCCAGAACACAGCACGGTCATGAAATCATGGCTAGATTAACCAATATCAAACATGTTGAATTGGATAAATTACTAGCCGCTCTTGGCGATGTATATAATTTTGAAGGAATGCATTATTCGATTTCTTCCGTTTCTAATAAAGAATTAACGAAGAAAGCTCAGAGCATCATAAAGGCCCATAAGCTCAATTTCTCTGATTTTAAGATTTATTTCGACAAAGAGCACACAAAGATGTATTTCAAGCTATTAAGAGCTTCAACTGAAGCATCTAAGGTTTTATTTGACGAATTAACATCTGCACTTGATTTAAGTGATATCGAATCTGATACAACGCAGGCAATCGCTCATAGAAAACTCACCAAAGAAGAGAGAAGAGATATCGTATACGAAACTGCGAAACTCGTTCAGGTTGACGAATATCTCGAGAGAAAACCATCTCAGTTGTCCGGAGGTCAGCAGCAGCGTGTCGCTATTGCTAGAGCTCTTGTCAAGAGACCTAGAGTTCTTCTCCTTGATGAACCGTTATCCAACCTTGATGCACGTTTAAGACTTCAGACCCGCGAAGAAATCAGACGCATTCAGCAAACAACAGGCATCACAACCGTATTCGTCACCCATGACCAGGAAGAGGCTATGTCAATCTCTGACCAGATTGTTGTCATGAAGCTCGGTGAACTTCAACAGATGGGCGCTCCACAAGCGGTTTATAACTCACCTGCAAATCTCTTTGTCGCTCAGTTCTTGGGTACACCTCCAATTAACGTTTACAAAGGCAGAACCGAAGGCAAAAAGGTTATTGTTGGCGACGATGTCATCTATGAATCAAGTGAGGAAATCGGCGACAAAGAAGTTTATATCGGCATTAGGCCTGAAGGATTCACCCTTGCAAATGCTAACGATAAGAACGTCTTGCATGCTGAATGCGAGATGATTCAGGTTATGGGACGTGACATTTCCGTCATCGCCCATAATGCTGCGTGCATTAAACCAACATTCAAAGCCATCATCTCAAGCGACGATGATGTCAAACCTGGCGCAGTTGCTTTCAAGATTAAGCCGCACAAACTCTTCGTCTTTGATGGAGAAAGCGAAGAACGTATCTTCATTAAGTAGCAAGGAGACCTTATGCTGGACAAAATTTCAGAATTGTTACATCTTAAGAAAAAGACTCTTGCTACAGCGGGCGGATCGCCCCTCCCAACAGTGGAGGCTGAAACGGTCCCTGAACACAATGAGGGGTACGATGACAGCAATAAAACCATCGTCCGTTTAGTCGGCAAGAAGAAAATCAAAAAGGCATACAAGGTCTCGGGTATCGATGATGTTGCTGCCAAAAATAACTGGAAGGGTTGGCTTTACCTTGCTCCTGTCATCATTTTGGTTGCGATTTTCCTCATTTATCCATTGATTAATACCATCTTCATCGCATTTACCGATAACTATAAATACGCTTCCGGCACTTATGACGGATTCACATTCAATAACTTTGGAGTCATTCTCAATTTGACTTCTATGGCTAATGGCGGCCGTGAGACGGATTTTGTTAGATATGCTATCCCAAACACAATGATCGTCACGTTTGTCACGGTTCCTGTGTCCATCATGCTGGCTTTGATCATAGCGGTTGCGCTTAATTCAATTAAGTGGTTCCAGAAATTCCTTCAGACGGTATTCTTCCTTCCATATGTAACTAACTCCATAGCCGTTGGTATGGTCTTCTCGGTCATGTTTGATAACACGGGCGTCATCAACTATATCTTTGGCTCCAACATTACATGGATATATGGCGCGAATAGATGGGTCGCCATGATCCCTCTATGCCTTTACATCGTATGGAACTCCCTTCCATTTAAAATCCTTATCTTATTATCGGGACTCCAGGGTATTGATAAACAATACTATCAGGCTGCGCAAATTGATGGCGCTTCCCGTTCCAAAATCTTAATGAAGGTCACGGTTCCGCTATTATCTCCGCAAATTCTCTATTTAATGATTACCTCATTCATCGGAGCGTTTAAGGAATATACATCCATCGTTGCTATCTTCAATGGTCCATCGACTAGAGGTACTAACTCCTCGACACACGATATGCTCACGATCGTTTATTACGTTTATGACAACTTATCGGATAAGACCTCGTTGGCGGCAGCGGCAGCGGTCTTCCTCTTCGTCATCATTCTCGTCTTCACATTCCTCCAGTTTGGGGTGTCTAAGAAGAGAGTCCATTATTAAGGAGGTTATTTATGACAACAGCTAAAAAAGAATATGTTGATTTCAAAAATGTTCAAGTAAATGACCACCTTGTTCTGTCCCTCAAAGAGTCAGGCAAAACAGTGGACGCCATCAAATCCGCAGAGAAGGCCTCCCATATTGTCTTTACGGTTTTAACCTATATTTTCATCATTGCCCTAGCGTTGATTGTTATCTTTCCATTCTATTGGATGATTATCACTTCGCTTAAGTCGTTTGATGAAATCAATCAGACCAACCAGACATTTTTCCCGAATATCGTCATGTGGTCTAACTATGTGTACGTCTTTGAACACTTCCAGTTCCTGACATATATGAGAAACACGATTGTGGTTGCAATCTTCTCAACAGTTGGCACGCTTCTTACAACGGTCTTTGCGGCATTCGCTTTTGCAAGACTTAAATTCAAGGGCAGAGATGCGGTTTTTGCAATCTTCCTTATGACAATGATGATTCCGGGCGAAATGATGGTCATTTCCAATTACATCACGGTCGCGTCATTCGGTTGGGTTGGTGATGGTCAAACGATATACGAGGCGTATGCCGCCATGATTGTCCCGTTCTGGGTCTCCGTCTTCTATATCTATTTATTAAGGCAGAACTTCAAGCAAATTCCTAATGAACTCTATTTGGCCGCTAAAGTCGATGGTAAGTCGGACTGGGAATTCTTGTGGAAGGTCATGGTGCCTTTAGCAGCCCCAACTCTCATCTCAATCACGATCCTCAAATTCATGGGTACATGGAATTCCTACGTATGGCCACGACTAGTTGCTAACGGCGAAGACTTCCGACTCATCTCAAACGGTCTTAGAGGGTCGACCTTCAAAGATGCAGACACAGGACAGACGGAATATGGCTACCAGATGGCAGCGTCATTCGTCGTCACAGTTCCTCTCTTCCTCTTATTCGTTTGCTTCCGCAAATACATTATGAAAGGCGTCGGCCGCGCAGGAATTAAAGGCTAAACGACTTCGATTTAAAAACCACCATAGGTTTCTAAATAAATTCAGGAGAATAAACAATGAAAAAACACAACATCTTAACGCCATTTGTGTTTGCAAGCGCAATGCTACTTGCAGCATGCGGTGGCAACCAAGCTACAGACACCCAAACTCCGTCATCAGAGGCAACTGAGTCTTCAGTTACTCCGGCTTCTTCTTCATCTTCAGAGTATGAACCACTTATCAAAGAACCAACGGAAATCCAGATTTGGTCAACTTTCAACGCCGATTATCAGGCAATCCTCGACAACGTTGTTAACGATCTCAAAAAGGAAGAGCCAAACTTAACCGTCACAATCACAAAGCAATCAACAGGCTATGATGGCATGCACGATATGGTTCTTGAAGGCTTCCCGGCCAACAACTATCCAGACATTACAGTCGCATATCCAGACTCCGTTGCGGACTACCTCGATTACAACAAGGCCCTCGACATGGAAAAATACATGTATAACGAAACTTACGGTTGGACCGAGGACGACTTGGATGACATCCCAAGCGGATATCTCGATGAAGGACGTAACTATTCCGTTCCAGGAACATATTCGCTTCCTTTAGCTAAATCAACAGAAGCTTTGTATTACAACCAGGACATCCTCATCGGACTTGACCTTAAATCGATTGACCCTGCAATCAATGGTGGCGAACCGCTCACTGAAGATTATATGGATAGTCTCACGTGGGAAGAGCTTTTCGGCCACCTTGCTCCAGCTCTCGTTAAATACGACGAGACTAAGAGTCAGATTTTTGATAAGACAACTTATCCAGATACTTGGTCAGTATTAGGGTATGACTCAGACTCAAATCTTTTCATTACTCTCGCTGAACAATATGGATATGGCTACACCTCGCTTGACAAGATCACAGGCGAGGGTTCAATCGATTTTGTCAACGACGGCATGAAGTCCTTGATGAGAACATTGAAAACCGCAAAAGACAATCATTACCTTGAGACTCAGGGAACATTTGGGTCATACACCAACTATGGATTTACATCTGGCGCGATGCTTATGACAGTTGGTTCAACGGGTGGTGTTTCGTATCAGTTCTCATCAAGCAATCCAATGAATATTGGTGTTGCTCACATTCCACATGCGGCGGGGAAAGACCCAAAAGTCATCCAGCAGGGTCCATCATTCGCCTTCCTTGACCACAGTGACAGCAATAGAGCTCTTGGCTCATGGTTATTCT
Organism: bacterium; assembly: GCA_963643345.1. Taxonomy (GTDB): domain Bacteria; phylum Bacillota_I; class Bacilli_A; order RFN20; family CAG-826; genus UBA4951. The sequence goes on along the minus strand of CAVIJK010000039.1, from coordinate 4,418 downwards.
ACAAGAAGTTCGCAACTGCTAAATATTCATCGCAATGGACACTTGCGACTGGCTATATGCCACTCAGATATTCAGTTGGCGAAACCGCAGACTATAAAGAATACTGCGACTATAAGTCAAAGAAGGACCAGACCAAGGATAGGCTTCTCGCTCTCAACGCTTGCTACACAGTTGAGGCCATTCAGGATTTCTATTCTTCACCAGTCTTCAAAGGCTCATCGGCTGCTCGTACATATGCCGGTTCGCTCTTAACAGATTGTTTAACAAATGAAAGTCTTGATGCCAACATCGACCAATTATTTGAAACTGCTAAGAACAGCGTCTTAGCAAAAATGTAATCTAACGATTACTTAAAACTACAATTCACCATTCGGAGGTCACTTTATGAAGAAATCTAAATTATTTATTTGGGGAGTCATCCCTCTTATGGCGGTATTAGCCGCTTGTGGGGGCAATACAACTCAAGCAACCTCATCAGAGTCGACCTCCGAAGGTGATCAATCATCAAATGCCGGAAGCGCTTCAAGTGGTGCGTCCGGCGAAGCCAAGACTGTCGAGATTAATTTCTGGCACACATTCGGCCAGACAATAGTCGATAATCTTGAGCAGAAAATTGAGGATTTTTCAAAAAAGGTCCTCGAAAATGAAAATGTTAAGGTTGATGTAAAATTAAATTACATCGGTGGATATAGCGATATTTTGGATAACATTGAAAAAGGTTTCGCGGTTGGCAACGTCCCAACCATCGCTGTCGCTTATCCTGATCACGTTGCCGATTACTTAAATGATGAAGGAAAAGAACCTGGCAAATACGTCTGCAATTTGGACGATTACATCAATGACCCTGAGATTGGTTTTGGCAAAGAATCTTGGTTGGGCGATGAATATGAAGCGGACGATTTTGTTGAGGCTTTCTTTGAGGAAGGACAACAATATGTCCGCGAAGGAACATATTCCCTCCCGTTCATGAAATCATCGGAAGTTCTCTTCTATAATCTTGATTTTTTAATGGATGCAATGTCCATTTATAAGCCTGAACTCGAGAATTCAGAAGATCAGGTTAAAGAATTCATGAAGACTTGCTCATGGGATGATTTCATGGGGATCTGCAGGGTTATAAAAGAGAATAAAACGGGGGCGTTTAGTGATATCAAGACCCCGGCCCTCTACGATGGGGATTCGAATTTCTTCATATCAAAGATGTTCCAGAACGAAATCCCTTATTCATCAATCGGCAGCGATGGAAAAGGCCATATTGATTTTGAGGACGGAGACAATTTTGAAAAGACAGTGGAGATGGTTTCGACCTTAAAGGGTTATTATGACGAAGGACTCTTCTCGACAAAAGGAATTGAAGGAACATATTCCAATACCGCATTCACCAAAGAAGAATCAGTCTTCTGCATTGGCTCAACTGGTGGTGCCGGTTATACGATTCCTAAAGGTGGCGCCTTTACGCTTGGCGTCTGCCCGGTCCCAGCAAGTAACAAAAACCCACTTTATGTCTCGCAGGGCGTTACGTTAACCCTCTTAAAGAACCCTCGTTATTCAGCGGAAGAAAACGCAATAAGAGATAAATACGGATTTAAATTGTTGAAATATTTAACAAACGCCCAGGTCAACGCGGAAATGTGCATACGTGGATCGGAAGGCTATATGCCAGTCCGTCAGTCCGCTTATGAAACGAGGCTCTTCATCGATTACATGGATGAAGGCGAAGATTACGCCCAAACACTAAAGACTTGTATCGATGATATTAATGGTAAGTATTACAACACCGCAACATTCCCTGGATCGGCAACCCTTTATAGTGAGGTTGGTGGTGTGTTTGCTTCAGTCTTCAAAGATGGTAAAGGTATTGAGGAAACCCTTAAACTTGCCATTTCACACACAAAAGCAAAGATGTAGTGGAGGAATATATGATGAAGAAAAAATTTACATTTGCTCTATTATTAGCGCTCTTAAGCTTAAATTTAACCGCCTGCGGAGTAACTAATGCCGACTCGGTCGCCCCAGAAGACGGTTCCGCTACATCGGAGGTTACGCCTTCCTCATCTTCTAATGAAGAAGATACTTTCAGGGATTACGCTCATGATGGTTCATGCTTACTCGCTCTTGATTACAAAGGCCACGATTTCTATAAAGATGGCGTTGGTCAGGTAACATTAAAAACATGCATCGATGGAGATACCGCCCATTTCGAGCCGGTAGTCACAACAACATCCAGCGAGACTATCAAAGCTAGATTCTTTGGCATCGACACCCCTGAATCAACAGGTAAGGTCCAGGAGTGGGGTAAACCCGCTTCCAATTTCACCAAAAAAATTCTCACAGAAGCGGCTGAAAACGGCACGATTGTCGTCTCGTCTGCCCAATCGGATTACGGAACGCCAAACCTTGATTCAACCGGAGCGCGTTATGTATCACTCATTTGGGTCAACACAGAGAAGAAAAACGCAGATTACAATGAATTGTCCTTACTTAATCTCTGGATTGTCCAGGAAGGCTTATCTTGGGTAAAAAACGTCAGTGATATGCCAGAATACGTTGACGTATTCCGCGCAGCTCAATCCCAAGCCGAGAAATTTAAGAAAAACATGTTCTCTGGCGAACAAGACCCATATTTCAACTATGGCGACTATGAAGATGTCTCAATTCTTGACATGAAGCACGAAATCGAGAAATCAATCCTCGACGCTTCTTATGTCAATAAATACAACAACAAGAAAGTTCGTTTCACCGGAACTGTTGCGGGGTACTCAAATAATACGCTTTACGTCCAGGAGTACTACCCAAATGATGAGGACGATCCAACAAAGGGCGGGGAATATGCTGGTATTAATATCTTTACTGGCATGTCAACGATCTCATCAAAATTCACAACCGTTAATACATACGTTGAAATCTGTGGACTTGCTCAGGATTCCGAGACTTTCGGTTTCCAAATCACCGACACTCAGGGACACTACCCAGTAACTTCTGACTATAATGACGATGATTGTCGCGTTCTCTTAAAAGCCGCCGACAACACCGATGAGCACTCGCTCTATAAATTCTCTTATACCGCAAGCGAACTCAACGCCAATGCAACTTCCGGCAAGACGGATAACCTTAATTGCTACACCACAGTCACAACTGAGGTTACCGTTAAGAGACAATACACATCATCGGATAAATCTGAGGTCACTCTTTATCTTAATGATTACGATTGGAATATCTTTATCACATTCGTTTACAAGAATGCATTACGTGGAAAGAACCACAAATGGACTGATGATGAATGGGTTGGCTATTCATTCAAAGTCACTGGTGTTTATTGCTACCATAGAACCACCAGCGGCAAAGTCGTTTACCAGATGGTTCCATCGGGATCAGCTGACCTAGTTTGCACAAACGAAAAATTATTAGATGCCCAATAAACCTTAATCGAAAGGAGATACGATATGTATTGTTACCACTGCGGATGCGAAATCAATGAGAACAAGCTCGAGGAGAAAAACTCGTCGTTTTCGCTTGCCGACCCTGATAAGGAAATCGACTCCGACACAACTGTGTCATATGTTTGCCCACGCTGTGGACATTTAATCCACGCTGGCTGCTCTATAGAGGATGAGAAGGCGCTTTCCCGCGCTGCCCATGCTCAAATTCAAAGAGGGTCGAATAGTTTTGCAAGAGGCATGTGCTCCATCTCAATTGGCGCTATAGCGCTTGTTATTGCAATCTTGTTCTATCGCATCGCTAAGAAGCCATCGAACCAGTATCAACTCGTCACAACTTGCTCTGAGTTCTATGTGTTCATTGTCTTAACTGTCATCGCTGTTATTCTTTTAGCAATGGGGGCTACATTTGTGGTCCTTGGAATCGCCAAGAAGATGAAATATACATCATTGCTTAAGGATCTGAATAACAAAACCTTTATTCAATAAATAAAGAGTATACAATTTAGCCAGGATTGAAGTAATAAGGAGGATAAAAATGAAAAAGAAGACATTATTACCAATCGCTCTACTCGCAGTCGGACTTGCTATGGCCGCCTGCGGAACAAAAACAGACGTTTCATCAAAAGGAGACTCATCTGACGCTCCAAGTTCATCTGAAGTAGTTCCAGCCTCATCTTCATCAGAAGAGGACGTTTCACAGTACAACGTCTCAATTTCCAATAAAACAGAACTCCAGGTAGATGGATGGTTTGCCGGTGTATCTAGAACAATCGCTCTTGCTATCACCCCTGCAGGTAACGTTACAGCATTGATCAAATCCGGAGATATCGTAATCGCCTCCTCAAATCCAGCAGTTGTCTCAATTAACGGAAAAATCGCAACAGCCGGTAAAACAGCTGGAACAGCTACAATCACAGTCACATACAAGACACATACCGATTCAGTCGAAGTCACTACCTATGGCGAGTTGAAAGAACC
>CAVIJK010000038.1:0-15273 GCA_963643345.1 bacterium | reverse complement strand
TCGCATTGACTGGCGCTATAGAACACCTAGAATAGAGCACCGTTGAAAGAAATTGAAAACATCAATTTGAGATTATTTTTATGGCTAGATTGCAAAGATTTATATATACAGACGGCGTCACCGAATTACCGATTGTTGCCTCAAGCAAGAAACACGCTGATCGCATCATTGAGGTGGAGAATTCCAATACCTATGCCAGATGGGAATTCACCGGAAGGATCGAACACACCGATATTGAATGTGACGTTGAATGTCTTGAGCAGTCTCAAATGGTCTCCGCCATCAAGAAACGCGATCATAGATGGCCAAGATTATCATAGAGGTTAAGTTAATAGACGAATAAGTGGTGGTTGTTGACCGCCATTTTTTTGATACCCGCACCTTGTTTATTCCGGAAACAATTTGGCTGATAACAATTAGGTTTTGATTTCAGGCTTGACTCCCATCGCAATTAAAAATTTCGTTAACAACGGATATGAAAGATTGTGAAGTTTCTATACTCGATGTTTGCTGCTCCGCCAATTGCGTAAATTACCTTGTGACCAATAATATCGATGATTATCTCCACAGCAAATCGATTGCGTTTATGTCAAAATAACTTTGCAACGTTCTTCATCTTTCCTGATTTTTTAAAGAACTATCATTGCAATCAATCTTTTATAAATTTCATACTTACAAACTCATAAAAGGAAGTGAGATACGTAAGATTCACTCTATTACTGTTTTATATGCACAAAACGTATATTTCCCCATTTGATTGTTTTTGATTGTTTTTGATTATAACGCCACCATTTAACCACAATTATTTCTAAATGGCATTCAAAAATGAGAAAAGAGAATTGATTAAGCGTTTAGTTGCTATAATTTTTACAAGATTTATTGAACAAACGTGAAAAGCCTGACATTGCAAAGATGATATATTGATTTTGCTGCAACGATTAAGCTTGCTACGGAAGGGAAAACATGAACATTAGGAATCTATGTGTTGAGAATTTAACTTCGGGACTTGTGAGCGATAACCTCAGCCCTAAAATCTCTTTCTATATCGAGTCTGAAATAGAAGCGACATCATTAAAGAGAGCCGTTATATCATGCAATGGATGGGAAAAGGAAATCACATCAATTCAACCCGTTTACTATAAAGGCGAGGAACTTAAACCTTACTCAACATATGTTGTGACGGTGGAAGCAGAGGATTCTAATGGCGAGAAAGATTCCACGACAGTAACGTTTGAAACTGGCAAATTAAAAGAACCTTGGGTTGGCAAATGGATATCCGATTCCTCCTATGTTTTTAAAGATAAATCGGTTTCCCCGAAACCAATGACTTTTAGAAAAGAGTTTAATCTCTCCAAGAAAGTCGTTTCCGCTAAGATATATGCAACTGCCATAGGCGTTTATAATCTTTATTTAAATGATAAGAAAGTGGGCAATAGATATTTAGCACCAGGCTTCACGTCTTATGAGCATTATCTTCAGTATCAAGTATACGATGTCACAAATCAAATAAATGAATGCAACACTCTCTATGCCGTAATTGGTGGCGGTTGGGCAGTTGGATCGTATATCATGACCAGAAAAAATAGGATATATGCTGATCGTCAGGCATTAAAACTTGAATTAAGGCTGAAATACGATGATGGAACAGAAGAGGTCATCGCTAGCGATGAGACATTTGACGTTACAGAAGACGGCAACTTCAAGATGATCGACATATACGATGGCGAAACCTACGATGCCACCGTTGATTTAAAGAATGTCGTTTATCGCAAGGCAACCTTAGAAACCCCACGTATTAATCCGACTTTAATCGCCGAATACGGTTCTCCGGTCATTGGGCATGAAACCTTAAAACCAGTCTCGGTCAATGTTGTTAATGGTGACCTTGTTTATGACTTTGGCCAGAATTTTGCAGGATTATCAGTCCTCAAAATCAAAAACGCCAAAGCAGGGGATATAATCACCGTAAAACATGCGGAAATCCTAAAAGAAAACGGCGAGATCAATACGGCGTTATTAAGAAGCGCCAAACAAACATATACCTACATCTGCAAAGATGGTGCTCAGGAAACCCATGCCGAACTCTCATATTTTGGTTTCCGTTATATCCAGGTTCACGGCATCAAGAAAGAAGACGTGGAAGTTGAAGCCATTGTTTGTTACTCAGACATCAAATCCAATGGGGAATGGGAATGTTCGAACAAAGACCTCAATCGTTTGCAGCAAAACATCCTTTGGTCTTCCAAATCGAATCTTTATGATATCCCAACAGATTGTCCTCAACGCGATGAAAGAATGGGGTGGACTGGTGATATCGCGGTTTTCTCTCCGGTTGCAGTCTATAACTTCAACCTAACGAATTTCTTAAATAAATGGCTAAAAGACTTAAGGGCAGAACAGCTTTCAACTGGCGCTGTCCCTACAACCGTTCCTCATAAAGGCTATGGCATGCCAGCTACTTTCCCAACAATCGCATGCGATTTCTGGGGGGATGCATGTGTTCTTGTTCCGTATGCTCTTTATATGGCAGAAGGAGATAAGCATATCCTTGAAGAAAACTACGAGACCATGGTCAAGTACGTGAATGCTTGCAAATTCTGGGCAAACCTCTTCTCATTCGGAAAACATAGATATATCTGGCATAACCTCTCATTCTTCCATTTCGGAGATTGGGTAGCGCCAGGAGAATCAATGGGTGAATGCCAGTCCCGCCACAAATGGACTGCGACCGCATCCTTATATAATACATCGTCACTGCTTTCGAAGATTGCTTCCATCTTAGGCAAAGAGGAAGATTCTAAGAAATATGGTGAACTCGCGAAGAACGTTGCAGATGCCTATGTTTCTATATTGACTGATGGCAACGGCAAGATTCTTAAAAAAGAATTTCAAACCGCCTACGTTTTGCCTATCCATTTCAAGATGTTCCCAAACGAACAGATCGAAAAAGCAACCGATAACCTCGCAAATCTCGTTAAAAACAACAATTATCGCATCGGAACCGGCTTCCCTGGCACCCCGTATATTCTCTTCGCTTTAGCGGATAATAATCATGTCGAAGATGCCTATAAGATGCTTTTAGAGACCAAGGATCCATCCTGGCTTCACGAAGTTGTCACCGGAGGCACGACCATTTGGGAGAGATTCGACGGACTTGATGATGATGGCAAACTCAACGTTCCAGAAGACGGAACCGGCGGCATGATTTCCTTCAATCACTACGCATCGGGAGCAGTAGGGGATTTCCTCTATAGAAGAGTCTTGGGACTTGAAGCCGTAAAACCTGGCTATGAAGAATTTAAAATCCAACCTGTTTTAGGAGGCAACTTAACTTATTCAAAAGGAAGTGTTATGACTCCATTTGGAAGAATCGATGCTGGTTGGGAAACTAAGAATAATGAAATCACGATATCCGTTAAGGTGCCATGTGGAACCAAGTGCAGTGTGATTATGCCTAATGGCGAAATACATTCGGTTGAGTCGGGTTCATACGCATTCACATCGACAATATAGATAGTAGAGAAACTGAATATGAAAGTGTTAACGATTGATTTAGGGGCCACAAGTGGACGTGTGATGACGGTTACGCACAGTAACCATCATCTTTCCTATGAAGAAAACACTAGGTTCCTAAATAAAGTTAAAAACGAAAAAGGAATGCTAAGATGGGATTTTGAATATCTCTTCAACAACATTAAAGACGGCATCAAGAAAGCGCTTAGTGAACATCCTGATATCGCTTCTATCGGCATTGACACATGGGCAGTGGATTATGGGTTTATTAAAGATAATAATCTCATCGAGAACCCAGCCTGTTATAGAGACACAAAATCATTTGAATCGCAAAAGAAGCTCTTAAAGGCAACTCCGTTTGAGAAGATATATTCAATTACTGGCATCCAGAATCTTCATTTCAACACGATTTACCAGCTTTACGGCGAAGATAGAGATTTCACCGGACTCACCTTTTTGATGATTCCGGACTTAATCGCTTATTTCTTAACCGGGGAGGCGCGTTTAGAAGAAACAAATGCCTCTTCAACCTCCTTATATAACAAAAAGGAAGGGAGAATCTCTCTAGAACTACTTAACGCAATCAATGTTCCTGAATCTATTTTCCCAAAAATGATTCATCCTGGAGAGATATATGGTTTCCTGAAAGATGAATTCTATCCAGATGGCTTTAAGGGCAAGATTCCCGTTGTTGCTGTTGGCACACACGATACCTCTTCTGCAGTCTTGGGCGCTTCAGGAAAAGGCAAATTCGCCTACATATCTAGCGGTACTTGGTCATTAATCGGAACCGAGCTGGAAGAGGCAATCATCACGGATGATTCTAGAAACGCTAATTTCACCAACGAAATCGGCTATAACTCAACGATAAGGTTCCTGAAGAACACCATGGGAATGTTCTTGATCAATGAGGTGAGGAACGATTATGAAAGCCAGGGCACTAAAATCCCCGTCGAAGATATCGCTAAGTTGGTGGGCGAGGCTAAAGACACACATAGCTATTTAGATGTCAATTCGCCGGTCTTTGAGACACCAGGAGATATGCTTACCAAAGTAAGGGATTATCTAAATAAGACCAAACAAGAGACTCCAACTACACCAGGCGAGATGATGAAAATGATATATAAATCTATGGCCTTATCTTATAAGGAAATCATCTCCAAGCTTGAAAAACTCGCCAATTTAAAGATTAATTCGATTCTCGTTGTCGGTGGAGGCAATCAAGCCTCCGTCCTTAATCAATATACGGCAGACGCTTGCGGAATCGAAGTTATAACCGGTTCAAGCGAAGCGACGGTTCTAGGCAATGCCTTAGCCCAATTAATCGCTTTAGGCGATATAAAAGATGTTATAGAGGGCAGAAGCGATATCGCCTTATCCATAACATCTAAGACGTTCATCCCAAATGACAACGAATATTGGGAATCTGAATACGTTAACTATCTGAAAAGTTTGCATAAATAAAGGAGACAAATATGTCAAATTTCGAAAATGCCAAAGCACAATACGCCGCTTTGGGAATTGATGTTGAAAAAGCAATGGACAGGGTAAAGAACATCCCTATTTCAGTCCATTGTTGGCAAGGCGATGATGTCCTCGGGTTCGATGGAACAGATTCACTGAGCGGGGGTATCCAAACAACCGGAAATTATCCAGGAAGAGCTAGAACTCCAGAAGAACTTATGGCGGATATCAAGAAAGCTTTCTCGATGATGCCTGGAAAACTTAGGTTAAACCTTCACGCTTCTTACGCTTTATTGGGGGAAGACAAAGGTAAAGTGGGCCGCGATCGCTACACGATGAAATACTTCGAGCCATGGGTCAAATTCGCAAAAGACATAAATCTCGATGGGCTTGATTTCAATCCTACGTTCTTCGCCTCGCCTATGGTGAAAGATAATCTAACCCTGTCATCTCCAGATGATGAAACTAGAAACTTCTGGATTGAACACGGCAAACGCTCAATTGAAATCTCCAATGAACTCGGAAAAGCTTTCGGAAAACCTTGCATGATGAACATCTGGGTTCCAGATGGCTTTAAAGATGTTCCGGCAGATAGACTTTCTCCAAGATTGAGGCTACGCGATTCAATCGACGCAATCCTAGCTGATGAAAATTGGGATAAGAAAAACGTCATGGTGTGCGTTGAATCCAAAGTGTTCGGAATCGGAGTTGAATCCATGACAGTTGGTAATTCAGAATTTTATCAGAACTACGCTTCTTCTAGAGGCATAACCTGTTTGATGGATATGGGTCATTACCACCCAACCGAAGTGGTATCCGACAAGATTTCATCAATGCTTTGCTTCCATGATGAGCTCGCCCTACATGTTTCGCGTCCGGTTCGTTGGGATTCAGACCACGTCATTGTATTCGACGACGAATTAAAGGAAGTGGCCAAAGAAATTATCCGCAACAACGCTGATAATAGAGTTCACATCGGGCTTGATTACTTCGACGCCTCAATCAATAGGATTTCCGCTTGGGTAACAGGCGAAAGAAACATGGAGAAAGCATTGCTTTACGCCGCGCTTCTTCCAAATGACGAGATGAAGAAACTTCAAAATGAAGCCAATTTCACTAAGCTTATGTATGTGCAAGAAGAGGCAAAACTCCTTCCGTTCGGTGAGATTTGGGCCGAATATTTAAGACGTCAAGGTATGGTTGAGAATTATTATGAAGAGGCTCTCAAATACGAGAATGAAGTCCTTTCTAAGAGAAACTAGTTTATAGGAGATATAGAAAATGAAAGACATTTTAACTGCGCCATTCTTAGTCGAATTCGAAAAAACCGCCTCAAATATGTATCGTTTGGGCTGGGATGAGAGAAACGGAGGCAACATCTCCTATCTCCTTAAAGAAGAAGAGGTCAAGGAATACCTCGACGTTAACAAGATTATTCGCCGCATTCCATTTGCGGGCATCAACAAGTCATCACTTGACGCTAGACCTTTAGTCGGAAAATACTTCTTAGTCACCGGAACTGGCAAATACTTCAAGAATGTTGAATCTAATCCAGAAGTCAACTGCGGCATCTTCCGTATAGCAGAAGACGGCAACACCGCCGAACTCTTATGGGGATATGCAGATGGCGGAAGATTCACCTCTGAACTACCAGCTCACTTGATGTCGCATATGGCTCGTTTGGCAGTGGACCCTGATAACAGAGTTGTCATGCATTGTCACCCAACAAACATTCTTGCCATGACCTATGTTCATCCGCTTGATGAAAAATCCTTCTCGCACACCTTGTGGACAATGTCTACGGAGTGCGTCGTAGTCTTCCCTGAAGGCGTTGGTGTTCTACCTTGGATGCTCTGTGGCACTGATGAAATCGGTGTTGCAACCGCAAAGAAGATGCACGATTTCAGAATCGTCTTATGGACGAATCATGGCATTTATGGTGCCGGCAAAGACCTCGATGAGACATTTGGCTTAATTGAAACCGTTGAAAAAGCGGCAACAATTTACAATCTCATTGGCAATCGCCCAATTCTCAATAACATCTCCGATGAGGATATGGCGGAATTAATCCACATCTTCAAGATTGAAGACAAAGTCCGTTGGGACTTCCTCTCGGTCAAGGAATAAGAAATCTCAAGAGGTCTCGGTCGTGAGACCTCTTATTTTTTGCCATTTCTAGACGGATTGTGTGATAATATTAATAAATTATGGGACTGACAAGATTTGCGATTAATATCGCCGCAAAAAACGAGAAAATTGAGAGTTTTAACTCTTATTTATTCATCGGGCCGCATCCTGATGACATCGAAATCGGGGCGGGGGCTACAATTTCTAAATTGGTCAAACTTGGCAAAAGAGTAACATTTTTGATTTGCACCGATGGAAGATACGGAAAAGAAAATATCGGAAGACCTATATCCTCCGAGGAACTAATTGAAATCCGTCATCAGGAATGTTTGGATTCCGCCAAATATTTGGGGGTAGAAGACATAAGATTCCTTAATTTATCCGATGGCAATCAATATAGTTATAGAGAACTGCTTGAGGGAATCGCCAAGACAATCAATGATGTGAAGCCTGATATTCTTTTTGCCCCAGATCCAGACGTTCCTAGCGAGTGTCACGCCGATCACATCAACGTTGGAAAGGCCGCTAAAGAGTTGGCGAATTTTGCTAATTACGGCGAGATATTCGAAAAATATTTACCTCAAGGAGAAATCTTAAACGAGGGCATAAATGTCAAAGCAATCGTCTTATTTATGACTGCAAAACCTAATAAATTCGTTAGAACCTATGGGCATTTTCATCGTCAGATTGAGGCTTTATACCTTCATTCATCGCAATATCCAAAAGGGCATCCGGCCACAAATTCCGTCATACTCTATCTAAAACTCAGAGCGACAGAATATGGGCTTCGTAGATTCTCGATTCCCTCTGAAGGCTTTCGGATGATGAATAGGACTAGGATGCATTGTCTACCTGAAGCTTATAAATAAAAGGTTCCTCTAAGTTCGGAACCTTTTTTATTGTCTAAGCTTGTTTATTTATCTTTTTGGCTTTGTATGTTTTATATTCATCGCTCTTTTTGAATTCCTCCATTCTCCAAATCCAGAAGCCCGTAAATGATAACGCGAGAACTATGCTTACGATGTCAGCCGCGCGGATGTAGAGAATTAGAGATGGGACTGTTCTGACAACCGTTGTGTTTTCACCAATTCCGTTCATGGCCACGCTATTAGCCAGAGCGTAGAGGTTATGGTGACAGGCCTTTTTCATTGCATCAACGATAAGCGCGTCATTCTTGTATTTAGGTAACTGATTCGTGACATATGGGAGCATCGCATCATAAATCGAGACTCCTGCCATGATTCCGTCAACCCCATTGACGTATGTTGTTAAAACGTTGTCGGTTATGGATAAGCCGTTGCTTCCCCATTCTTTTCTTAAGATATTGGTCATGAGACCTTTATTGGCGCCGGACCAAGTAGTTCCCCATCTTGTGTATGCCACCATGACTCCGTTTGCGTTCCCTTTTTCAAATGGAGCCTCATACGCTTTGAGGTAGATTTCTCTAGCTGCTTGTTCATTGATCCAAACGCCTAATCCGATTCTATCTTGCTCGCAATCGTTTAAAGCGAAGTGTTTCATGCAGACACGCACGCCTTTTTCCTCGATTCTCTTGACCTCAGCAGCGCATATTTCTCCCGATAAGAAGCCATCTTCTGAATAATATTCGAAGTTTCTTCCTCCGTATGGGGTCCTATGGATGTTATTGCCGGTGCCATATAGAACTGCAACGTTCGCGCTTAAGCAGTTATTACCAATGATATTACCGACATTTTCCATCAAATCTCGATTGAATGTTGCCGCCATTACGTCTTCTGATGTAAAAGCGGTGGCTTTCATCTTTTCGTTGTTATTGCCGAATAAAGAGGCTGTTAATCCTTGAGGTCCATTTTCATCTCTAGAGCCCGGAGCGTTTATGGATTCGCATGGCATGCTCCAATGGAAGGCATCGCCGATTAAAGAGACCATCTCATCGAACGTTAATTCGTCTAGCAACGGTTCCCATAAAGGGTCGTTGTAGTCTTTCCCAATCAAATCGTAGAGATTAACGCCGTTTTTTTGACCTAACTTAGGCATGTCGATTTTTTCGTAATCGTCTGCGTTATATTGGATATCCTGAAGTTCTTTAATCATTTTATCGGTTAGTTTCAGGGATTGTTCCCCTGTTGGGAATGTGCCTGTCCAGTTGTAACGAGATAAGTAGGTGATTTTCTGTTTGCCATCTTCATAAAGGTTGATATCTGCATCTGATAATTGGTTACTTATCTTCTCGCCTGAAAATGATGTGGAGTATGTTTCGGCATCGTAAGTGCTTTGCGTATACGTTTTAACTAGGTTTTTGTTTCCATCGCTATCCATTTTGGAATTGGCAGTGGTTTTGCCTTGGAAGGATAAGAAGTTATTCGCAGCCTCGTGTGCTCCATTTGCAACGGTGAAATGATAATCGCCAGCATCCACAACATATGTTTTTGCCCCATATGAATCGTAGGTGGTGAGTTCATCGTAAGGAACGCTTATGGTAACTTCTTCCGATTCGCCTCCATTAATCACGTCGGTTTTGGTGAAGCCCACTAGTTGAACCGCGCTTACTTCAAGTTTTTTGTCCGTTGTTGGCTTTTGAAGATATACTTCAACTGCATTTTTGCCGGCTTTTGCACCGTTATTTGTGACTGTCACACTAAAATTGAAACATTTATTTACGTCGTCCATTTGATAACTGAAGCCCGAATATGAATAGCTGCCATAAGACAAACCGTAGCCAAATGGATATGCTACATCTTTGCTGTAGTCATAGTCTCCCACGTTATTCTCGCCCATTACGTAATCGTAATAGCGCGATTCGTAATACTTGTATCCAACGTAGATGCCCTCTTGATAAACCATATATGTGGAGGCGTTGCTTGGTATCAGACCCTTTTTATATCCCTCATATGTAATTGGAGTGAAATTTTTCATGGCAGGAGATGAGTAGTTGTCATAACAATATGTATTTACCAATTTGCCAGAAGGGTTTACATCTCCATTAAGGATGTCGGTAACCGCTTTTAAACCGTTGATCCCTACATCTCCAATCCATAAGACGGCGTCAACATCGTAAGGGTTGTTCTTTAAGAAATCGACTTGTAGTGGATTCGCTGAATTGATGAGTACGACGATGTTTTTAACCGCGCCTTCCTCTTTCATCGTCTTTAAATGGCTCATCATATCTTTTTCGTCTTCGTTTAAGGCTAGGTAATTGCCATCTTTATATGTCAAGTCCGCGCCCTCTCCACCCACTCTAGAGAGAGTAACTATCGCGGCATCGCCGTATTCTTTGACCGAATCTAAAGTGTTCGCATCATAAACGCTCCACGGTGCTTCTAAGACTTTCATGGCGGTAAGCGAGACAACGCCGCCTCTATTAGGAACATATTTCTTGCCCGCACCTTTTAGATAGAAATCCCATAGAGTTCCGTTTACTTTGAATTCCGATTTCTCCAACGCCTCTTTTAAAGTGTCGGCAGTGGATGAATCAACATTTCCAGAACCGGTTCCTCCATAAACCACATTAACGCTAGAAGAGGAGAATGTTGAAACCTTAGAGCCTTTTGCTAACGGAAGCGCTCCGTTGTTCATGAGAAGCGTTGCGCCTTCCGCCTCGACTTGGTAACAGACGTCTTTGCCTTTTTCGACCATCGCTTTATTTGATTCGAAATCGGATTTGAAATATTGCGCAGAACTGTCCTTGTCCTTTAATTTGTAAAAACCGTCATTGGTTAAAACCGCGAAAGTGTTGTCGAATATCCCAACTGCAGCGTGCGCGCATGTGAAAAGACCGGCCATTGCGATCATTGTGATAGTGAGGCCTTTCCATGGCCTAATTGCTTTATGTTTAGCTTTCTTATATCGTTTCTTAAAAACTTTATCGTTCTGATCCATATGTCCCCTCACTAAGTCATCTATATTTTAAACAAACATAGCAAAAAGAAAAACCGATTAAATCGGTTTCATTTATTTATGATGTTGTACCCTGAATCACGCAACGGGGTTACGACATCGTCTCCTGCGTTCGTGTATATCTCTTGGAATTCGTTAAGTTGTCTAACTCGGTATGGGCTATTTAGATTAAATTTCGTCTTATCCACCAACAAGATGTGGTGGTTGCTTCTAGAATAGGCTGCGCTTTTGATATCGGCAACATCGATTGACGTTTCGTAACATCCGTCCTCGCCAACTGAAGCGCATGATATCAGCATCAAATCGAAACGGAATTTGTCGAGCATGCTAGTTGCTAGTGCCCCATACGTTGCACTTGCATTGTTTCTAACCTCACCCCCCAAGAATATGACCGTTACATCCTTCCTGGATGCTAATTTCATGGCCAATTGGAATCCGTTTGTGACGACTGTTTTAAATTGAAGGTTTATTTTATCCGCTAAAACGAGACAGGTGGAGGAATTGTCTATAAAGACTGTGTTGAATGGCGGCAAACGATTTAAGGCAAGGGAGGCCGCCTCCTCCTTGTCTTTCATGTTCTTTTCGATGCGGACGAAGATATTGACTTCATCGGAGTTGTCATTCGCGATTGCTCCACCGTGTGTTCTTTGAATAAGTCCTAGTTTTTTCATCTCCTTCAAATCACGCCTGACTGTTGCGGGGGACACATAAAGTACTTTGGATAATTCTTCAACTGTTGCTCTATTGTGCTCTTTAAGATAATCCAAAACTTGTTTAAAACGCTCATTCGCGAACATATTAATTCCATTATTTGCCATGATTTTTGACCGCCTTTTGATTAAGTATGATTGTTTTTGTTCATTTTTGCTACAAAAACGTAACGATTAAATATCTTGATTGAGGATACCGTTCTCACCAGTAGGTTCTATCAAGGTTCTAATTGGCGTGACCGGATGATATAATCACCGCATGAATTTTCAAAGAAGCAACACCAAAATCAGCCTGCTTGAGGATTATTACAACCATTTCAACGAGGATCATCGTCTTAAGACTAGGCATGGCAATGTTGAATTCATCACCAACATAAAATATATTGAACAAATCTTAAATAATGACAAAACCAAAACAATCCTAGATATAGGTGCTGGAACCGGTGCGTATTCTGTTTACTTCGATAAAGAAGGCTACAAAGTCACTGCAGTAGAACTTGTCCCTCATAATATCGAAGTGTTCAAAGCGAAGAATTCCAATGTGGATATTCACCAAGGCAACGCATTAGATTTATCCTTTATTAAAGATAATTCATTTGATGTCACTCTTGTCTTTGGGCCTATTTATCATCTTATGAATAAAGAGGATAAGATCAGGGCATTGCAAGAAGCCAAAAGAGTCACTAAGCCAGATGGAGTGATTCTTACTAGTTATTACATGAACGAATATGCGGTTATATCCTACGCTTTCATGAAGAAACATATCTTAGAGTCAAAAAATGACTTAACTGAGGATTTCCACGTAATTAACAAACCCGATGATTTGTATTCTATGGTGAGACTTGAAGACATTAACGAATACAATGAAGCGGTGGGGTTAAAAAGAATCAGGATAATTGCAAGCGACGGGCCATCAGACTATTTGAGAATCTATATTAACGCCTTAAGTGATGAGGAATATCAAGAATTCATCGCCTACCACTTGGCTACATGTGAGAGATTGGAACTGCTTGGCGCATCATCGCATGTCTTGGATATAACCACTAAGAAGTAAAAATCATCCTACATTAGAGATTTAGGGTTTTTCCCTTCCTTGACATTCAAAAACGACAAAACGATTCGCTATTTAATTTCTTGGCAACAACGAAATGAGTGGATGACGCCAATAATCCTAAATAATATTTAAAATCTTCAACAAAAAGTTTATATTATTGTTTAACAAATAGGTAATAAACATGGAAATCATCAAACTTGAAAAAGGACGTTTGAGCCTGCTTTTAGGAAAATCAGGCTTAGGCAAATCAACAATCTCCGTCTATAACGCAGCAGGGGAATTAAGAGAAGGTAAAGGGGTACTTTATTTCTCTTATGAATACTGTCAATCCATCATCTATAACAAACTCCATAGCCATTTTGGTGTCAAATGGACTGAACTCTTCAAGATCAACGTGATCGATTGCTCAGGAGTGGGCATTGATGAACTTTGCCATATTGTCAGAATGAGAGCAAATCAAATCGATTCAGTTTACATCGATTATCTTGAGTTGCTCCGCGCCTCGACATACGGGGATGCCAAAGATATCGAAGAAACGAACAATTTGGTGGCAGCCTTAGATAATCTCGCAAGAGAATGTAATGTCGCGATTGTCTTGCTCGCGCAGGCAGATGCCAACGCGGAAATCAATGATATGATCAACGTTTTGAATTCCCTTACATCAAAATGCGAAGATCCTAATAAAGTAATCAAGATGTTCATCGGAAGAGACAAACTGTTCCATTCAATCATCCATTGCGAAGATATCTCGCACGTTATTTGGGTCAATGGCACAAATCTTGAACATTTCTCATCGATTAACATCAAGGAAACCTATAAAGATTGATTCAAAGCTCGGGAAAACCGGGCTTTTAATTTTTTGGTAAGTGCTTTCATTGATAAAAATGCCGTCTTACAGTTTCTAATAACACATTTAGTTAATATAATAAAAGACTATAAAAGGTCAAAAGACCAGAGGATATTAATATGAACAAAAGATTAAAAATCTTACCTCTAACAGCCAATACTGGAATGGCTCAGGAAATCGCTGAGATACTCGATGTCGAAGTGATGCCAGCCAAAGTCCCTCATTTTGCTGATGGAGAAGTTTGTTTTGAAGCTATGGAATCATGCCGTGGCGATGATGTTTACATTATTCAGTCAACCTGCACTCCGGTCAATGAACGACTCATGGAGACGCTCGTAACGATTGACGCCTTAAAGAGAGCGTCGGCACGTTCTATCACATGCGTTATGCCATATTATGGTTATGCTAGACAAGATAGAAAAGCTAAACCAAGACAGCCAATCTCCGCCAAATTAGTCGCTGACCTCTTAACAACAGCCGGTGCAAACCGTGTTGTCTGCACCGATTTGCACGTTTCTCAAATCCAGGGATTCTTCAATATCCCGGTTGATGATATCTCTCCAATGCCGCTTTATTGGAAATATTTCATGGATCTTGGACTCGACAATATTTGTTGTGTCTCTCCAGATCATGGCGGCGTTGTTAGAACGACCAGACTTGCCGAGAAATTCAACGCTCCTCTTGCCATCATCGATAAGAGAAGACCAAAACCAAATCAGGCTGAATTCGTTGGCATCGTTGGCGATGTTAAGGACAAAAACTGCATTATTGTCGATGATATCGTTGACACTGCAGGCACGCTCTGCTTAGCCGCTGCCAAACTCAAAGAATTGGGCGCTAAGAAAATTTACGCTGCTATCACTCACGGAATCCTTTCCGGAAAAGCTCTTGATAACATCAATAATTCTTGCCTTGAGAAACTTGTTATCACTGACACAATCCCGCTTCCTGAAGAAAAGAAATCGGACAAGATTGAAGTCTTGCATCTTGCCCCTTTGTTTGCAACAGTTATCTCGGCTTTAGAAGAAGGCGAATCTCTTTCTGAAGCACGCCAGAAATTTGACAAGAAGATATTCAAAAGCTACGCATCAAAGAATTAGCTTGTTAATAATTTTAAGGATATATAGCCTTCCGGTCGGAAGGCTTTTTTTGATGTTGAATCTAATGCAACCCATAATATCAAGTTCTTAAACAAGAAAACGAGGTCTACAATCACATATGTGTCTTAAACTTAAAATGGAATTAATTTTTTTCTTTACAACCGGTCTATTTATACTATATTAAAAGTGCAGTGAGGAGTAGCTTACTCGCGTGACATCGTCAAGACAGCATATTGCTCGGTGTTACGGATCCGCCTATAGGTGAATCTAGCAAGATCATTGGCAAGCGATATAGTAACGGGCCAATGTTTTTATTTCTTAGGGGCTCGGGAAAGGAGTTAGCTATTATGTTCAGACATGGTGGATTTCATGGAGGACCACACTCTCACGGCCCTCACGGAGGACCGCATTTCCATGGGCCTCGTTTCCATGGTTCGCATTTGCATGGTTCGCATTTCCATTATCACCCATCCTTTGGGGGTTTCCGTATCCTTGGAGGATTATTTGCCTTCTTCCTCTTAATATTCGTGCTCTTATGCTTTTTGCCTTTATTGATGCTCTAATCAAGGGGAATGATAAGGT
>CAVIJK010000037.1:0-15302 GCA_963643345.1 bacterium | reverse complement strand
ATTCGAACTCGTGACCCTCAGATTCGTAGTCTGATACTCTATCCAGCTGAGCTACCGGCGCATTTCATTTGCCACTACATCATTTGACTGAAGTAGCCTACAAACTATAGTGCGACAAAATTAAATTTGCAACTATATTTTATATAGGTAAGATGGAGCATCCAGACGGATTTGAACCGCCGGTGAGTGAGTTGCAGTCACTTGCCTTACCACTTGGCTATGGATGCAGCGTTGAGATTATATCATTGTGTTTTTTATGAAACAACAAACAACTCAATTTATTTATAAAAAGAATTGAAGTGGCCATTTGTTTCGCCTAATATGTCGGCATGATAAAGAAACACATCGCTACACTCTTAATATCAATTACATGCATCCCGCTTATGCTAACCGGATGTGATAAGAAAAAAACGACCGATCCCACTGCCTTAACTTTTGGAAAGCTGTATCAGGAATCAAAGAATATCGAAGATAATTTTACGGTTATAAACCTCTCTACACTGCAAAGCTACGTAGATAGAGGTTATAACTTTGCCCTTATCGTTTATGAGCCGCTGAATGACTGCACTTGTTGGGTTTCTTTCCAATCAACACTCCGCAAGTACATGAAGAATACCAATGCGCTATTCTATGGCATCCATATGAGCGATCTTGAATCCTCAGATGAGAAATTTGGACTAAAACTTTCCTCAGGGAACGAGACTGTTGCAATCTTTAGAGACGGAGTTGTCAAAGCTCAGAAAAATTCATCCGATTCAAACGACAAATTCACAAGTGACGTAGACACGTTCACCGCATGGATGGAAGAAAACGCACATATATCCAACATGCTATTTGTTACACCTAAGCAATTAGATGGACTCTTTGCGGGTGATTCTGACTTTACGTTATATGTAGACAGGGAGTCATGTGGGGATTGTTCATACCTAAATTCCCGTTTCCTAAAAGAATACAACGCAGCAGATTTGAACACTTCTTATGTTATTGATGCTGACGTCGAAGGCATCAGATGGAAAGATGGTGTTCTAGATTCAGAACAATGGTCAGCCTGGAAAAACTCCATGGGTATGTCATTTGAAGGGAACGAAGAATATGGATACGGGGTTGGATACACTCCATCATTCTATAGATACAATCCAAATATGATGGAAGGAGAAGATAGATCCACCGCAATATTTGATGCAGCTATATACTTCAATGACACCGTTGAGAAAACAAGTGAAGGATATCAGGTAAAAGAATCATTCTACTCTGAAGATAGAATCAACAATTTAGCCCATTTGGACGGCTTAAATAAGGAAGACGTTGTCTTAAAAGGATTAAAACTTGGCGAGGACGAGGTGAACGAAATAGACACGGGAGAAGGTACCACTTACACTTGGAAGAGTGAGAAAATGGCTGCAAAACACGATTATTTGCTAAAAACATTCCTGGATTTCTATGTCGCAAAACAAACTTTGTAACCAAAATGGAGGCGATTAAACCTCCATTTATTATTGGTATTATGCAATTTTGCTTTATTCGACCGATTTTAAGGACTCAACCATCTTGACTTTGCCGGTTCTAGATGTGAGCCAAACGTTAACCACAAGTGCCACGACAAACGTTAACACAAACGAGATAACATAAGATAAAGCCTTAATGTTAAAGATGTATTCAACCAGTTCAACTATATTGGTCTTTAGAACCGCGAGCAAGAACGGATAGCCTAAACACAATCCAATAGCCACGCCAATTGAGGTTAGTGTCATGGTTTCGATTAAAAGCGATAAAGCGATTTCGAGTTTAGTGAACCCTAAGACTTTTAATGTTGCAATATCCCTCATACGATCGTTGAAATTCATAAGAGCTAAGTTATAAAGAACCACCAGCGCCAAAAGGATCGCGAATACCTTAACCGCTCCGGTCATCAAAGTGACACCGGATAGCACGCTTTGGATGTATGAATCCCAATCCGCTCGGCTTTGAGCCTTTTGAATATAGGCGAATTTGGATAGAGCATCCGATTTGACTTTCTCTGAATCAACGCCATCTTTAACGCCAATCCACACGCCGCCATACGTAATTTTGGAGGCATCGCCTATTAACCCCGAGTCAGCGTGAACAACGATTCCGTGATACACAAAAGCATCATAAACCACGCCAATCTCAGCTGAATATGTCTTATTTCCAACGGTGAAAAAGATTGTATCCCCCGCTTTAGCGCCGGTATTTCTGGCCACCTTTTGAGATATGGCGACTTTATCTATATCGAATTCAACGTGAAAATATGAGTCGGCATCCTTAGATAACGTATAGACATATGAGGAGGCTTGAGGGCCGCCATCTAAATAAATTGTGGACATCGCCTGAGAGTAAGGCTCAATCTTTTCTACACCCTCGAGTTTTGAATAGTCTTCGATGATATCTTGAGCAGTCTTGCTAGAGGAGAAATTGAAACAGATGCTCCACGAGTTAACCATCGACATATCATGGTCAACGCCATAATCAACCGTATCATCAATTCCAAAACCGCAAGTCAATAAGGCCGTGCAACCCATAACGCCGGCGATGACCATAAAGGACTTAACCAAATCTTTGCGTATGTTTCTAAAGGCCATCTTAGTTGATAAAAGGATCGTCCCCTCTTTCTTACTATTCTTAACTAGGGCTTTGTATTTAGGAGGTATCGGCCTCATCGACTCAACTGGCTTGAGTTTCACTTCTTTGTGACACATGTAAAGCGTCACCAAAGCGGAAACTGCGCCAAATCCGATCGGAGTGAGGATTCCCGCTAAAACCGGGAAGGTATATTTCATGGCGGGCAATGTATAGATAATCGCGTATTTATGCGCCATGATCCAAGGCAAAAGAATCGGGCCAATTATCTCACCGATCAATGTGCCTATACCAACGAGGAATAAGGTTAAGAATATATAGTAACCGTATATTGCGGAGTTAGATAAACCCAGAGCTTTCATCGTACCTATCTGAGTTCTTTCTTTTACGACAAGTTGGGAGATTGTCGTAAGTATTACTAGAACGCCGACAAAGAAGAAAACGAATGGGAACACATAACAGAACGAAACAGCCTGTTTCTCATCATTGTTGATGGTTGCAAAAAATGGCATCGTTTCTCTATCTGCGAGCAATGCGAGATTGTTTCTGCGTTTGTTTGAAAAATATTCACTGAGCTTTTGCTGGATTTTTTCGCTTTTTGCGGAGTCTGTTACTTTAATTAAATATTGATTTGGCGTAACAAATGTTCCTGCGTGTTCAAGTCCGCCATCGCCCCATGTCATTGCATCGTATAAGATGCCATAAACGAGCTCTCTTCCTTCGTCTGTGAAGTTATAACTCAACACGCTGTTCAAACCTTCATAGAACATCTTGTCTGAGACCAAAACGGTTGAGGAATTATAAGACGATTTCTCAATATTCTCAGGATGTTGCATGAATGCGGTGATTGTGGTGGGAATCGTGATTTTATCGTCTCTGAAAAGATTCTTGCCGCCTTCTTTTACATATGGGTCCATATAAGAAATGTATTGCTCTTTGATGTAGGAAGATATGTCCACCGAAATACTTAGAGATCCGCCAAGACGAAAATTTGTTAATGATTCGGATTCCTCATCGGACTCCAAAGCCGTATCCACAATGCAGAAATAATCATCCGTTTGAATAGCGGATTGTTTGGTAATCGCAGATGGTTTAGAGATAGTTGGCATCGTATCCGAAATGATTGCATAGATTGGTCTAGCGGAGGCTTGGGATGGCAAATCAAAACGCGTTTCCACCGCCCCATCATTACCCACAATGGCTTTGATATTTGATAAGTCGTTTTTATCGTATTCTGAGGTTGTGACCCATATGTCTGCAAGATTCCCCATCTCATACATTGTGTCAACCTGATTCTTAAAGGATTCGGCATTGGCTAAAAGGCCAACGAAAAGAGTGACGGCTATGCCGCCTATTGCGATGATTGCGAGGAACTGTGCCCAGTGGGCTTTAAATTCCCTAAGAATCATCTTGAAGAATAAAGACAAGAGATTTCCTTTCTTCTTCATCACCAGACGATGTCCTCCGGTTTAACTCTATTCGTGTTGACAGTATTCTCAACTATTCCGCCATCAGATATTCTAATCAAGCGTTCGGCACAGTTAGCAATCGTGGCATTATGAGTGACGATGATGACAGTTTTCTTGTATTTCTCAGCGACCTCGTAAAGAAGTTTTATGATTGAGGCTCCGGTTTTTGAATCAAGAGCGCCAGTAGGTTCATCGCACAAAAGCAACCGTGGATTCTTAACGATCGCACGCGCAATCGAGACTCTTTGCTGTTCTCCACCAGATAACTGAGATGGGAAATTATTGAGTCTATGCTCCAGCCCAACATCAATCAGGACTTGTTTCGGATCGAATGGTTCTTTGGCCACTGCCGCAGCAAGCTGAACATTCTCTAAAGCGCTCAAGTTTGGCATGAGGTTATAAAACTGAAAAACAAATCCGACTTCAGTACGTCTGAATTCAGACAATTGTTTTGCGTTATATTTGGCGATGTCTTTGCCGTCGACCTCGTACATCCCATAAGATGCGTTGTCCATGCCGCCAAGAATATTTAGCAGGGTTGATTTTCCGGCACCTGATGCGCCTAAAATCACGACGAATTCGCCTTCTTTTAGTTCAAAATCAACGCCTTTGAGGGCCTGAACCTCGTTGTTCTGACCTTCGTTATATATTTTCTTAAGTTCTTTTACAATGATATTGCTCATGGCGATAAATATAGGACACTGCAAATGAAAAAGCCATTAAAACGTTTATAAACGTTCTAGACAGTTTGTAGAATAAATGTCTGGCAAAAGACAAGATAGTCTAACCGGCTCGTCTATTGGTCTGACTTAATCATTCAAAGGTGGTTTGTCATTATTTTTGGCATTCATATGGATTATAACTTTTAGGATATTGGTCTATAATAACATGCTAATACAGGAGGTATCTTATGTTAGATGCTTTAGAGAGATTCATCCGCTATGTAAAAGTGGATACGCAGTCAGATGAAAATAGCGAAACCACCCCATCAGCAGAAAAAGAGTTAGATTTATCAAGGATGCTCGTTGATGAACTCGAAGAAATGGGTTTAAAAGCGGAATTAGATGAATATGGAAGGGTATATTCTTTCCTGCCAGGCGATGAATCATTGCCAACAATTGGCCTGAATTCTCACGTTGACACCGCGCTAGAGGTGACAGGCACAAACGTCAAACCTCAGATTCACGAGAACTATGATGGCGGGGTCATCAAACTCAATGACGAATATTCGATGTCCCCTGCTGAGTTTCCTAATTTAGCAAAACATATCGGTGACACATTAGTCACAACATCCGGAGATACATTGCTTGGCGCAGATGATAAGGCCGGAGTTGCCATTATCATGTCAACAATCGCCTACTATGTTGCACACCCAGAAGAAAAACATCATCCAATCGCCATCCTTTTCACTCCAGACGAAGAGATCGGAAGAGGTCCTGAGCATTTCGACGCTAAGAAATTCGGTGCAGAATGGGCCTATACAATAGATGGCGATTTCCCGGAATGCATTGATATTGAGACATTCAATGCAGCGCATGCAGTTTTGAAGATTGAAGGGATTTCTATCCATCCAGGCGAGGCAAAGGGAAAAATGATTAATGCGATTCCTCTCGCGTATGAATTCGACTCGCTTCTCAACCAGAATGAGAAACCTGAATTGACTGATGGTTATGAAGGATTCAACCACTGGAACGGAATCGAAGGAACTAATGCCGAAGTAACATCCACCTACATCATCAGAAACCACGATGCCGCCAAACTCGAAGCCCAGAAGGCGGAATTCATCGTCGCCAAAGATTTAATGATGAAGAAGTATCCTAAATGCAAATTCACATTGTCCATCGGCGATGACTATAGAAACATGGGTGAGGTCTTAAAGAAAGATCCACGCGCGGTTGATCATGCCTTAGCGGTTTACCATAAGTTAGGTATCGCCCCAATCCACAAGCCAGTTAGGGGCGGAACGGACGGCGCAACCTTCTCATTCTTGGGCTGTCCTACTCCAAATCTTGGAACCGGAAGCTATAACCACCACGGAAGATTTGAATATTTGTCGCTTAAAGACTTTACCAAGATGCTGGAGATAGTTAAGGAATTAGTCAAGGCTTAACTCAAAAACAGGTCCAAAAAGGCCTGTTTTTTTGTATCGCATTTACCCATAAGAAAACCCCTTGATGTAAAGGAGATACACAAGGGGTTAACTCATTTTAGGCGTGTTTCTTGTTGAGAACGAAATCTACAACTGCCCAAGCGGCTGCGCCAAGGAGCAACGCGCCAAACGAGACGTCGATTGCAATCAAGGCTTTTTGCCATCCTGGAGTAAGCGGAACAACTTTAGTTGTTGGGGAAATGCCGTTCATTGCGTTGGAATGGACAGCAGCGTAGCAAACTCTCTTTGCCGCTTCTCTCACCTTCCACGCCATTCTAGCGTAATCTCCCTTGCCGTTTGCATCTGGAGCGTAGTCATCGAACATTGTGCATCTATCGCCGGTCTCTTTTGGAAGTTTGATGTTGTTGCCATCTGGGATATCGCATCCACCATAATAGACTCCATATGTCTCTTCGAAATATGGGGCGATTGTACGATAACCTGTCATGTCTGTGTACATATCAGTGACGATTAAGCCCTTCATGCCACATTCACCGCGGAGATAATCTTCACCAAGTGCCTCGCATCCTGGAGCAGAGATTGTTCCAAGTCTATTGAGGGAGGCCATGACGTTATAAGCACCGCCGATTGTGATAGGAAGCTCGAAGGCTCTTAAATAGATTTCACGGACGGATTGCTCTGTTGCCCAAGTCGCAAGACCGTGTCTAGTGTCTTCACCTTCATTTAAAGCGCAGTGCTTGTTGTAGACGTGAACACCTTTTGATTCGATGCCCATTGATTCATAAGCGGCAGCCATGCCGGTTAAGAATCCGTCTTCTGAATAATATTCAGCAGCACGGCCCTGATACTGGGTTCTATGGATGTTGTTACCAACTCCATACAAACCTGACATGCCCGACCATAAGCCATCTTCTCCGATAGCCTCACCGGCTTTCTTGGCGAGTTCTCTATTCCAAGTGCCTGCGATAATGCCGTTTGTTGGCATAGCGCTTGTCTTCAAAAGAGCGTTAGGATCAACATCAGAAGTTGGCTGGCCATCTTCTCCGATATGCCCCGCTGCATATTCCGTCTTGTACGCAAGGCCATTCGTTGACTTGATGAACTGCTGGCAGAAGCCGTTAGGTCCATTTTCATCGAAGAGTTTTGGCTTGGCAATAGATGGGAGAGCAGCGGTTAAATGTTGTCCTGATGTGATGAGGGTCAACTCTTCCTCCCAGGTGAGCTGATCCATGAATGTATCCCAAGCCTTATCGGATAATGGGATTTCCTCGCCTTGCTCATTCTTCATCATAGAGACAAGGTTAATTGAGCATTCGTCTTTAGAAAGACGGTTAGCTCCATATGTTGGATAGTCTCTTGAGTAATCCTCTTCATGGTTCTTGTAATATTCTTCATCGGTTGGGAGTTTGCGGGCTTCCATTCCGTATTCAGATGAACCATGTGGGGTCTGGTCAAGCATTTCATCCGCCATTTGCTTGGTTAATTTTAATTTAGCGTAACCATTCTCGAGATCCAAGGAGACAGCTTCCCAGTTGTCTCTAGAATAATAATCAACGTGGTTATCACCTTTTCCTGAATACTTATTTATATCAACGAAATCGAAGAGGTTATGAATCTGCGTTCCAGTAGCTTCAGAAACGGAATATGTGTAATCATCATATCCCATATCAAATGCGTAGACATCCTCAGCATCACCAGCATTGCCGGTAATTCTATCAGACGAAACACCTTTCTTAGCGAGGATATTATTGATAGCGTCATGTGATGACTTAGCAGCTGTTAAATAGTACTTGCCATCCATTGTGATGTATGTCTTAGCACCTTCTGCATCATATGAAGCGAAGAATTTTGAATCAACGTCAATTGTGACTGTCTCAGATTTTCCTGGCTCAATGACACCTGTCTTGGCATAGTCTACAAGTTCAACAGATGGGACCTGAATGTTATGTTGCTTAGCATAATCCTCATATGGTTTGGAAACGTAGATTTCAACGGCTTCTTTTCCTGCAACATCACCGGTGTTCTTAACGGTGAGAGTGAGCGTGTATTTCTTGCCGTTTTTCTTGACTGACATGTTTGAATAATCAAATGTCGTGTAAGAGAGTCCGAATCCGAATGGATATCCAACAACCTTGTCATAGTCGAAATCACCCGCTTTTGCTCTTCCTGTCACATAGTCTTCATATCTTGTTTCGGTATAACGATAGCCAAGATACATACCTTCCTGATAGACGGTGTAGGTTGTGTGGGCTGGACGCAAAACATCGTTATTTCCTTGATGTAGAGGAATCTTGTAACTTTCGAAGTCTTCCGAATTGGTGAATTGGAATGGGCCGAAGTTAACGTTGACAGGGTTCATCTTGTTATCAACGAAGAGTGTGTCTGTGGTCTTGCCTGATGGATTGACATCGCCAGTTAAGATCTTAGCCACCGCTGTTGCACCATTTTGTCCAAGGCCGCCAACCCATAAACATGAGTCGATGGCAAGGTCCGAATCTTTCAAGAATTCAACCTGTGGGACGATTGCGCCGTTTAAAATAACGATGAATTTCTTAAATGTTCCGTTTTTGCGGAGATCCGAGAGTGCTCTGACTGTATCAAGTTCTTTTTGATTTAGTTTTAGATAGTCTCCGTCTCTGCCATCAGGCGCATCCAAACGGAATGAGCGGGAACCCTGACGTGAGTCTGTTCCTTCTCCGCCAACACGGGCGATAACGTAAACTGCGGCATCGCCATACTGCGAGAATGTTGATCCCGCTTCTGTATTGACCTTTTCCCAAGGAACTTCACCGATGTATTTGTTTCCGGTTCCATCGAAAAAGAATGAGTCAAATCTGCGGAAGTGAACATTTGGATCATAGTCTTCATAATGAGGCGGCCATCCTCCTCCGGCAGGTTTTGTGAACCAATCACCTTTATATTTCTCCAACAATGTTGGATTGATTTCGAAGTCTGTAGAGTCGGTGAACGCTTTTTCAAATGAGACCGCTTTTGTGGTATCGACGTTTCCTGAGCCCGTACCGCCATAGACCGGATCAGCTGAGGCTGTTCCGAAAATAGAAATCTTGGCTTTAGAGGCAAGAGGCAATGCTTTATTCTCATTCTTTAAAAGAACTGCACCCTCCGCCATACATTCCTCGGATGCCTTTGAACCGTTTTCAAGAACTTCTCCAACATTTTTGAAGTCTGATTTGAAATATTCGGTGTCAACTTTTGAATCGCCAGTTTCGACAAGTTTAAATGTCTTTGAACCCAAGGCCGAAGAGATGACCTCAGAATTTTCCATGGCGATTTTCGTGCCTGTTCCGGCAATTCCAAGCCCAAGGACGGCGAATGTCAAAAGAGCCTGTTGTGTTTTTTTGATTACTATTCGTTTCATGCTTACTTTGACTCCTTTCTTTGTTTAGTGAAAGTTGCTACAACGCTGATGATTAAGGCAAGGACAAGCATTGTTGAGCTAGATGTGAAGGCAGGTGAGAAGGCCGTGCCATTGATTCCGTAAGCGACCACGGAAACATAGAAATAGATTTTGTACACGAAGATCAATAGCGCACCAAAGTCTGCTAATGCCATCGCAATTGTGCCCCAGAAATTCTGTTTCAGGGCGATCAGTACGCAATTAAGTAACGCACCGACGAGTAAAAGGGCAAAAGCCAACCAGCTCATGTCTAAGTCCTTGCCATAGCCGACGACATACACAATGGCGGTTGCCAATGTGAAAAGAATCGCGACCAACGTGACATAGAAGCCGTAGCTCTTATCCGAAATAAAACCTTTAAGTTTGTTCATTAAACTCCTCCTATATGGTTTTTCGTTGTGGATATAATTTAAAGGAGAAAGCGAACAAAAAAGGCGCAAATAGAACGAATTGCGCCTTTTGTAGAATATTCCGTAATCAGTGTGTCATGAGGTAAATCGAGAGATCAAACACCCCACTTTCAGTGGAGATATTCAAACCGCCAGAATACTTTTCTGCAATGATTTTGATGGATTTCATTCCATACCCATGGAATCCAACTTCCTCAACTTTAGTTGTCTCAGGAAGCCCATTGACCATCTTGATTTCGCCAACATAATAGTTATAGCAATTTATTACCGTTAGGTCTCCTCTCTTACTAACCTGAAGTCCGATGGTCTTCTTGTTTTTGTCCTCGAATTTGGAAACCGCTTCAAGCGCATTATCCAAAATATTTTCAAATAAAGAATAACAGTCTCCAACGCTTATGACATTGAGCGAGGAAGCATCTCCCATGAATGTGATTTCTACGCCGCTATCGGTAAGTTTGGAGGTCTTATCGGTCAAAATGGTATCAAGAACTTCGGAGCCAGTTTTGAAATGGGTGGCATAAACCTTAACGATTTGTTTGATTGAGGAAATCTCATCTGGAGTCAAAGATTCTATCTCTTTGAGCCTCTTCTTCATGTCGTGATATTTGATGTTGAGGAGCTCTATGTCTTTTTTCTTCATCTCGTATTGCTCTTTGTTCTTCATATAAAGGAGAGCCATATCTCTCTTCTCTTTTTTTAGGGTGACATTGCTGTGGACATGATATTGAAAGAACAAACACAGAACACAGCAAGTGATGGCGTAACAACAAGTTGAGAGGGAATATTGTCGTTCATCAAGCGATGCAAACCTCGTTAAAACAAGACACACAAACAAAGTCAAAAGAGGAGGGATGATGAATATCAATTCCCTATTTTTGTAATATTGATTTTTCTTCGCAGGAATGCCAAGAAACAAAATAGCCAGAACAAACACGAGCGGCATTACAAAAAGCTCGATCCAATGCATCCTTGTCAAAGTATCGGTTACGTTGGATAAGAGTCCGGTCAACATAAGGAGGCCGACCGTCTTGTTTCCGATGTGTTGGAGAGCATATCCCGCTCCACAAGCGCTCAAAAGATTGATGAAAGGGGTCTTAAAACAGAAGAACATCGCACCAACTGTCATGCCAAATAAAATTAAATATTTAAAAAATATGTATATCTGGCTGCTTCTCCAAGAATCTATGCTGGGGACGACTAATGCGATTCCGCAACAGAGTGCAAATGCGATTGGATAAATAATCCAGAAGTGTTTCTTTTTGGGATAGAAAAATAGAAGTGACAATTCGGCAAGCAGTATTTCTAGGACGAAAAAGAAATTACCAAGATTCAGCATTACTCAAGACCCCCCGACATATATTTGGCAAGATCGGAAATGAAATTCTTTTTCTCGCCTCTAGATATGATGAGTTTGTCATTTCCAACCAAACAGCAATCATCAACAACGCCTGTAACTTGGGCAAGATTGACCAAATAACATCTGTTGCAACGCTTAAATAGGTTGGATTTGAGGCGTTTTTCCACTTCTTTCATGGTGATGTATTCCTGATAATCCTCGTTTATCGCATGATAAGTAACATAATGGCCAACAACCTCGACGTATTTGATATCCCTAATATTTACGAATCGATGAACGCCACTAGAATCAACAAGCTCCAATTTAGTCTCAGGGTTCCTGATGATGGATTTTAGGGCTCTGCCTATTCTTAAACAAAAAGACTGCTCATTTATCGGCTTAACGACATAGTCTTTAGCCTCCACCTCATATCCTTTGATTGCAAAATTGACCATGTTAGTGACGAAAATGATGACAACATCCGGATCCACATCCCTGATTTTATGTGCCAAATCGATGCCATTCATATCCGGCAGCTCAATGTCTAAAAGCAAAAGGTCATATTTGCCTTTTTCGTAAACAGTTAGGAGGCTTGTCGAATCCCCAAAGTAATCCGTTTCAATCTCGAGCTCTTTTTCTTTTCCTGTGTATGCCAAACATTCCGATAAGCATTTTTGCTCATCGATGTTATCCTCCACTGCCGCAATCTTTATCATATGCGTATATTATAATTCATTCGATACGAATTATGACAAACGAAAAAGGCGCCTTCTTTTACGGAAGGACATGCGGCAGACTACGGACAAAGGCTTCGGGCTTTATCTGACAGTTCAAATAGGAAGTTATCTAATTCATCATCCTTGATTATTCGGTTTAAATCATAGATATGTTGGGGACGTTTCTCCACTTTGCCCTCTGGATAACAATCGCTAAAAGTTGTAAGCTTCGCGGAATTCCCCGATTTTCTGGAGTTTTCACTCGCTAGCCGTAACACGCCGGCTCAAACAAAAAAAGGGCGCAAATTAAGCATCCTTCTCATCTTTCTTTGATAACTCCAACTCTTTGAATGCCTTATCGCGTTTAACGAACAAAGCCTCGAAGATACGCCCTATTATCAATAAAGGCATAAAGATAATCGTATAGGCGAAGAATGGGTGGTATTTCTTACACCACTGCCAGCCTGGGTAAAGCCTGCGCCAAATGAATTTGATTCTAGAACCGCTCGCTTCTCCCATCCTGTTGTGGACAGCGTTCTCCATCGTGCCATACGTTCCTGAGCCAAGCATATAATTGAGCTCTCTATCCTGCTCATCAGTCAATGCAACATTGGTGAAGACTGCAATAGATAAATTCCTTATCATTTCTTCAAATGCCACCAAATCCATTTTGGATAATTCGTTTTTGATATAAGTCCAATCCAACGATTCGCCTTTAAGCTGGTTGTATCTATAGATATCCATCACAAAACGCAGTCCGTTTCCGGAATGAGCGAAATGCTTATAGCCATGAACGATCTGATATATATAGAAATCATTGTCATTCAAATGATGGGCGTATTCACTGCCCTCATCCAAAATCATTAAGGTTTTAAGGCTGTCGTTATAATAATTATAAAGTTTTCTAAACGCTCTATCGTTGTCGATAAGGGTTCTATGCATTTCGAAGTTATAGAACGGTTTCTTCATGAACTCGTCATGGTGGCATTTGTTGACCGATTCAACCTCGTATCCCCTATCTTTAAAGATTTGAATCACCTGTTTTTGGCAGGCTTTGTCATACCAGATATCGTTATCTGCGAATTCCCTCATTCCAGGCTCCGGATATAATTTATTGAGGATAACGCCTTTTAACGGCAAATAGGAGATATGCAACTCATCCATCTTCTGAAGGATTTGGCCCCTTTCGCAGTCAAAACTTATTGATTTACGGATGCAAGCCATCTTGTGCCCCAAAAAGGCATTTTGGATATTTTCCGGCAATGATTTGAAGTATTCAGTTGGTTCTAAACCACTGGTGACGATAGATAAAAGGGAATGGGCTTTGGAAAGGCGGTAGATGGATTTTATATCTATATCGTTGTCCATATTTAAAGAAGTCTTATTTAAGACGGATGATATGATGTTGATTATCGTCTGGTAATTCTTATCGATCATAGTTTCAATACCTTTGTTGCATATTTCTCGGTCTCGCCTTTATGACTGACCATGATGATTGTCTTATTCAATCCCTTAAGGTTATTTAAAACCACATTAGCGGTCTCATCATCTAATGCTGATGTGCATTCGTCTAAAACAATGACATCCCTATTGGATAGGATTGCTCTAGCGATAGACAAGCGTTGGCCTTCGCCTTCTGATAATCCGTTGCCTAAATCATTGAGTTTTGTGTTGATTCCGTCTTTTAGGGAATCCACTTTAGATTTAAGACACACAATCTCCAATGCCTTGTAGATTTCTTCATCCGTCGGATTGGAGAATAGCGTTAAGTTCTCTTTGATTGTCGTTGGCAATAAATAGTTTCCCTGTGGAACATAGGCAAAAAGACCATCCACTGTTGAAGCGTCTTTGCCATCGATTTTAATTGAACCGCTCTTGGGAGAGTATGCACCCATAATCAGTTTTAATAAGGTTGTCTTGCCCTTTCCTGATGGGCCTCCGATAAGAACGAAGTCGCCTCTAGAGATGGTGAAAGATAGATTATTGATAATGTTATCCGCGCCATAACCGAATGTGACGTTATCTAATGTTATGGATGAGGCGTTGGTCATGAGTGTTCTGTCATTTATTGGCTCCGCTTCATATTCCATGACCCTTTCAATTGACCCCAGGGTTTGGTAATACTTTGGAAGAAGCCCTGACAAAGAAGAGAATGGTCCCTCAATCTGCGAGATGAGTTGGACCATTACAAGCAAGTCTCCAAAGCCGGTTGTGGCCCCACTATTGGCAATTAGGATTGAAGCATAGATTATGGCGCCTAAATACGATAGCCTCATGAAGAATGTGAATCCGGTATTGATGAAAATTGAAAATCCAGCAAACCTCACTTTTGCTTTTGCGTATTTATCTTGAATCGCGTCGCATTGCCTAGAGATTCTATCGGACCTAGAGAATAGTTTTAGCAAGAACGCGTTGTTAATGGAGTCTTTATAAAATGATAGAACTTCGCCTTCTTCTTCCTGGGAATCTTTATGCAGGGCTTTAGAGTGGGGTCTAACAATTCTAGAAGCAGCATAAGCAATAAGGCCTAAACCCAAAAGAATCAATGCAAAAACCCAGTTAACATAGCATAAAACCGCAAATGATAAGACAATTCTAAAGGATAACGAGATAAAGTTCGGGAGATAGGTGATGACACCATCTGCGATAACTTTGGAATCGGAAGTGATTCTATTGAGCCAGTCCCCGCCGGATTTAGAATCGATTGTGGCGTAAGAATTCTTCAAGAATGAATTGAAGATACCCTTGCGAACCCTGTTCTCAAGTTTAGCTTTGGCACCCGCATAATAAAAATTCAGTCCAAGCTTAACGGCAACTTCAAAAACAATGCACCCTCCCATGGCTATGGCGAACCATTTAAAAGAATCGCCGCCAATGTTGTTGAGCAAGAATTTAGAAAGAAAAGCAAACAAGACGACAATCAGAGATGATAGGCAACTTAAAAACGATAAGGCGATGATTATTGCCTTATTGTCTTTAACTAATTTCCAATATCTCTTCTTCTCGTTCATTTCTTTCTAATAAGTTTACGCTTAACTCTCCCATGAAACTAGCGTAACACTACGCTGAACTGAGTTTTTTAGAGGTTTTTTCAAACTTATTTTCTATTACATTATCAGGAAATATAAGAACTTTTAAATAATCTCTATCTATTTCTACTCTTTTAACTAAGTTATTAAGTATAGCTACTTTAGTTCCTTCACTATCAGGATTTAAATCTTTAAACTTAAGTAGATATTCATAAG
>CAVIJK010000036.1:10088-15525 GCA_963643345.1 bacterium | reverse complement strand
TTAATATAGAGCTTTTCAAATGTTTTTATTACCTATTAATCATTTTAAGACAAATTGTTGAAAGCGTTTTTTCGTCAATCACCGTAAATAACAATTGAAAATATTCACCGCAAAATGATAATAAAGCAAATCTTTAGAGGAGAGGAAAAATGAAAACAAACAAATTATTGGTCTTAGCTTCATCAACCCTTTTGACATTGGCACTTGTGGCCTGTGGAAATAATGTTCCAGCTTCAAGCTCAAAAGAGACCCAGTCAGAATCGGAGACATCAGAAACAATTAGTTCATCAACAACCGGCGATACTTCAGATACGCCGGCCACGACGTTAACTTATAAAGAAGCCGCAACTTCTGCTTTAGCATACGTCAACCTCGTAAGCGAACAATCCGTTTCTTACGACCAATGGGGCGACAAATACGAAAACACCTTCTACTACGGAGAAGATCAATACGGACAAATGATCAAATCAATCAACAAAGATCCGTACTCAACCACAACTAGACTCGTTAAATATTTATCAAATGGTGAATTAGTCAGCGTTTACTCATACGATGATGGCGAGAGCTGGAATGCAAGTTATGAGGCGGTCTTAACTGCGGGGAAAGATTTTGAATTTGACGATACTTATTATGGCGCTGAGGCATTAATTGATGCAGTCGCAAGAAACTCAGCATGTACGGAAGTCAAAGCATCGAAGAATAACGCATGGAAAATTTCGGCCCTAACGGAGATTGAAACAGAATACTCCAATCACTTGAATAAAGCGGAAATAGAGTTCACCCTAGGTTCCTATGGAGCCTTGAATGAAGCAACTATCGCGCTCACATCATATTATAACTATGATAAAAAGAACGATGGAACTTACACAATTAAAGGCGAAGGCAGTTCAGTTGTTTACACAGTTAAAAATACTTGCGGAACGAAGATGAGCAAAGATGAATACAACATCGAGCAATATTATTCAACAAGTTGGTCTTTAACGGACGAAGATGAAACGGTAATCGACGAGAATTATGTTGTTACAACTTCCTGCGGTAGCGAAGATTCGTTTGTTGTCAAATTCAAAGACATACTGCCAACAACCGCAGATCTCCATATTGATAAGCCTAAATTAACCATTTATCAAAACGATGTCGCATGCGATGAAAATTTGTATTCTGCATTTTATAACAACGACGTTTTCGAATGCTCCGTCTCTTCTTTACCGGCGGGCGAATACGAGGCTGAAATAAAAACTGTTTCTCACTCAGCCACCTTCAAAATAGTTATAAACATCGCTAAGCCAACATCGTTCAATTTCTCGAATTACGATTATGACCTTGGCGAATACACACAAAGAGAATCTGAAAACGGAAAAACGGATGGGTATAATTTCACAGGATCAACATACGTGAACCGTCCAATCTACCTGGATGCATCAACAAGCCCAGAAGCAACTGGCGGTAAAGTGGTTGCAGAGTGCACAAGTGAGTATGTCAAGATTGAAGAGACAACCATCAAACCAACTGTTTACTCAGAAAAAAACGTCCTTAAGATTACCGCAAGTATGCCAGGCACTTATCAGTTCAATCTTTCTAACGTAGATTTCCCAGACGGAATCAAAGCAACCTATACTTTAACTGTCACTGAAGCCCCTTCTTTAAGCGATGTTGTTGCGAATAAATACGTCTCAACAAGCTATAGCGGAATTAAATTCGAAATTTCATTCGACCCAACTACAGCTACAGGCACGACCGGAAACGTCACGATAATGGATGGTCTTTCGGATTACTCTTACGATAGTGATGCCGGCAAAACGACCTATGTTAAACACACAAACACATACTCATACGAATACAATAGCGAAACAAGTGAATTCGAATTAACGCTAGTTTCCGGAGATGATTTGAACAACGAGGATTGGAAAACGCCTTCCCTAGGATTATCGTCACGCGGTCTTCCAATCATCAATTCTAATTATGACCAATACTCATCCAATTCCGAATGCAGCGTGGATACTCCAAAAGCGAGGCTTACCAACCGTCGTTTCACCTACGGAAACTCATATTCAAAAGTTGAAGATGTTTCTAACTTTGTAACATACGACTTCGAAACGAACGAAGATGGTCTTAACCTGACATTCAAGGATCTACGCAAAGCGGTTTGGGTCGACGACGAGGACGTTGGTGGTTACTACAATAACTACGACACATACATCTACACGGCAACGAACGAATGGACACTTTCTCCATTAACCGATGGCGGATATAGAATAGACGCAGATTGGGTATTTAATGATGAGGATAGTTTAATCACGACAAGAAAAGACGAAATGGCTACAGATGAAATCTTCAAAACAATTACAGTGTCAAGCGATTGGTCAACAATGACAATCACAACAGCGTCCAATAAAACATATACACTAGGCAATTAGTCTTCCGAAAAAAATAGAGCCTCGCCAATAACGAGGCTTTTCTTATGTTCTCCTGAAATAAAATTATCTTTAACAAAAAGGTTGATTTAATCGAAAGTTTTTAATGAATCAACATTGTAGATACAATTGTTAATCATTTAAAAAGTCCACCTCCACTAATGCCGATTTTGCCTTTAACAAAAACCATCTATATTTCTCAGATAATCGTTCAAGAGAATATAAACCCGGCCAAATAAGTTGATTGCCTTTTCCTGTAAAATCAAAAAAAGAAAAAACGGGAACTTGGTCCCGTTTATCGTTTTACTGGTTATTTTTTAGTCTTTTGCCCCCGTCTTATAAAGTGAGAAATAAACCGTGAAATAATCTGATTGAGCATTGCCAACCTGAATGTCGACATCAAGAGTATACACACCGCCATCGGATAGTTTCGTGTATTCAGCAAGTCCATCCTCTTTAATTGTGTAAATCTTTCCGTCAACAGATCTAGAAGTAAAACCAGCATTGATGAGCAACCGCTCATAACCTACAGCTGCGTTATATGCGTTCATGTAAGTCCCCATAAAGAACACGCAGTTCTCGTAAGCATAAACGTCATCGCCATATATCGTTTGGTTAACAAGCGTGAAATCATTATGTTCTAGGCTCTCAACGCCATCGACAAAATTGAAGGCCGGCATTGATATGTTGCATTTTGTGTATGCGAACTGTTTCCAATGGTCGGATAAGCTTTGCGCCGTATAATAAGTCCAGTTCAAAGAAAGATATTCGACATAAAGTTTCGTTGGTTCGTCTGAATCAATGAACATATAAACTCGATTTTCTCTTCCTTCTTTGATGAACCTCTTCATGTAGTAATATCCACTTGTTC
Organism: bacterium; assembly: GCA_963643345.1. Lineage (GTDB taxonomy): Bacteria > Bacillota_I > Bacilli_A > RFN20 > CAG-826 > UBA4951. Next base: position 12,243 of record CAVIJK010000036.1, on the reverse strand, counting down.
CATCGCCTGTGAAATCCGTCCAATCCGAATCCACATATTTATCGTTATAAGCTTCCCTTGCAGCCGCGGCATCCTCCGTTGTTGCAAAGTTATAACAAACATAGTAGAAATTCTGAGCGTCATTTCCGTTCTTCCTGTAATATTCAGTTAAATTTTGAACGGTGATGGATGTCGGATTTGAGGTCGGTTCAAATGAAAGGAATCCGTAATTGGCGATCATGCCGTTGAGTTCATCGTTATCATAATAGATATCGACATAAACATCCCACATGAAAAGGCCTTTCCAATAGATTTCGCCGGCATAACTGGATCCGTAAACATTCGCTAAATACTCAGAATTTGTCCATCTGGTTGAGACGGTGTAAAAGTTTTTAACTTTACCGTTCTCATCGCGTTCTTCTTTGTGATACGAACGATAACGGTATCCGCCATCGAACTCATCATCTTTGCTTTCTTCATCTTCCACCCAACCGTTACTTGTTAGATATTCCGTCCAATATTCCGTGTTATCCCCAGATGCAAGATCCCAGATTTGGAATTCATCGTATTGCGAATAGTATCTCGAGGAAACGGCATAAGTAAATGAATCAACAGGGAAGAGTTCTCCGCCGGAGTGAAGCATATTTACCTTATCCTCAACCGACAAAGAGAATTTCTCAATCGTCTTTGGATTCTTGGAATAATCTTCAAGAACTTGATTCTTTGCTTCACCGAAGTTTCCGATGACAATTGATTCGGTGATGGTAGTTCCATAAACTTCAAAAGGCAATGTAATGGTTGCGGTATCTGGAACGGTATCATCAAATACTAGCGTTAAACGGTCGGCGTATATATCCATGTCTTCGGAGTGCATTGCGCTTGCTGCAGCTTTGAGCATGGCGGAGTCTTCGCAATACCATTTAAGTGGGTCGCCTGGATCCCTATCCCAGTCTCCTTGGTCGCCAATTAAAGATGTTGCGGTAATTGAAACATAATCAAGTCCGATTGCCGGGTTTGATGAGGCAACTTCTCCCATAATGAGGGAATCGTCCTCGCCTATGGTGAACTTATAAAGTCCTTGCTCCCCATTAACGACATATCCGTGATCGGATTCATCACCTTTCATGTAAGACCCATAAACATGGTAATCAATCTTGTTATTGTAGTGATAGATAACCTCGCCACCATCGTTAACATTGATGATGTAGTTATCGCTTCTAGATGCTTTGGTCAGATAATTCTTGAAAGCGTCTGAAGTCCAAATCTGTTCCGAATTTGAACTATCCTTTCCTTGATTATTCCCGCCGCAGGCAACAAGCGTGATGACGGATGCAAGTCCAAGGAATAGCATTGCTGAATTCTTTTTCTTCATAAAGATATCTCCTATTTTTATTTTAAATTTGTGGTAACGAATTTTGTGAAAGCGCCATTGGTGAAACATTCGCTTTCTTCGGCAACTATCAATCCTTCCGGATTAATCAAGATTGTCGTAGGGAATCCCGAAACTCCCAATGAACGGATGTAACCGATATTGTCAGAATAGAAATCAAGATTGTCATAACCGTTCTTATCTTTGTAGTTTTTGATGGCCGGTATGTCGTTGAGGTGCGACAAGGCAAAGAAAGCGTAATCATCTTTCAAAGCGGGGTATTCCTCGTTAAGATGAGGGAACTCCACTTGACAATATTGGCAATCGATATACCAACAATTTATTATCGCGCCTTTCTTGCCTTTCATGGCTTCGGTCAAGTTAACGTTAACCCCATCATCCCTTTCAAGAGTGAAATCATAAACGTTATCTCCAATTCCAATGGAGGTGGTTGTTTGGATTTCTCCTTTATTTGGGACAGAATGAAGCGTCAATTCATAATCGTATTTGCCCACTTCTGTAGTGAATCCATCGAAGATATAACCGCCGAGGTTTGTGATGGATAGTTCCATCGCTTTATCTTTTGGCGCGGATATTGTCGCTTTGCCCTTGTAATTTGTCTTAACGTCTTTTTCTCCATCAAGACCAAGGCACAAGCCTTTGATGCCGTTGCTCATCGTGTTTGTGATTGTGAAATTGTAATCGACCATCTCCGCCGTTCCGGACGAATCAGCTGTTGAAGTCATCCCGCAGCTAACGAGCATGGCTGCAGCAATTCCAAAAATAATTAATTTATTTTTCATGAAT
>CAVIJK010000036.1:0-10078 GCA_963643345.1 bacterium | reverse complement strand
TTTCAAAATATCACTAGTTGAAATTATTTCAATCAATAAAAACGCCAATTAGCGTCCCAGTGAATATAAAACGCTTACATGTATATAAAACTTAAGAAAGTGGTCGTTTGGAATTAATATAATGTGGCAGATTGGACCATGAGGTTAGGAGGTGCTGTATGACATTTTGGGAAAAAGCAGGAGATTTCTTTAAAAATTTATGGAATAGCGTCGTTAACTTTTTCGCCTCAATCGGGCCAAGCGGCATCGTTGGAATAGTTGTTGGAATTGCAATCCTTGTGTTGATAATCATCGCCGTAGCCAATAGAAAGAATGCAATCGGAAGAGCAATTGGCAATGTTTTATGGCTTATATTGGGTGGCGCTGAATGGGGTGTTGCAATGCTTATGGTTGGCGTAATTTGCTGTTGCACCATTATCTTCATTCCAGTTGGCATCCAATATTTTAAGTTGGCATTCTTTGTTTTCTGGCCTTTCGGCAAGGATACGGCATTCACCAAACCCTCGGGATTCAAGACGGTTCTCAATGTTTTGTGGGCGATCTTCGCTGGGTGGGAGTTTTTCATCGCTTACGCTATATATGCTTTATTATTGACAATCACAATCGTTGGAATTCCTTTCGGGAAAATATATTGGAGAATTGCAAAATTCATGTTCTTACCATTAGGTAGAACATTTGAAAAAATCAAATAATTGATGGTCCGAAGAAAATCGGACCTTTAATTTATCGATAATGATACAATACTCGCATGAAAATTTATTTTGCGCCCCTCGAAAGCGTCACCCTCTACACTTTGAGAAATGCATTTGATAATCACTTCTCAGGAGTAGACCGCTACTACATCCCTTTCTTGTCTCCTATGGGAGACGGAAGGCTTATTTCCAAATGCGAAAGAGATATCCTCCCGGAGAATAACCAAATCAATAAGGAAATCGTGCCTCAGATTATCTCTAATGATGTAAACGCCACTTTAATTTTGATTAATAGATTAAAGGATTTGGGCTATAAAGAGGTTAATTTAAACTTTGGATGTCCAGTTGGTACAGTTACCGCGAAGGAAAAAGGGTCGGGCATATTAAGAAACCTCCCTAGGCTTGACGCCTATCTAAAAGGCGTTGTTGAAGGAAGCCCACTGCCCATATCGGTTAAAACCAGAATCGGTTGGTCAGACCCAAATGAGTTTCAAGCAATATTGGATGTTTATAACAAATACCCTTTGAAAGAATTGATTATTCATCCTAGATGCGCAAAAGAAGGATATTCTGGCCCAATTCATATCGATATATTCGAGGGTCTAGATAAGAGAACAAACATTCCACTCGTCTATAATGGAGAGATTAAGAATGAAGACGATATAGCCTACATCGGTAATAGATTTCCGTTCGTTAAAGCAATCATGATTGGAAGAGGGCTCCTTGAATATCCCGATATGTTGATGGATTACTCCGATGATGCAAGAAGAAAACGGATCAAAGATTACGTTAAAGGGCTATCAGAGATGTATATTGAAACAAGAGGATGGAAAAACGGATCTTATGGGGTTAAAGAACTTTGGTCATACCTTTATAAGAGGTTTGAGATATCGGAAAAAGACAGAAAAGAACTATTCAAAGAAAAGGATTTAAACGCGTTTAGGATGTTAGAAGATAAGGTGTTGGAATCGCCATTAAGGGACATTCAATCCACTTTCGCTAGCAAGGAATCTAAATAGCTAAAAGATATAGTGTCGAAAAACGAAAACCATCTAAAAGATATAACAATTTGTAACACTTTATTTGAGATTTTTAATGAATAAATAGAAACCTGGGTTGCACTATTTTTTAAAAAACTATTTTCGCCTGCGTGATTACCAAGCATAAGACACGTTTTTTGCCCAAAATTCGTGGGCGGTTTTTGAATTTGCGGTCTTATAAACCTTTGGTTGAAAACAAATTTGCATGGTATTCATCAAAAAAACGTAACGATATAATCAAAATTCCATTCGCGAGATAAGAACATATTGCGTGCCTAAATTCCCGAGATGAAATATTTCTTCTAAAGCCTCATATGGCAAAAGATTTTCGAAGGACAATTTTGGGAAACGCAAATAGGTCTTTTTCTTCAATGGAGCGCACATTGGAACATAACGACAAGACCAGTCCAAAGCCAAATTGCAGAACATCAAATTCTTTTGGCGTTCCGTGGTAATTAAAAGATGATTGTAAAGATTTTTCCGCATTTTACAGCAGTGTATTCCGATGAATGTGCCAATATTTTTTATTGTTTAGAGGCATTGACCACACAATAATAAATCTCCGCTAAATATTTGATGAGAAACCAATGTTTTTATTGGCACTAAGGCCAAAGAAATCTTCTTCGCAGTCGTTTTCAAGCCCGGCATCGTAACATGGAGAATCCTGGGATAAAGCGAAAACCGACAAGTCATCCATTCCAATCGGGGCACATTCGGGAAGTTCTCCGCTGAAAAGAGGATCGACGTAAAGCCCGTTTGCGTTATGGTTCTTTATAACGTCAAACGTCGAATCAAATCCGCCTGTTGCGGAATAAAAAAGATTATTCGAAAAAGAATATTTCCCTTCAATTGAATACTGAAGGTTTCTAGACCTCGAATAGATTAGGTTATTATAGAAATTGTAATTGGTGCCACCATTGGATTTGAGAAGGATGTTTGTGGCATCGGAAGTAACAATTGTGTTGTTGTATATTTCAACGCCACCACTTTGGTAATTCATGTAGATTACGCCCTTTTCGCCTTTGTCATTTACGGATAAGTTATATCTGACCTTAACTTTATCGACAATGCCTTGGTTTTCATCGAGGGATGTGCAATTAAGAAACAGTCCGAATGAATTGTCATGGGAATAATTGTATTGCCAAATGGTGTCTTTTGACTGCAAATCGGCGTCCAACATGCAACCATCTTGGATTTTAGAGCCATTGTATTGAGCAAGGTTTCTATAGCCTTCGTTATGTTGAATAATCGTACCGTCTACGTATGATGTGACGATTGAGTTGCCGGAAATGCATCTAACAGCGGTATCATGAACCTGGTTATATTCCACTACACCACAATATAAATTCCTCACAAAAATAGCGTTTTTTCCAATATTCGATATGGAATTATGGTGAATTCTTGCATTTTTATGAGCGGTTTTGTAGAAATCTTCCGTGTAGGGCGAAACCTTATTGGCGGAATTATCTTTCATAAAATAATATGAGGCAATGCCAACATTATCCACATTTTCGATTACGCAGTTCCCTATATCCAAGTTATCTATAGTCGCCTTGCCGTCTAGCGTGGCAAAAAGAATTCCGCCAGTCTTCTTTGATGCATAAGCCATGCCAGAATTTTCAGCGTCTTTAATGCCTCTAATATCGTGAATATATAAGTTGTCGAGTTTAATATTTGGATAAGAAATAACGTCTTCGCCACCATCATTTGTGCCGGTGATGAAAACACCCCTTTTATCGCCCTCATTAGAGTCTGAATCATAGAATTCCAGATTCTTGACGGTTAGATTTGAACAGTTAGTTATTCTTAAAACACCCGATCCAATCAATCCTTTCCCATCAAACTTGGGTTTATCGCCTTCCCCATAACTCTCAAAGATATAAGGTTTAGATTCCGTTCCGGATAGTCCACTGATATTCAAAGGCCCATCAAATAAAGACCCGGTTTTAAATTTAATTTTTCGGGTTATTGAAAAATCAACATTTTCTAAATGGGCAAGTGAGTTGTATGGCTTTTCTACGCTTCCGTCCCCATCAGCGCCGGTATACGTTGAATCAAAATACAAAACACCGGTTTCCGCTTCTTCCGGAGAAGATTCCGATTCTTGTTCAGAAGTTGATTTTTGGCCATAAGTTCCAGTTTCGGAACCATCTTCAGGAGAATTGTTCCCACATGAAATAAGCAATAAAGGAATTATGATTATAAGTAGCTTATTAAACTTTTGCATTTCGTTTCTTTCTGCCGTCTATTATGCACCAAACATTCAAACCGAGGAATGCGGCAACGCTGATACCAAAGATGATATCTATCGCTGTGCACGCACCATTCAATATGGAAATCCATTCAGGGGTAACAGCAACGAAAATGGTTGAGGCATCATAGCCATTCATGGCCGAGGAATTAACGATGACATAAAGGATTCTATGGGTTTCTTCTCTCATAGCCCAAGCGACATTGCCATATCCTTCTTTGTAGGCATAAAGTTCTGATTTAGATGCACTTGCCGCTGTATCTCCATCTGGTAAAGCACAGCCTCCCATGACGTTTCCCGTTAAATTCATATAACCAGACTGCCAATAATCAGAAACTCCAAAACCCATCATTCCAAATTCATCCCTCAAAACATTGTTTATGAAGCCTTGTTGGCTCGTCCAGACAACGCCGATTCTATTGAATCCGGTCATGATGTTTTCCGCACCGCCTTTTTTGATGGCAATTTCAAATGGTTTTAAATAAATCTCGCGTATTGTTTGCTCGTTAGCCCAGGTGTTAACGCCTTCACGGTTCTTCTCTTGATCGTTTAGAATTGCGTGTTTCATATATACGTAAACACCTCTAGCACGGATGCCTTTCACTTGCGAGGAAGCGATTAATCCAGAAAGCACGCCATCTTCCGAATAATATTCAAAGGCTCTTCCGGAATACATGCCCCTATGTATATTGACACCAAGACCATATAAGCCGGAATATCCGCACCACAAGCAGTCTTCGCCGATTGCATCGCCTAGTTCTTCGACTAAAGCGTCGTTTCTTGTTGCGGCGACTAAAGCAGAACACGGATATTGATATGGACAAGTGTCTTGATCCTCATCATCAAGCAAGAAAGCATATCTATTAGGGCATGTCGTGTCATTGTCGCTGTATTTGTTGCTTTGCCCTCCAACCGGACCCAAAGCACCGTTTCCATCAATGGTCAAAGGTTTGGATATTGATTCAAGACCATAGGTTTTTCTTAAACCGTTTGACAAAAGCATGACTTGGTCATCAAACGTTAACTGATCAAGGATTTTCTCCCATCTCTCATCATCATATTCAACATGGGTCTTCTTTCCATCAACAACGGATAATAGTGACGCCAATTTGATTCCGCTATCGACATTATATTTAGGGTATTCAACATTGTCTTTTTCAATCTTTGAAGATAATTTCTGAGCGTCATTAACCATGCCTGAATTAACTTTTACCGGGGTGGCGTTAGATAAAGCGGCGTGCTTCTCCGTGATGCCGAGTTTAACCGTCCCGTTCCAGTTGTTTCTAGAAATATAGTTAACCGAATTGTCCCCTTTATGCTCATAAAGGTTCAAATCGGCATTGTCGAATTGGTTGGTAACGGTTTTCCCTGTCACGTTTGAAGTTGCATATGTGGTATTATCAAAATTCTTGTCGTAAGTTTTAACTAAATCGGCGTTGCCATCGCTTGTTTTTGACATTGCGGTTAGAATGTTTTTTGTCGCATCGTGAGCATCGTGAGCAGCAGTAAAATAATATTTTCCCTCGTCAACTATGTAGGTTTTGGCCTTGTTTGAGTCATATGAGGCAAAACAATCTCCCGAAACAACCAAGGAAACAACCTCGGAATCTTTTGGCTCTAAAGATGCCGTTTTAGCGTATCCCACAAAATCCACGGCCGATTTTTCGATATGGTTTTCGACATCGTAATCGGTATATGGCTTGGAAAGGAAGAAAGAGACCGATTCTTTGCCATTTCTAGTACCGTCGTTTGTAACCTTGACGCTCAGTGTGTATTCGTCGTTCTTTTCATCGTATTTAACCGTAAAACCCGAATAAGAGAATGTCGTGTACGATAATCCATAACCAAATGGGTAAGCCACCGCATCGTCGTAAGAAAATTCCCCTACATTCTCCCTAGCACAGACCTTATCAAAATATCTCGTTTCAACATATCTATAGCCGTTGTAGATACCTTCTTGATAGACGACATTCTTGGTTGATTTGGTGCCGCCAGGAATAGGTTCACCTTCGTTGAGATGGTCACCGAAATTAGCGTAAACAGGATTAAGGTAATGCTGTTTGAAATAAGTGTCAGGTAATTTGCCTGAAGGGTTTACTTTGCCATTTAAGATGTTTCCAATGGCTTTAGTACCCGTTGTGCCGCCTTCACCCACCCACACTATTGCATCGATGCCATACGTCGAATCAAACGCATAATCTAATTGAACTTGATTAACGGAGTTCAAAAGAACAACAATTTTCTTTATCTTGCCGGAATCCTTGAGGGCTTTCATGTTTTTGAGGACGTCAATTTCCGATGGCGCCAGTTCAAGACAGTCACCATTTGTATAACCGTTTGTTGTCGCCCCTGTGAACTTTAGATCGCTGGCCTCTGTCCCGAACCTAGACAAGACAAAGATGCCTGCCTCAGCTTCATTATTCTTTGATTCAGTTGAGATTTCCGACCATTTCGCATCTCTAATTTCATATTTTTGAGCATCAGAGGACGTTGACGATGAGAAATTGTTGTAATACTGAGAATTGGAAGAATACCAATCCCAAAGGTCTTTGTTGACACGGAGACCCGCCTTTTCGAGTCCATCTTTTAGAGATATAACCTCGGATACGGAACCTTTGGCGAAGGATGAACCACCGCCAGTTGAAATGTAATTAACAGATGATGAGGAATAAAGATTTACTTTTGCATCAGTGGCAAGAGGCAAAGCGTTTCCCTCATTTTTCAATAGAGTAATGCCCTCTTCAGATATCTTCTGGATGACATAACCGGCATTGTCCTTAACGTCTTCAATCGAGAAGTAATTAGGGAGATACCAAAGGTTATTGACATCATCACCGGATGAAATAGCTTTTTGTGTTGCCTGTCCTAAAAAGCCCGAGATAGCCCCGGCATTCGCCAAAGCGATATTAGATCCAACAAGCGAGATGCCAAAAAGAATTGTCATGACGTTACACGCAACCTTTGTGCCTATAAGTCCAATATGCAATGCTTTCTTCATAACTATTCTCCCTTCTCGCCCTTAAGGTAGATGGCTACATTGCTGCCAATGCAAGCTACAAAGAAACATAGAAGCGATATAATTACCCCTCTATCCATGGCTTTGAACGCATCGACGGTGACTCCGTTATAAAAGACACCTGCAAAATACATGTAGATTGTATTGATGTATAGGAGCATGTTCACAAAACATAATACCCACGTTGCAATAACCCCAATTTTTGCAGTGATTTTGAAGGCGTATAAACATCCAAAAACCACCAACGTAACAATTGAGATTATCAAGTTAACGTTGTTATAAACGCTGACAACTTCAACGTTCGTGCTGATGAATTTAAAAGATATGGCGGCAAATAATGTCAACAACACCGCCACAACCGAACAATAAAATCTCGGTGCTTTGTAGCAATTCTTATTCAATAAAGCAATCATAATTATGCCTTTGCGAAAGTGATATTAAATGTGTAAGAGCCGGCAGTTTTTATCTTAAGTTGGAATGGTGTTGTCGTATCGGCTGTGTAGTCAAAAGTCCAAGTCTCATTCGCCGCGGCCATGGTTTTGGATACGGCCTTTGTGACGTTTCCTCCGGTAATTTCGATAACGTTGCTATTTACTTCTGCAACCTTAACGGAAATCGTTACACTGTATGCAACGGCATCCACCTGGGCATATCTAAGATAAGCGTATTTTTTATTGTCTGAGTCAACACTTTCGATGTTGTACTCGATATTGTTGCCCTCATCAATTGTCGGAGTTGAAGATGTAGTTTTACCATCGTTCATGTAATACCAATTTCCAGGGTCCGCGTTGGTTGCAGCCTTATTTCCGCTCTTAAGTTCTACTTTGGTATCGGTTGATCCCTCTTCGCCACCAGACTCTTCTGTGCTATCAACAACTGTAACTACGCATGTATCGGATGCTTCACCCGCTTTTGCGGTGATTGTTGTGGTTCCGACCTTTAAAGCTGTGACCACTCCATCTGCGACAGTGGCAACGTTTTCGTCAGACGATGACCACATTATATTTTCTTCGGTGTTCTCTTTTGTAGCTACTAGGGTATAAGTTGATGAATCTTTGAGGTCGATAGTTTTGGTCTTATCGCTCAAAGTTACTTTTGGATCGGCTGTAACTGGAGTTTCAACTTTCACGAACGAAATCTTTATTCTGAATTTTGAAAGGCTTCTAAATTTCACTTGGAACGGAGATGCGTTAGATGGCGCAACGGATGTGTAGTCGAGTTCGATATGATTATCACCTTCAGCCAATTCTTTCTTAGAAAGAGACCCAATATCCACCGTGGCAGCACTGGATGTGTTGATGTCGACTGTGACTTTATAGTCAATTCCACCGACATCGTCAGGCTGATATCTTAGCATCGGGAACTTGCCAGATCCCACTCCGACAACATTGGCAACGATTGTGCCATCCTCATCGAAGTAAGGATAATCCTCGAATAAACCATCAGAATCGTTTAGGTAATACCAGTTACCCGGGTCGGCTGCAACAGTGCTCTTTTGACCATTTTCTTTTAAATAATTTTTAGCCGGAGTTTCGTTACCGATGACCTCAATTGAGCATTCAGCGGAGTAGTTTTCATAAATAGCGTTGATTTTTGCGGTTCCTACCGCCTTTGCAGTAACTAAGCCGTTTTCATCAACTGTTGCGATTGTCTCATCGGATGAGGAAAATGCACAAATGACCGACTCATCGCCGAGCGTTGCACTTAACTTAAACGTTTCTTCGCTTCCTAAAGTCAGTGTTTTTCTTGTCTCATTCAGTTTCAAAGATTTAACCTCTCCTTTAGAAACGAATTGCGGAATTATCAAGAAATTAGCGGCCATTCTGAACTTTATTTGGGCAGGCGATGCTTCCGAAATTTTGGAGGACGTGAATTCTGTTGTAATCTTATTTAAGCCTTTCTTGACCGAGTAGGAAATGCCGTTAACCTGAATTTCTCCCGCGCCATCGGAGTACATGTATAGAATCTCATCATAAACGATATTACCTGTTTCATCTGGCTGGTATCTCAAATAGACCATATTGGCACCGCTAACAGTACCATCTTCTAATGGCTCATCAGCCTTACCGACGTGGGTAATCTTAAGGTCAATAAGTCCATTTTGCATAGTCGGTATTTCTTTAACAGTTGCGGTTTCGCTCTCTAATAAATAATACCAATTACCAAAATCTTTGGCGGAATCAGATTTTTTTCCGGTTTTTAGCTCGGATTTTTCTTCGTCTCCCGTTGTAACTATGACCACCGTCTTATATTCATCGTCACCATCTTTAATCGTGATTTCAGCCATGCCAGAGGCAAGGCCTTTAACACTCCCGTTTTCAACGGTTGCAATTGAAGGATCGGAGGTCGAATAAGTTGGGGATTTTAATGTACCGGTAATGCCGATTGGCGACTCTTCTCCAACCTTTACATATTTGGTTGACTCAACACTTACGTAAGAAGCGTGAACGGTAACTGCGCATGTTGCGCTTAAACCATCGGCGGTTGCAGTGATTGTCGCACTGCCTTCTCCTTTTCCAGTCAAGACGCCTTTATCAACGGTGACCACGGATTCGTTTGATGAAGACCAGTCAACGTTTGCAGAGTCTTTTCCATCTATCGTTAGAATGTGTGTATTCACGCCGTCGAGATACAAATCGACAGATACGTCGCTGATTGCTAAAGTGCCGGATACGACTTTGACTGAACATTCCGCTGAGCCAACGGTCTTAAGAGATTGGGTTCTTACGGTCACAGTGATCGTGCATTCTCCGGTGGAGATACCAACTAATAATCCTTTTTTACATGTAGCAACTTCCTTATTGCTTGAGGACCAGGTGAAGATATATAGAGAATCTTGTTCGCTATCTCCAGTCGTGGCTGTCAATTGTTTCTCCTCTCCTACCTTAATTGACGTAGAAGTTTCGCTTATCGTGATTGTTTTACTAACCGATGCAGCAGAAGAATTGTCTCCGTTATTGGGATTTCCTCCGCAAGATCCCAAAGTTATAGTCCCTATCGAAAAAAGTGATGCAGCAAATAACAAAATAGTAGTCTTCTTTTTCATGGTTTCTCCTTGACTGTATATATATATATATAT
>CAVIJK010000035.1:0-16418 GCA_963643345.1 bacterium | reverse complement strand
TTTATCGCCTTAATAAGGGCCAGCTCATTTTTTAAACCTTTGGAAATTTTCATAATTTTTCCTCCTACTAATTAATAGAAAGGAAATTCGAATTTTTTCCCAAAAATCTTAAAAAATCTTAAAAATCTTTCAGAAGACTGATAAATCCATTGCGTGTCGGATGGTTTTCCGTTCGCACACCATGAAAAAAGCACCCGTTAGGATGCTTTAGTTTTCATCTGGTGGGCTAGAACGGGATTGAACCGCCGACACGTGGATTTTCAGTCCACTGCTCTACCGACTGAGCTACCAGCCCAAGATTTTTGTTCCCTAAGAGCAGTGGATTGAAAATCAATCGTGTCTTTTCTTAAGAAATATATTGGCAAACCGAATGGCGGACCATACGAGATTCGAACTCGTGGTCTTCTCCGTGACAGGGAGACATGTTAGGCCGCTACACCAATGGTCCATTGGGTTGCGAGTGATATTATCCACATTTCATTATGTCTTTGCAAGATTAAATATCAAAAAACGCCCAAGAAAAGCCTTGAGCGCATTGAATTTTCCTTAATCTTAAGATTAATAATTTGTCGCATTGAGTTCGAAGAACGACTGTGGATGATTGCACACAGGGCAAACAAGCGGTGCCTTAGGGCCAACAACGATATGACCACAATTACGGCATTTCCACACACAGAGTTTATCCCCGACATAGACGACACCGCCTTTAACTTTGGACAAAAGCGCCTTATATCTCTCTTCGTGATGCTTTTCAATTTCGCCAACCATTCTGAATTTGGCTGCGATTTCCGTAAAGCCTTCTTCGAATGCTTCTTTGGCGAACTGATCATACATATCAGTCCACTCGTAGTTTTCTCCAGCGGCAGCAGCTTCAAGATTTTCAGCCGTCGTTCCGATGCCGTTTAAATAACTAAACCAAATTTTCGCATGCTCTTTTTCATTTTCCGCAGTTTCAAGGAAGATAGAAGCTATCTGCTCATATCCTTCTTTTTTGGCAACCGATGCGAAATATGTATATTTATTTCTCGCTTGAGATTCTCCAGCAAAAGCCGTCTGAAGATTCTTTTCTGTTTTTGATCCTTTGAATTCCATTTCTTCTTCCTCCAAAATGTACAATATCAGTATATTTAAAAATTTGAAAATGTGTCAAACAATGCTCAATAATGTTACAAAATTTTAGAAATCAGTCCTTTATAAAAAAGATTATAGGCTAAAACGGTCATTTATTTTTCAGTTATGCACTGCAATGAAATTATTTAAATAATGCGTGCATAACGATAAAATTAAGCGTATCTTACACAAGGGATTTTTAAAAATGAAGTATGATGTTGTAATAGTTGGCGCAGGACCTAGTGGCATTTTCACAGCGTTGGAAATGATAAAACTCGGCTCAACCAAAAAGATTTGTTTGATTGAAAAGGGGCGTTCAATAGAAACTAGAGCGTGTCCTAAAGCCAAAACCGGCAAATGCATACACTGCAAACCATGCCAAATAACCACGGGTTTCTCTGGAGCGGGCGCTTTTTCGGATGGAAAACTGTCACTTTCTTATCAGGTTGGTGGCGCACTTCCGGAATTAATCGGAGCAGAAAAGGCTCAAGAATTAATAGACTACACCGACAAGATCTATCTTGAATTCGGTGCGGACACACATATTGAAGGCGCAGAGGATACGCTTGAGAAAAAGAATATCAGAAAACGCGCAATCGAAGCGGGACTTCAGCTCGTTGACTGCCCTATCCGTCACTTAGGAACGGAAAAGGCTCACGATTTATATCTCTCGATTGAGAAATATTTAATTCAGCATGGCGTTGATATCATCTTCAACAAAGAATGCTATGACATCATACTCGAGAATAAGACATGTTCAGGCGTTAAAATCAGAAAAATCAACGGTGCGGACGAAGAGATAATCGAAGGAAACGACATTGTTATCGCGGCCGGACGTAGAGGTGCGGATTGGTTAGAGAAAATCTGTGCTAAATATGATATTGCTCATAGGCCTGGACCAGTCGATGTTGGCGTTCGCGTTGAATGCCGCAATGAGGTCATGGAAGAAATCAACAAAACGCTTTACGAAGGAAAACTCGTCGGATGGCCAGCCCCATTTAGAGACAAAGTCAGAACGTTCTGTCAAAATCCTGGTGGATTCGTCGCTCAAGAAAACTATGATGGCGATTTAGCGGTCGTAAACGGGCATTCCTTTAAAGAAAAGAAATCGAATAACACAAACCTCTCCATCCTTGCATCTCATAACTTTATGGAACCATTTGACCAGCCAATCCAATACGCTCAAAAAGTTGGACAATTGACCAATATGTTGGGAACCGGGCAAATCATCGTCCAAAGATTCGGAGACATTCTTGCCGGCAAAAGAACCTGGGCGAAAGAATTATTGCAAAGCAACATAACTCCAACACTTAAGGATGCAGTCGCCGGAGATATAACAGCCGCTATCCCTTATAGAACAATGACCGATATCATCGCTTTTATTAAAGCGCTCGATCATGTTTGCCCGGGATTTGCAGCAAACGAGACCTTGCTTTATGCCCCAGAAATCAAATTTTATTCAAACAAAGTCAAAATGGATGAGAATCTAACCACAAACGTCAACCACCTCTTCTGCTTAGGAGATTCATCCGGCTGGACGCGTGGGCTCATGATGGCATCGGTCATGGGAGTCATTGCTGGAAGACGTTTAGCAAAATAAAAGTGTAATTTAGCCTCTACGTGTGTATAATTCAAAAGTAATAAGTCCTAGAACCTATTACATAGAATTATTCTTCATGTATGGAGGCTTTTTTTATGGCAACAGTAGCTATTGAAGGAATGCAATGGGGAGACGAAGGCAAAGGCAAAGTTACCGACTACTTCGCTTCACGTGCTGAAATCGTCGTCAGGTCGCAGGGTGGAAACAACGCAGGCCACTCCATCGAACACGCAGGAAAGAGATACGCTTTAAAGCTTCTTCCTTCCGGAATATTAAACCAGAATGTAACCAACGTCTTAGCGGACGGTATGGTAATTAATCCAATCGCGCTTCTTGATGAAATCAAAAGAATGCAAGAACAAGGAATTCCTTGCAAAAACATCCTCATCTCAAAAAGAGCGTCAGTCTTAATGCCTTATCACATCGAAATGGATCATGTGAGAGAAGCCGCATTGGGCAAGGCAAAAATCGGAACAACCGGGCGCGGAATTGGACCGTGTTATGAAGACAAGGCCGCTCGTATTGGTTTAAGAATGGGTGACCTTCTCGAACCTGATTATCTACAAGAAAGACTTGAATCAGCTTTAGAAATAAAAAACATCGAACTTAAAGCGTTCGGCGGAAAAACATTCACAGTCAAAGAGGTTATGGATGCCTTGAAAGAGTCTATGGATTACCTTAAGCCGTATATCGTTGATACATCGGTCTATCTGAGAAAAGCCATCAAAGAAGGCAAAAAAGTCTTGTTCGAAGGTGCTCAAGGCGCACTATTATGCATCACGCACGGAACATATCCTTATGTTACTTCCTCTTCACCACTTGCAACAGCGATTCCGAATAACACCGGACTTCCACTAGATTCGGTCAACGATGTTGTAGGTATTATGAAGGCCTACTCTACAAGAGTGGGTGAAGGTCCGTTCCCAACTGAACTTCACAATGAAATTGGCCAGAAGATCAGAGACAAAGGCCATGAATATGGCACAGTCACCAAGAGACCTAGACGTGTCGGATGGCTGGACATTCCACAACTCAATTATGTCGCAGGCATCACGGGTATCAAACATGTTTGCTTAATGCTTCTCGACGTACTTGATGTTGTTGATGAGATCAAAATCTGCACAAAATACCTAATCGACGGAAAGGAAATCGACTATATCCCTTCAACCGTTTCCGAACTTGCAAAAGTTACGCCGGTTTATATCAGCGTTCCATCTTGGAAAGAGGACATAACGCACATGACAAGCTACGATGAGTTACCAGAAAACTGCAAGGCCTATATCTCCAAAATTGAAGAATTGACAGGACTTGAAATCTGTATGATTTCCGTCGGTCCTGATAAAGATGCAACAATCATTAGAAAGGAAATGTTCTAAAGGATCGTTGAAGATATAACTTAACGGCTTAGAAAATCTAAGCCGTTTTCTTTTATAGCCAGCCTTCTATTTCTTTCCCTTCAGAACATTTCCTATAAGAAATAAAGAAGTAAACAACCTCTGCAACTGCTGTCAAGATAAACGAGATTGGATAGACCGAATAAAGTAGATATGGATCATGGAAGGCGGAAACGAGAGCGTATATCCAAACAATTCTAAACACAAGTGCGCCTGCTATAACGAATATGGTCGGCATTTTCGTTTTTCCAAGCCCTCTATTGGCGGCAATTGAACCATCCATGAAACAGCTTAGCCAGTTGCATAAACACATTACATTAACGCGAATCTCACCAGCTTTAATCACCTCGGCATCAGATGTGAATAACGACAGGAAGAAATCTTTGAAGGCGAAAAACAGCAAACCAAGGAATAGAGCAATGCCGCCGGAATATATCAGCATAATATAATAAGATTTCTTGATTCTATCGAAATGTTTTGCCCCTCTATTTTGTGCAACGAAAGTGCAACCGGCAACATAGATGGCAGCCATGATATCATAAATGATATTATCTAAATTTATGGCAGCTGTATTGCCTTTAACCATGATGTCTCCGAATGTATTGACTTGCCACTGGATAAAGAGATTAGCAACGTAGAAAACGCTGTTCTGCAAGCCGGAAACCAAACCAAGCCTCATAATATCCTTTTGAATATTGCCATAAAGTTTGAATCCCTTGAAATCAAGTTTGAGTGAATCTTTGCGAAGAAATAAGCAAATCAAAACGAGAATAGCAGCCAAAAATTGGGTGATAGTCGAAGCTATAGCCACGCCTTCAGCATAAACATGGAAGCCGACAACGAACAGAAAATTAAGCCCTATATTGGCGACGCCTGCGATGCTTAAGAACAACAACGGTTTCTTAGTTTCCCCGTTCGCCGATAAAACGGCGTTCCCAAAATTAAATATCGATGTAGCAACTAAACCAATTGAGTAAATACGAAGATAATTAACCGCACTATCGAGAAGGTTTTCAGGCGTTTCTAATAATTTTAAGATTCCTTTAGCGGATACAACGCACAAAATCGAGATGATTAATCCGCAGATAACCATAAAAAAGAACGAATTCGTCAGTTGTTTTTTGACTCTATCAACATTGTTTGCGCCAATTGAAGTCGAAATGAGCGAATTGACCCCGTTGGATATTCCGATGATAAAAGAGGTTACTAAAGAAATGAAAACAGTTGTGGCACCTACTGAGCCCAGAGGATCGGATGTTGGAGAGAATTTACCCACCACCACCAAATCCGATAGGTTGAAGAGAATTTGAAGCAGGTTGGTTAAAATCAACGGGACAGAGAATATTAATATATTCTTCCATAGGTTACCGTTTAAGATATCAACGCTTCTCTTTTTCATAACTCGTATATCATACTCAAATGTTTTTAGAAAGGATAATGAATTAGCGGAAAAACAAAGCCAGAAAATCTATTTGTTCCGTATTATTTGTTATCTTTTTAACTATTTTTTTCGGTATCAATATAATCTTTATTTATGTATTTTTTCAAAAGACTGATTAGTAAGAAAACTTAACAATTTGACAAAGTCACATTTAAATCAAAACGAATATTTCCTTTAAATCGAATCATATATTCCAAGGGCAACTCATATTTTCTTTCAAATTCATCCTTATTAATGTTGATAAATATTTTTTTAATGCTGGCAATAAAAAAAGCCTGAATATTCAGGCTGATTTGCCGATTGGTTGCGGAGGGTGGATTTGAACCACCGACACCCAGGTTATGGGCCTGGTGAGCTACCAGGCTGCTCTACCCCGCGATAAATTTTTCGGCTCGACTATATTAAACAAATAGGGATTAAGTTGCAACTAGAAAGTTATTTTCTTTACCAGCGGTTATATACTTTCTCAGCAAATCCGGTTAAATCGTTAACTTCAATCGTTTCCCCGTTTTCCAATCTAAACACTCCAGTAAATGTCCCAAACACCTGTCTTTGTCTCGAATTGATGATAAGTGCATTAGCCCCGCCATGTCTCACGATTTTTGGCGTGAAGATTAGGTCGACCTCCCCAGTTGGAGAAGTAATTCTCCACTTATCCTCGTATAAATCATTCCCATTCTTGTCCATAGGTATTTCAAAACGGACGACGTCGAGCTTATAGACTCTATCATCGATAAATAACATGTTTTCGGTAGCTTTAGTGTTGTTTCCAAAACCATAGCCGAGATTCCAACCGATTTTATGGCCGTTTTGCGTGGCGTTTAGCGATGACCAATACCAAGTATTTTTATAGGTCCAAACACCTCTGCCCCAATCCAAAACTCCAAGGGTATCCTTTGATAAATCAATGTATTCATCGCCTATTTTTGCATAACCGTTAGCAATTAGATTGTTTATCTTCTGATTGTAATAGAAATGGCCTTTTTTATTCCAAGGGGTTGCAATAACCATCGTATTTGGGCTGCTCTCCTCTAGATATAAATCCACCCTGAGATCAAGATTATCGCGGAAACGATGCCAACGACAATAGATATGGCGTTTGCCATTCTCGTGGCTGAACCTCATCTCTATGCCTTTCTTTTTGTTTACATACTGCGTTAATCCCTCACTAGAAGTTCTAGGAAGATTAAGTTTGCCAAAAGAGAAAGCGTCCATTGCGGATTCTTCGTGCATTGTCTTATCGACGAAATTGAACACTGAAACGGATGCCAAATCCATATAGCCATTATCCGCTATAGTTAAGGCTACGGCTCGCTCCGAATTGCCGATATAGTAGTAGTCCCACTCCTTGATTCTCCACTTCGAAACGCAAATATCTTCTCTGTTGTATTTTTTAACCAAAGAATAAGCGTATCCGGCCTCGAATAGATTTCCGTTTTCATCTAGCAAAGGGCCTGGGCTTAAAAGATGCTGTTCCATATGTTCTTCCTCTTTTTTCTTATTCTACTACTTTTATTCAAATAAGATGGTTATTTATTTGCATTGAGATGTTTTTGCCGTTATTGTTTAACTTGCTGAAAAATCCAAGAGGGGGTTTTGAAAATGATTGAAATGTTACTCGAGGCTCTAAAATACAATACCTGGCCCACATGGTGTTTACACCTGCTTTATGTTGTGTGCTTAATCGTAGGAGTCTTCTTGCTCGTTAAATGCTGCGACCTTTTAGTTGATAACGCTTCGGCATTAGCAAAAAAATTGGGCATTCCATCTTTGGTAGTCGGATTAACAATCGTAGCAATTGGAACATCGTGTCCTGAACTTGCGGTTTCCGTGTCCGATTCCATCGCCGTCCTGAGGTCGGGAGGAACATCTCTTGCCAATACCGCGATCGGAAACGTTGTCGGTTCTAACACCTGCAACCTGTTATTGGTACTTGGATTCTCTGCCGTGTTCACGCCGATAATTATTAAGAAAAACGTTATCAAAAAAGAATATCCAATACTTTTAGGCGTCATGGCGGTTCTAGTTTTATTCAGCCTCATTTGGGGTTCAAATGGGAACTACGCAATTCTAAGATGGGAGGGAATCATCCTCGTTTGCTTGGTTCCTTGCTACATCGCATATCTTATTATCAACGCAAAAAGACACCCTGAAGAAGCGGAAACTGAAGTCGAAGAAGACAAAGAAGAAAAGACAACAAAACCTATATGGTTATTGATAGTCTTGGCACTCATTGGCGCTTTAGGCGTCGCCCTAGGTGGAGATTCAGTCGTTGTCGGTGCAAAAGGCATCGCAACAACCATCGCTGATGCCGCTGGATGGGATCACGACTTATCAGAAACGCTAATCGCAATGACAATCGTTGCCGTAGGAACCTCGCTTCCTGAGCTCGTAACCTCCACCGTTGCGGCTAAACGCGGAGAGAACGATTTAGCATTAGGAAACGTCATCGGTTCAAATATCTTCAATACAATTTTGGTCCTTGGCATCTCCGGAACCATTTCTCCATTAACCGCAAATAGCACTCTTCTTGTTGACGTCTTAGTCATGATGGGCGTCACCGTCTTGGTATATGTCTTCGCCTTAATCAAAGGCAAAATAACCAAATGGATGGGAATATCATTGCTTACACTGTATGCCTGTTACCTGGTATACATGATTCTAAGAACAACAGGAATTCTTATGTAAAGTAAAAGGGATGCCTCCGTGCA
Source organism: bacterium (assembly GCA_963643345.1). Classification (GTDB taxonomy): domain Bacteria; phylum Bacillota_I; class Bacilli_A; order RFN20; family CAG-826; genus UBA4951. The sequence goes on along the minus strand of CAVIJK010000035.1, from coordinate 8,162 downwards.
CCCCTTTTTCTTTTTCGCCATCTATCAAGAACCTCCGATTTCTTTTGGCTTCTCCATACGTAAAGATAAGCCGCGATAGTGGTATAAATACCTAAGGCGAATTGGTAGACACCCGAGGAAGTCTCCCTCAACTAAGCCGGTTAAGAATTAAGTGATAACACTAGTCCATCATTCATGATGCCACTTAGTCTATTTAGCCAAGAAAGGTAATCCTCAAGCGAAGGCGTTAAGATATGCCTTCACTAATATATAGACAAGTTTTTTGAATTTTTTCCCAAAATCTTTCAAAAAAAATGACAAAAATTAAAAAATCTTTGATCGCGGAAGCATCAGCCACACGGCCGGAGATCCTAGATGCACGAAAATTTGTACCGTGAGGTAAACTGGCTAATAATCAGCCCTTCAAATGGCTATTGTTTCCCACAACTTAACCGGTATCGATATAACTATTGTAGTAGCAATTGCAACTGGCAGCATTCCAAAGCCTTTCTATCCGGCAACGACATCGCTTACCGTCATCCACTGTTATATAGCCTGGAAAACAACCTTTTTTTCCTTGAATGTGATGATTTTTTTGAAAAAATCGTTAAATTAAAGTCAAAAAAATAATTCAGAATCGTATAATTGACAAAGTTTATGTTGCAGAAGTTTGATTTGTACTTACCCAAAACAAAAAGAAAAGTGAAAATCACCGTCTCTATACCGAGAAACTATCAGCATGGTGACATAATGTATGATTCGCTATATATGCTTGATGGACAAAATATTTTCAAGAATAGCGACGCCGCATTCGGCCATTCTTTGCATATGGGCAAATACCTTTCAATCATGGCCACTAATTTCAATAAAAGGATATGTGGCATCGCCATTGCAAATGCCGGAAGCGATATCGGCAGATTGAATGAATATATGCCCTGGAAAGTCGAAAACAGGGCGAGCGAGGAATGGAAGGAACAGGATAACAGGGTTTGCAAGGCTTTTGCCTATGATTTAACACATACAATTGTCCCTTTCATTCAAGGAAGATACCCAGTTAAAAAAGAAAAAGAATCCACGTTTTTGATGGGTAGTTCTCTTGGGGCCTTATTTACCGTCTACGCAACCAACCAATTCAAAGAATATTTCGGTGTGGCCGGTATCTTCTCCAATTGCCCTTTCCTTGCCCCTAAAGCGTTCACTAGATTCATCCACGCCAACCTAAATAAAGATTGCAGAAATTTCATATACGTCGGAAGGAAAGAATGTAGCGATGGAATATTTGATGAAGACATGTACTACAAGGATTCCGTTAAACTTCATGAATATTTCAAACAAAATAGCGTCAAATCCAGACTGGTTGTCGATGTGAATGGCGTTCATAACGAAGAAACCTGGGAGAAACATATAATGCAATTCCTTTCCTATATATATTTCGACGATATCGATATAACCGAGTAAAGTTTTGCCTTTTATCTGTAAAAACGTGTCATTTATTGACACTTTTTATTTATTTGATTTATGATTTTTAAGTACAAGGCGGTAAACCTATGAAATACAAATGGAAGCTGAATAACTATTGCACTTTTTCAACATACGAAATCAACAGGCTTAAGCCTAGAAATTATTTTGTGCCTTATCCAGATAAACAAAGTGCCCAAGGAATCGATATCAAAGATTATAGATATAAGTCATCATTGGTTCATATACTTAACGGGGATTGGGACTTCAAATTCTACCCAAACCCAAATGATTTTCCAGATGAGGCCGACGCGAATGCTGTGGATTGGACAAAAATCGATGTCCCAAGCTGCATTCAGATGAGAGGTTATGACATACCCTTCTACACGAACATCCACTACCAATTCCCATGCAATCCACCAAAAATTCCAACCAACAAGAAAGTTAAGGGGTTCATCGGGATGTGCCTCGCAGATCCAACCAGGCTTCATATCAGAAAATATAAGCCAAAAGAGGTCTATAACTTCATTTGTGCGTATCGTAGAAAGTTTGAGATTAACGATTTAGAAAAAGATTATATTCTTCGTTTCTTCGGTGTGGCCAATAACTTTGACCTATTCATCAACGGACAATTCGTCGGTTATGGTGAAGGAACGCACAACACATCCGAGTTTTTGATAAACACATATCTCCACACCGGAGAGAATGAGATTGTTTTGGTCATGCATAGATGGTGCAACGGCACGTACTTAGAAGACCAAGACATGTTTAGATGTAACGGAATCTTTAGAGATGTCGTCCTTTATGAACAAAATAAGACCAGGATCTGGGATTTTGATTTCCAAACCAAAAAGAACGAAAAAGGGTACGCATACGCACTAGATGTGGAGGTAAGCGCTCCAGAGGATGCAACTTTACACATAACATTATCGGGGCATGGCTACCACTGCGAAAAAACAATTGATGCAAAAACGGGTAAACTTGATGGACAAATCGATAATCCAAAAGAATGGAATGCCGAAGAACCTAACCTATATTTATTAGAGATTGAACTCATAAAAGACGGAAAAACCCTTGAATATGTGAAGAAAAATGTTGGGTTCAGAACGATTGAAATCAAAGGCGATATCTACTATTTCAACGAAAAGAATATCAAATGGAAAGGCGTTAACCACCACGATACCAATCCGAAAAACGGCTATACGATGAGTCCTGAGGATATCGATAAAGACCTTAGGCTCATGAAGGAATACGGTGTGAATGCGGTGAGAACATCCCACTACCCGCCAGACCCATTGCTTATTGAATTATGCGATATATACGGTCTATATGTCTGCGCGGAAAACGATCTAGAAACACACGGCGTTGGTCTGTTCGGCTATTCAGGAGATGGGAAGATCACGAATAACCTCGCATGGTCTCCACATATTCTTGATAGGATCGCAAGACTATATAATCAATTCAAAAACAACCCATCCGTCGCCATGTGGTCACTTGGCAATGAATGCGGAGGCATGAGATGTCATTACGAATCGATTAAATATCTAAAAGACAGGACCGATGTCCCTATCCATTTAGAGTCGGCAATCCACAAAAAAGATGTCCATGTCGATGTGACATCAATGATGTATCCATCAATCCCGTTGATTCACGGGGTTGGTTCTAAAACACTCAAGAAAAATGAGCATAATACCAAAATGATGGAAGTCCCATTCTTCATGTGCGAATACGCTCACGCAATGGGCGTAGGCCCGGGGTGTTTGGAAGAATATTATGATGAGGTCCTCAAATACGATTCACTCATGGGTGGTTGTATCTGGGAATTCGCCGACCATGCTATCTATCATGAAAACGGCCCTATCAAATACACTTACGGCGGCGACCACGGAGAACATGTCCACGACGGTAACTTCTGCGCGGATGGACTATTCTACCCAGATAGGAAACCTTCTAGCGGCGCTAAAAGCATGAAATATGTCTATCGACCACTTAGATTCTCTTATTTGGGGGATGGCAAACTAGAAGTATGGAACACAAACTCCTTCTTACCAGCCTCTAGATATGATATTTCCTATAATATCGAGATTAACGGCAACAAAGGCGAAGAAGTTAAAATCGATTTATCAACTCCTGCTTGGTCAAAAGAGACGATAACAATCCCAGTTCCTAAAGATGGAGATGCATTCCTCAATATCAGCTACGTTGATAAAGAAAATAAAGATATCCTCTTTAAAGAGCAGCATGAACTAACCAAAAAGATGCCGGATGTCTTAATAAAAGATTCCACAATCAAACTGGATGATAAAGACGGAAGAAAAATCATAACCTATAAAAACGGCTCCATTTCATTTGATGAAAAAACAGGCGGTTTAACATCCTATATATATAAAGATGTGGAGATGATTGGGGGGCCTGCCATTCACTCCTTGTGTCGCGCCAAAATGGATAATGACGCGTATGATGCGATTAAATGGGTGGTTTCAGGATTTTATAAAGACACACCAAAACTCAAGTCAATCACGGCTAAAACTGATGAAAATAAGGCGTTTATTGAAGTCAATACCACAATCCATGGATTAAAAATTAACGATATATACACGATCCACGGAGATGGCACGATTGAGGTGAGGTCTAAACTTCTAAAAGGCGGCAATAAGCTCCTTCCAAGATTCTCCGAGGTTTATCATTTCCAAAACGATATGCAAAATGTAAAGTATTTCGCAAAAATCGACGAATCATATTGCGATTTCAAAAACCATGCCCCAATTGGGCTTTGCAATGCCGAAGTTAAAGACATGATAGAGCCAAATATTAAACCGCAAGAATCCGGAAATAGGTGTGATTCGAGATTCGTTGAATTAAATAACGGCAAGGTTGGGTTAAGATTCATTGCGGTAAATTCACCATTTGAATTTTCGATAAAACCGATAAGCGACGAAGATTTGAAATCCGCAAAACATCGCGAAGATGTCGAAAAATGCCATGAATCTTATATGGCTGTATCATGTTTCAATATGGGTGTTGGCACCGGAATTTGCGGTCCTGTAGCGCTTCCTCAATATCGTAGAGTATCTGATAAAGATTATATATACTCTTACGTGATCCAACCATTTGAATTATAAAGCCTAAATATATTTAAAGGTGCGATTGTTCGCACCTTTTTTGTACCTTTTTCTCTAGGTATAAATATAACTATTTACCCTGCAATCTTATAATCTCCAAGAACATGAGGCAGGAAATAAACCATTTGTTTCTTCCACCAATCCCAATCATGATTAGCGTCGTATCCCCAAATATCAACCCAAGCTTGGATACCTTTTTCATCAAAGATTTCTTTGAATTTCTTAATGTTATTGATGCCATAGAATTCCCAAGCACCTTGCCCACAGCACATAATAACCTTCTTCTCGTTATACATAGGGATAAAGTAATGATTCTTTGGCATATTCTTCAGGAAAATCAAAGGGCAGTTCTCATAAAGGAAATCGTCACAATACCCATCGAATAAATAGGTTGAATCCCAACAGCCCGATAAAGCGAGGACTCCATCGAAAAGGTCCGGCCTTCTAAAAAACATGTTCGTTGCATGATCAGCGCCAAGCGAACAACCAAACGTTATTGGCCTTATAAATCCGCCGCAGTCATCATAGATTTTAGGGAGAATCTCGTTGATTATGAACCAGAAATACTGGTCAAGTTTCCAAGAACGGTGTTTTTTATCCCAATACTTGCTCGAATACGATTCTTGGTCGTCAGTATCCACTACATACACTTTGCACTCGCCTTTTTCAATCCAAGGTGCCATAACATCTATCATGCCGAAATCTTCGTAATTCCATGCATTGGCATCTTGGCACGGGAAGGCTAAAATTGGCTTGCCATAATTGCCATAGACTCTAATATGCATCTCTTTCCCGAGGCATGCGCTCCAAAGCGTGATTGTTTTTGTTTCCATATTTATTCTCCTTAATCATGACGAGTATCGTCGGTAAATCTTTCACAGAATCTCGCATGGAACGATGGCTCAATCCCTTTTAATATTAGATGTGATACATCTCCATATCTAGATATTCTCCATTGAGCGATTCCCTCTTTTCTCTCTTCCGTGTTGATGATGGTCATTCCGGATGGAGCAACAGCGAAGTGCTGATTGATCAAAAGAAACGGGATTCCGGTTAAATGGGACATGATAATTCCCATGGTTCCTAAATGACAAAAGATGAGTATTACATTATCATTTGGCTTAACGGCTTTATAGTAACCACCGCATCTTTCGTATCCATTTTCCTTTAATAGTTCATCGAAATTGTTAGATACCATCTCATAAGCTTTATCTAAATCATATTTCTTCACCAAAGGGTGATCACATATATCAGCCGCATTATAAAACTCTTTTTGAGCGGTGAAATACTCTGGATAGAAATCCCAACAAAAATGATTATTTGGGTTGTTTGGTTGCTCGATGTGGGTATTGAATTCGTGGAGGAAATCTCTCACCTCGATTTCTTTTCCACGTCCTTCCGTTCCAATTTTGGCGGTCAATAATGCGCGACCAAAAGGGGAAGAATATATTTTATCGATCCTTTTGCTCGCAAGGTAATCGTGCAAGGCTTTGGCCTCCACGATGCCCTTTGGCGTTAAGGAATCATGTTCATAATCTGGTTCTGCATGTCTAATAATTACTAGTTTCATATCACTTCTTCAAATATTTCTCGATGTCATCAGCCTTAAATTCACCTAAGTTAACCCCATTTCCTCTATGAGGCAAACCCCAAGTGATAGGCTTCCCACAACATGGGCAAAGAATGACTTCTTCCTCGCTTTTTTTCGGGAGAACAAGTTTTCTTCTTCTTTCTTTATAAATAGGCAATAATGAGGACCCATGTGGTATAACGAATACCTTTGAATCACTGCCACATAATGTTGTGGCATCCTTAAATGCCTCATCCAGCGTGTCATAAGGCTCTAACCCCATCTTCTTAACAAGATTCTTATCAAGGCTAGAAACCAGGAATACGCGTTTAGTTGTGAGGATTTTAGCAATTGCGGCAGCTTTATGCCCACCAAGAACGAAATTCTCTTTGATATCTTCAATGCATTCAATGCAAGATTTGGTGGTCATCCACCGCTCAAATGTCTTGTTGCCAATACCATCAGAACAATCTGCCAAAAGAATGATGATTCCCCCGTCTTTGATAGAATCTTTAGAATTATCCAAAGCTTTTTGAGCTTGGTAAAGATTCAGATCCTTGGGAAATCCCCCGGCTGACACAACGGCAATATCGGCCTTATCGTGAATCTTTACGCCATACAATCTATCTAAGAAAGTACAGCCAACACGATGCGCTTCAATATAATCGCCAGCCACTGCAAAGGCGATTCTCTTATTCTCATCTAGCACGACATTCACGATGAAGTCGATGCCTAGCATAGAAGCGCCCTCTTCAATATCTTTGCGAACTGGCGAATTTATATTGCCCGCTCTAGCCTCATCCATAGTCATCATCGAATGATTTTGCTGAATCGCTTTAGGAGTAGAAACGCCAGGCATGATCGCTTTAGCGCCTCCGCTATAACCGGCAAAATAATGATATTCGATGTTGCCAAGGCAAATGATAAAATCGGCACCGGCAACTCGAGTGAATATATCTACATCCGTCCCTCTGGAAGTTTTTCCTATGTGAACGCAGTCGTTCGGATCGGAATCGATGCATTCGATTCTGTTAAAAAGTTCCTCGCCAACAAGATATTTCTTCTCTTCCTCGGTATGTTTTCTGTGACTACCCAAGGCGAAGACTGTGACGATATCTTTATCAAGCACGCCCGCTTTATTTAATTCGTCAACAACTAGCGACAAAACCTTAGAGGTTGGGAATGGCCTAGTGATATCGCTTGTGACGATCGCAACCTTCATTCCTCGCTTGACAAGCTCGTTTAATCTCTTGCATCCGATTGGGTTTTCAATAGCGTTTTTAACACATTCAACCTCATCGCTAGGAAGTTCGATCTCATGTGCTTTTAACACTCTTAAAAGTCGACCTTCAGGCACTTCGAATTCAATTGTGGTTTTACCATATTCCAGCTGCATAAGAAATAAATGTACCGTTAACTATTTTAAATAAAAAACGCAAGACATGATATAGCATCTTCACTTTTCTATATAAAAGAAAAGGAAGGTTATTCCTTCCAATGCAGTTCGTTCAAACACCCCTCTTCCGTCAGACCTTCAAAATCGTGTTGCTTATAAGCCTCATAAGCGGCAATTGCTACGGTATTTGACAAATTAAGCGATCTAAGGCCTTCTCTCATCGGCATTCGCAGGCAATTATCCTCGTGCTCAACAAGCGTTTGTTCAGGAAGCCCAACGCTTTCCTTGCCAAACATCAAAAACACATTATTCGGATAGCTAACTTGATCATATCTATGCCTGGATTTTTTACTGAAAAAATAAATTATTGCCCCAGGGTTCTTGCTATAAAAATCATCTATATCGCTGTAATAATGAATATCAAGTTTATCCCAATAATCCAAGCCGGCACGTTTAAGATGGGAGTCATCCAATTTAAATCCGAAAGGCTCGATTAAATGCAGTGATGCGCCAAGTGCGGCGCATGTGCGGGCTATGTTCCCGGTATTTTGAGGAATTTCCGGTTCATGTAAAACAATATTAATGTGGTATGACATGCTAGTATTTTACAATATGAAATAAATTCATGTGATAAATT
>CAVIJK010000034.1:5233-16722 GCA_963643345.1 bacterium | reverse complement strand
GAAAAGACCATTTGTAACTTCTAGCAGGCCTGTCTTTTAGGAATTTCTTTAGAATTACAAATAATGCGAATAAAGAAACTAAGCTTAGTCCAAAACTCAAGAATGCCCAGGAATATTTATGATATCCAGGCAAAGTTAAGCATAAAATGAGTGCAAAAAAGAAGACGCAAAGCGTCCCAGTAAATGTAACTATTTCACGTCTTCTTTCTTTAAAAAACATAATGAATATTAATTAATATAGATATCAGCTAACTTTATGGTAGTTGCCTAAAATGAGGCCGTAATTGCAAACTCCTTCGAAGCTTGTGAATTTTGTTGGAGAACCAGGCATAACAATGCTGTTGATTTCGGCGCTGAGATAGCCTTCGCTCTTAAATGCCTCACCTGGATATTTTTCAACTCCTAATGCGGCTAATGTTGTATCATCGTAACCCATACTTTTAAGAATGGTATATTTTGTATTTTCAACCCAATAGTTTGTGCCATCAGTATTGACAAGTCCATAATGGGCCGCACCGTTGGAATCGAATTTCTTAAATGTAGTCGCGGCTGCTTGACCGGCAAATGTAAGACCGTTTCCGAAATCGCTTGTGGATAGGGTGTCAACATATGCTAAACCGGCAGTTTGAATTGCACTTGTGTCTCCGCTTGCGTAGGCAGTTTGGTAGGCAAGAGCTTTTTCAGCGACTGTAGAGGCGCCATCTAATGTGGAATACACCAATTGATCGCCAACTTTGAAGCTTGCGTTGATACCGCCTGAATTTGAATCCAATCCAAGACCTTCGCCGCTTGATATTGGCAAAACGAAAGAAGTGAAATCAAATTTTGAAACGTTAGATGAATCGGTTTTTAAGAAATCCATGCCAAATTGCGCCTGGGTAAGAGGTGAAATGCTCTTAATCGTTGCGGCATAGGATTCTGCACCAGAATAAGCGGCAAACCATCCGCCTTTTCCTTCTGTGTAATTGGACAAGAATGATTTTTCATCAACATTGACGTTTGTATAAACGAGTTTGCTGATAGCTTCGGCATAAGCGTTAACATCGCCGGTGAATGTTGGTAACTTTTCTGCGAGTGGATTTAAGAAAATTAATGGTCCGCCAGAAGTCATCAAGTCGGAATTCTTGATGTTCATTGTTCCGTTTTTGTAGATGTACACGGCTGAATTTGCTAAATTACGGAAACGACAGTTCTCAACATCGATGTTTGAATAATGGAACCCGTCGCTTGTCCAGTTGTCGAGCATGACGGCCATATAGGTTTTTGAGATGTTGACATTCTTCACGCTGCAGCTTGTCTTGGATTTGATAAACATAGGCCCGCCAGTGGTGATGGTTGATTCAGCTGAGATGCCATTGTTGCCAGAGAATTCGAGGTCCTGGATTGAGAATACGCACTTAGAAGGATCAACGCCATTTGATTCGTGGGTATAGAAGATTGAAGCATGGGTTGAAATAGGCTTGTTGGCTTCCTGCACCTGTCCTGTTTGGCTATCGGTGACAATGAGCGGGAAGGCATCTTCGTCGGTTGCGGAATCATTGAGCATCAAACGGTGGTCGTTGCCGTAGATTGTGACTGTTCCTTCCTTTGCAAAAGTATAGTCAAATAAACCTTGCCAATCTTTGTAAGAGCCCTTAACGCTAGCGGCAGTTGCTTCATCGCCCCAGAAATAGAACGAAGGCAAATCGGATTTATTGAATGTCACGTCTTTTTGGAAAACCAAACCGTTGGCACAAGGAATGCCTTGCTCTTCTTTCCAGGTTTTCATCTTTTGTGCATCGCCGCCATAGAATTTCCATGTTGCGGAATCAATAGCAAAGCAATCTTTAGCGCTTGTGACGTTATACCCATCAACGACATTCATTTCGTATTTGATTTGTTGATCCTGATCAGGAGAAGAGAAAGTCAAAGCGAACGATCCTTCTACTGTTTCCTTAAAATCAACAACGCCCTTGGACTTTAATTCCGAGACATTTTCGAAATAGTCTTCTAATGCAAGCTTATTTCCGTTTGAATCGCTAAGTTCAACGGTAACATTAGACGGAATCGTATCAATTGTCTTTGTGTCTAAAAGATCGTTTGGATTGACGGCCGTCATGATTGGCAATAAATTCACGGCATTGTCGTTTCCAATGTAATATTTGGATTTCTCGATAAATCCGCTTTCTGGAGAATCTTCGGATGTTGAAAGCTTTGGATTTGCAACCGTAGATACAGTATCCGTATATGTTTTATTTGGCATCCAGTTTGTAAGCAGATATTCAATTTCTGCAACCGAATATGTCATTTCAGCAGTAAAAGCTCCGTCAGCGTTTTTGTATGTGACTGTGAATTTCTTTCCTGTTGCAACTTCACTCGTATCGATGTTTGTGTATGTTATTTCAGTGGCGTGATCGGCTGCCATCAATGTGGCAATCGTCTTTTTGGACGCATCCAATGTTCTAATTGCTAAATTTGCATAAGAGACCTTATCACCAACGGAATAAGATGACTTGATGCTGTCTTCAACAATTTCGATTGAAGCGACTTTTATGTCAGCAACTTGACTGTTAGAGCTGGATGAGTTTGATTCACTGGTTGAAGAATTGTTTGAATGTTGGCAAGCGGGAAGAGCCATAATTGCCACAACAGACAAACCTGCAATGAATAGTTTCTTGTTTTTCATTAAAACTCCTTTTGCTAAAAAATGTAGTCCGCATCAGAAGAGGTGAGATTCCTCTCAAAGATGCAGGGTTAAATTATACCACTAATTTTTTTATATACAAATTTTATAAAATTTGCGGTGAAGACTTGTGATTTTCCGTGCAAATGTCTATTGCAATAAGCCCGTATTGATTGAGGTGCCAGATTCTTAATATGTCAAACTGGCAGGGTGGTGGCGTATTTGAGCATCTCTTAAAGAAGGGTTTTTAGTGCCCTGATTCAGTTGATACATATTTTTGCCATGTATTGCAAAAGTGCTCCAAAAACAAATGAATAAGAAGGGGGCTGCGTATGTTTGTTGCAGGATTTGTGCTGTTTTCCGAAAAAATAACTGGCTGAACCGTCATTCAACCGCATTTATCAAAAGTTTCTAAGAACCGCACTTAAGTTTGGTCTTGGTTGAAGACAATGTCGGTCGAATAGACGGAATCCCCGTCGTTTACCGACATTATACCTCCATATTTTTCGACTACATTTCTTATTGAACGAACGCCATAGCCATGAGAGTTTTTATCCTTTTTTGTGGTTTCCGGTATCCCGTTAACAAACTTAATTGTGCCTTCGTGTTCGTTCTCTATGTGAATGACTATTTTGTTGTCTTTTTGTGAAATCTTTAAGAGGATTGATCTTTTATTAGGTTCAAGCTTTTTAACAGCTTCAATCGCATTATCTAGTAGATTTCCTAACAGGGAATAGAGGTCTGCTGGCTTCAAAAAATCCAGTTTTGAACCATCCGCTAGAAAATGCAAATCTATGCCGTTTTCTTGGCAATATAGCTTCTTTTGGGTTAAAACGACATCCAATGACTCATTTCCGGTATTTGCAAAAGAGTCATACAAAGCAATCTGTTCCATCGCCTCTTGTTTATATTCGTTTATAACTGAATCATTCATTAATTGATGTTTTAAATCATGAGATTTGATTGAGATTGCATCCATCAATGCCTTTGTTTCTTTCATTTGACGTTTCTCGAGAGAATGCACCTTATTCATGATTATGTCATCTTTCTCTTGGCTGCTATAGCGGTAGCAAGAGAACTGATATAAAACAAGGATCAAATCGGCCGCAATTAATGCGGAATGGAACAAGATATAGTTGTTGATTTCCCTTTTGCTAAATTCGCTAACCCCCGAATAGTCGTAAAGCATATTTAGCACAATTGAGAAAACGATAAGGATAAGAACCGACAAGACCTGCGTCCATGTTTTGAAGTTTAAATCCCTGTTTTTGATTCTTTTGGATATAAAGAAATGTGAGCCTATCCCAAACATCGTAATGGTGATCCAACTACAGATTTCTGTCGGATGATAGCTCCAATTTATCAAATAACAACACATTGAAAGAATGATATATGTATGCGAACACATGTTTTGTATTGCATGTGCCATCGTCCCGTAGAATATCGCACCTGTTATATTTATCTTGTAACTTATCTCGATCGCAATAATGTAAAGAACGAATAAGATTAGGTACGCAAATAACGAAAAAATTTCGCCTAAACCACCTAAAGGCCAGAAAAATAGCCAATAAAGTAGACAAATCACCGCTAAAGAGCCGGTTGCTCTAAGCCAGAATAGTTTGCGTTTTTCAAGTGTGGGTAATGTTATTAAAGCGATAAATAAAGTAGCCTCAAAATAATAATTGCTGTATAAGATTCCACTGGGTACAAAATTCCAAAAATTCATTTTCTTCTACTTCTCACCCATATAACGGGCGAATTGTTCTGCGACGTAATTGCCTTTGCTACGGGATATAGTAATTGTTGTTCCATTGTTTAAAGCGATTTCCGATTTTGACAATCTCTTAATGTAATTCGGATTGACCAAATTGTATGAGTTGGCACGAATGAAATAGAAAGGAGATTTTGAAAAATTCTCCTCGAATGTTGACAAGGATTGCCTCGCTTGCAGTTTTTCTCCGTTCTTCAAATTGATCGTGACAACATGCGAGAAGACCTCGCAATAAACAATGTCTTGAATCTTAACTTTTGTCGTCTCGTTTCCAAATGTGACAGACACACAAGTGTCTTTAGCTTTGCTAACCAACGGTAAGCAACGTTTTATTGTTGCTGCAAAACTGGAATAGACAACGGGCTTAACGACATAATCCAACGCCGACACTTTATATCCGTGCGTAGCGAATTGGGCGAGATTTGTAACAAAAATCAGTCCGACCTCATCGTCAACCTTCCTTAATTCCTCTGACACTTTAAGGCCATCGAAATAAGGCAGTTGGATATCCATGAAGATTAAATCGAACTGATGTGAGAACTTGTCTAAGAATTCCACGCCGCTTTTATATTTTGTGACATTAAATTCAATATCGTGTTCTTGGCTGTATTTATTCAAAGACTCGATGAGGCGATTTGTATCCCCAAGCGAATCCTCAACTATCGCAATTTTGTACATGTCTTAGATTTTATCATAGACTTACCGCCTGTAAAAACAGATTTTAGGCTCTAAGACATGTACTAGTTGAATCCCTATTCGTTAACTTTCTTCTTGTTTGAAATTATGTTTTTGACAAGGAAGAAGAGAACTGCAGCAAATCCCGCCCAATAAATCGCGTCAATTGTATAAGCGAAAACCAACCAAGTCTGAGCGCCTGCGACTGTGTGCGATGGAGTGATTACATTTGAACTCCTTGAATATGAATAGAGGATATTTTTGCAGGCTTTTTGCATGTAATAGATATCATCATTGCTTGTCTTCGAGAGGTTAACATTTGCTTTTAATGTGTTAAGCATCAAGTCATTGCCACCACGGACAGCGCAATTCATATCCATGAAGTTATAACCACCATAGTAATCGGTGATAACGGTTCCTTTGAAACCCAACTCACCTCTAGTGATGACATTCAAAAGTTCATTTGATGCTGCACACCAATTATCTCCGGCATACATGAAGGATGACATGATGCCTGTTGTTGCCTTTAAGCCCAGTTTGCGATCTGCTTTGAAGGCGTATTCAAAACCTTTTACATATACTTCACGCAACGCCTGTTCCGTTGTCCAGTGTGATACGTTATCAAGACGGCATGTTTCTGTGTCATTAAGGACGTAGTGTTTGCAGTATGTTATGACGCCTTTTGAGGTCGCCCCGCTAGATTCATTTGCGAGCATATAGGCCGTTAAGGCTGAATCTTCGGAGAAGTACTCGAAATTACGGCCAGAGAATGGAGTTCTATGGATATTTCCGCCTGGAGCATACCAACCGGTGATTCCATAATACGTGCATTCACGACCAACGATTTCACCGACTTGTTTGGCGAGTTCTTTATTCCATGTTGCTCCGATTAAATTCGTAACCGGGAAGGCGCATCCTGGATATTTGGCTGGATCGGCAAAGTAACATAAAGAAGTTCCTCCGTCAGAATCAACGGTTGCTTCTTTGCCAACCGATTCGGCCTTATCAGTCTTATACCCGCCCATTGTGATTATCTTGTTCATTTCGGAAATTGACATTTGATTGACGAGTTCATTCCATTTTGGGTCATCATAATCAACTTCGCCGAAGTCTTTGATATTGAGAGTTCCGCCTGATTTCACCGTGTAGGCATAATCGGAATGGTCTTCATAGTCTTTGTTGGCTGTAGAAGTGTTGTTGCCATTTGCAATTTGGTTGACTAACGACTCGGTTACCTCTTTATTGCCTTTCCTTGAGATTGAACCCAACCACTCTTCTTTTGATGAAGTGATGGAGAGATACGGGACCTCAAGGTTGTGCTTGTTTCCGTTCAATTTGCTTGCGTCGTAAGTTCCGAATGCGTTTTTAGCGGATACTAAGTCCGTCGGCCTTTTGCTGACACTCGTGTCTGCGGAAGCATCTTTAGATGTATCGGAATAGACAATAGACTTGCTTATATTGTATTTAATTTCGGTTGAATCGTCTTTCTTGGTGTGGGAATCGCTCCTCAATGATAATGTGTAATCCCCGTTTTCGATTACATAACCGCCATTTGATGTGTAGACTGCTTTGTCATCGTAAGAAGCCAAATCTTCCGCATCAAAAGTGAACGTTACATCTTCGTATTTGCCCGGTTCAATTACGCCGGTTTTCTCAAACGCGATTAAAGTTGCTGCTGAATGGTCGAGTTTTTTGCTCTTCAACCCCGCAGAATCAAGCGTGTTATATAATTCAACGACATCTCTTCCTGCCTTGTTGCCTGTATTCGTTACTCTCACGGTTAGGGAAATCTTGTCATCACCCTTTAATGATGATGGGATGCTTTGCTTAGTTACTCCCCAAGAGAAAGTTGTGTAAGACTGGCCATAACCAAACGGATATAAAATCGTTGAATCGTAATCGAGATAACCGAGTTCTGATGCGGTTTCGTAATATTTATAGCCAACATATATGTTTTCGTTATATTCCTGGTAGTGGTGGTTGCTGCTAAGCGATTCGTTCGCCGTTCTTCCTTTGATTAGAAGATTCGTATAAGCGTTATTTCCAAAGGATTTTGCAGCGATACTGGAGAATGCGTCATAAGCGTATGTGTCCGTAAGTTTTCCACTTGGATTCGTTTCTCCGGTGATGATTTCCTCTAAGGCTGTTAAACCATAATAGCCAGGTTTGCCAATCCACATTAAAGCATCGATATTACCGACCGAGTCTTTGTCGCTCGTGATTAAATCAGCGATAGGTCCTAATTCTATTGCGTTTGTGGCATTGATGCAGACAACGACATTCTTGTATGTTTGCGATGCCTTTGTTATTAAGGATACTTCCTCATCCGACATTTCCAGGTAGCTTTTGGTGCCATCTTTTCCAAATCCGGATGTTGGCAGATCCGCACCTTCGCCTCCGGATCTTCCAAGAGAGATAATGGCTAAATCTGCGCTGGAATCGGTCTTGTCCCAATATAAATTTGGATCGATTTCCTTGATGGAGAATCCGGCAGACACGCTGGTTTCATAATCTGATGAACCGTAATAATTCAATATGTTTTGGTTTACCGTCCAGCCCGCATCTGAGAAAGCTTTTTCGAAATCTACTGGCTCGTTTGTGTCAGAGAATGCTCCAGAGCCTGAGCCGCCATAGAACGGATTGGCGACGTGATACCCAAGTAAATCGACTTTTTTGGATGAGCCAGTGTAAGGAAGTGTTCCATTATTCTCTAATAGGACCATGCCCTCGCGTGCGACATTACGCGAGACTTCTTGACCTTCTTTTTCTATGTCTTCGATATTGGAATCAACGTCAAATACGACTGTTGGTGTTCCAAAACGCATCTGCAAGACATCTCTAAAGGTATTGAACGCTAAGACATTGAGCGTAATACCTAACGGAAGCATGATGCCTGCCGCGACTGCCCAAGGGACAATCTTATGTTTGTTGTTTTTCATTTTTATCCTCCTAATGGATTCAACAATTTGCCATAAATATAAGAAAAAAATATGCGATGATAGGCTGATTTTTCCTATTTAACAAATCAAGCGACTTAACTGGAAAATCCAAAGCAAATAGGTCGTTAAAATTGCCGAATAGGTCGTTTTGAGCATGGAAATAGGCTTGAGTATTTAAACTTTTCCCAACTTTGAAACGCATGTTTTTCCAAGGAGGTAAAAATGAAAAAATCCGTTTTATCTAAATTTTTAGTTAGCAGTTCGCTCTTCTTATTGGCGTCCTGCGGATCAACAACCGCATCATCTGAATCGTCTCAACCGTTAACCCCGGAATCATCTTCTAAAACTGAAGCATCAGACTCAGTTAATCCAGCGAGCGATTCAAAACTAGTCAACACATTCATTCAGAACGAATACAAATATGTGTTGGAATACGAAGGTTCCAGCTATTCTTACGAGATGAGGACAGTATTGGATGTCTACGATGATGGGTCTTATATGTTTGTATATTACAATCAACAGATTGTCACAGATTCAGACACCAACTACGGCAACTTCCAGTTCGCATCATTTGGCTCTTATACAAAAGTATCTGCCGATCCAGATGACGATGAATGCACCGAATTTGTTTACACCTTATCTCTACCAGAGAGGTTGATTTTTACGGACAACTGGAACTGGGGAGCAATTAAAACATACGATTCCGCAGATGGCGAAATGAGTGTTGCTGACATCATCAAGCTACAAACCGGCCTTTATTACAATTTCTCATTCATCAGCTTTGCTGCAGACATCTCAGTTAAAGCGGATACGGCCTTAGGTCTCATCTCTAACTATGAAAATCTTGAATCGACTACGACATCAACTTTAAAAAATGGTGGTGCATTCGCTGTCAAAGATGTCTATATGAACGTTAAGACCCAAACCGTTTACGAATACGAGGGCTCGTCATATACATATGATGCGCGTTATTTTTTAAGGACATTCGCCGACAATAAATATATGTTCACATACATGAATCAGCAGATTGTTACGGATTCTTGGACGGATTATGGATCGCTTATCAGAACGACATTTGGTTCATATACAAAAGTGTCCATGGACCCAGATGACGAAGAATGCACGGAATTCACTTATACATTAGGCGACCCAACACGTGTTATCTTCTCCGACGCTTGGAATTGGGGTACAAACACGACCGTTGATACCGCAGATGGCGAAAAGAGTGTAGCTGATGTCAGCAAAGAGGCTTCGGAACTTTACTACAACTTCCTTTATTGGCCAGCAACAAACGTTGTTTATGTCGCTGTTGATGAGGCGGTCTGCTCAATTTCTTGGGCATATGGTGCTTCGTTGAACTCAAGTGTGGAATAAACGCTGGCTTTAATTAGTCAACCGCCTTGAAAAGAGGCGGTTTTTGTTATCATCAAATAGAAAATTCAACTACAAAGATTTACTAAAATGTAAGGGGTTTACTTTTTGCCTTTCTTGACTAGACAACATACCTATATAAAATATAAGGTGGTTACTTTTGGGAATACAAAATAAACCCAGAATCACTAGAAATAGAGGAAACAAAAAATGTCTAAGATTGATTTAACACAATACGGCATCACAGGAACGACAGAGATCGTTTACAACCCATCCTACGAACAGTTATTCAACGACGAGATGGATCCAAGACTTGAGGGATACGAAAAAGGCAAATTAACTGAGCTTGGCGCAGTTAATGTCATGACTGGCATCTATACCGGCCGTTCCCCAAAGGACAAATACATCGTTGTAGATAAGAACTCAGAAGATACAGTCTGGTGGACATCAGACGCCTATAAGAACGACAACCACAGAATGTCAGAAGACGTTTGGGAAGTTGTCAAAGACATCGCTAAGAAAGAACTCTGCAACAAGAAACTTTATGTTGTTGATGCATTCTGCGGCGCTAATAAGGATACAAGAATGGCATGCCGCTTCATCGTTGAGGTCGCATGGCAGGCACATTTCATCAAAAACATGTTCATCCAGCCAACCGAAGAAGAACTCAAAGACTTCAAGCCAGGATTCGTTATCTATAATGCATCCAAGGCAAAAGTTGAAAATTACAAGGAATTAGGACTTAATTCCGAGACATGCGTTGCGTTCAACATCACATCTCACGAGCAAGTCATCATCAACACTTGGTACGGCGGCGAAATGAAGAAGGGCATGTTCTCAATGATGAACTATTATCTCCCACTTCAGGGTATGGCTTCAATGCACTGTTCCGCTAACACCGATATGGAAGGCAAGAATACCGCTATCTTCTTCGGTTTATCAGGCACAGGCAAAACAACGCTTTCAACCGATCCAAAGAGATTACTCATCGGTGATGATGAGCACGGATGGGATGACAATGGCGTCTTCAACCTCGAAGGTGGATGCTATGCAAAAGTCATCAATCTTGATAAGGATTCTGAACCAGATATCTACAACGCAATCAGACGCAATGCTCTTTTAGAGAACGTAACAGTTGATGATAATGGAAAGATCGATTTCGCTGATAAGTCGGTTACTGAGAACACTCGTGTCTCATATCCAATCAACCACATCAACGGCATCGCTTCTAAAGTCAATGGCGTTTCCCACGGACCAGCCGCAAAGAACGTCATCTTCCTCTCAGCAGACGCATTCGGAGTCTTACCTCCGGTCTCAATTTTGACTCCTGAACAGACCCAGTATTACTTCCTCTCAGGATTCACCGCAAAACTCGCTGGCACAGAGCGTGGCATCACAGAGCCAACTCCAACCTTCTCCGCATGTTTTGGACAGGCATTCCTCGAATTGCATCCAACAAAGTATGCTGCCGAACTCGTCAAGAAGATGAAGGCATCAGGCGCTAAGGCATACCTCGTCAACACCGGCTGGAACGGCACTGGTAAGCGTATCTCCATCAAAGATACTCGCGGAATCATCGATGCTATCTTAAATGGCGCTATCAACAAAGCCCCAACTAAGAAGATCAAATACTTTGACTTTGAAGTCCCAACCGTCCTTGAAGGCGTTGCAACAAACATCCTTGATCCTAGAGACACCTATGCAGATCCATCCGAATGGGATAGAAAGGCAAAAGATCTTGCTTCAAGATTCCAGAAGAACTTCGTCAAATATGAAACAAACGAAGCTGGTAAAGCACTCGTTGCAGCTGGACCAAAAATCGACTAATTTCGACTTAAAACTAAATGGGGTTTAATAAATCCCATTTTTTTGTGGAAAAATTGCATCTATTTTTTAAGTCACAATAGTTTATATACTCGTGAATATAACACTTGCAAATATACAGGAAAATAGAAGTTGAATTAATGGCGTTTCGCCGAGATTCCTTTTTATGATTATAGCATTAGTATGACCGCAATTGCGCTCGTCCGATTCTATTTTTAATAGACTGCCTCCTGCTTGAATTTCGAAT
>CAVIJK010000034.1:0-5223 GCA_963643345.1 bacterium | reverse complement strand
AATAAAACAACAAAAAAGTGTAATATATCAGCGAAAACAACAACAAAAAAGTGTATCGAAACACTGAAAACCACAACAAAAAAGTGTGAAAAGATGTTGAATAAGATAACAAAAAAGTGTAATTATTATGTTGGCGAGGTGAACATATGCTTATTAGAAAAATTGATACATTCCTTAAGGAATGGAAAAATAATTACGACCATAAGCCTTTGATTGTTTATGGGGCTAGGCAAATAGGTAAAACGACTTCAATTAAGGAATTTGGAAAAACATATAAGCATTTTGTTGAAATAAATTTCATTGAAAACCCCGAATATAAGCAGGCTTTTTCCAATTTCGATGTGGACCAAATTATTAATAGGCTGTCTTTCATAAATCCTAACTTCGTTTTTGAACCTCACAACACTCTTATCTTGTTCGATGAAATACAAGAATTTATGGATGTAACAACTTCGCTTAAATTTTTTAAATTGGATGGTAAGTATGATGTAATTTGCTCAGGTTCTGCCTTAGGCGTAAATGCCTCATCTATTTCTAGCGTTTCAGTTGGTTTTAAAGACGAATATGTTATGCATCCATTAGACTTTGAGGAATTCCTTTGGGCGAATGGATATGACGACAAATTAACGAATAAAATTTTAGATTGCATGTGTTCCGGCAAACCGCTAGAAGAAATTTACTTTGAGAGATTGAACAATCTTTTTAAGGATTACATTGTTTTAGGCGGTTACCCAGAAATAGTGGATCGCTATTTTAAAAACAATAAAAATTTTAGCCTTTGTCTGCAATTGCAGAAAAGATTGTACAAGGATTATGTTGAGGACATTTCAAAATACTTGAACGGAATGGATATTGCCAAAGCCCAAAGGGTGTTCACTTCAATCCCGTCACAACTTGCAAAAGACAATCATAAATTTCAATTTTCAAAACTTGGCCATGGATCCAGATTTAACGAATATTATGGCGTTAGTCAGTGGCTTCGAAATTCTGGTTCAGTTTTGATTGCTAATAACTGCAAATTGAATTTGCCTTTGAAAGGAAATGAAGAAATAGATAATTTCAGGATGTATTATTCCGACACTTCTTTACTAATCGCCTCGTTAGATGAAGAAGCTCAATTGGATTTGAGATCAAATAATGATTTTGCGATATACAATGGTGCCATTTTCGAATCTTTGATAGCTTCAGAACTGAATAAACAGGGATATGATTTGTATTTTTACCGCAGCAAGGACTCTACGGTTGAATTGGATTTTGTAATTAGATTCAAAAATGAAATTATTCCAATTGAAGTGAAGAAAAAAAACGGAAGAACTATATCTTTAAATGCAGTTATTTCCAAAGACAACAACATTAAACACGGCATAAAATTTGCGGAATCGAATATTGGTTATACCAATAACATACTTACCTTGCCTCATTTTTCGTCTTTCTTGTTAAAACGTTTGCTCGATAAAAAAAGATAAGCATCAAGAAATCTTTCAATTCGTGCCGATTCTATGTTTTTGATGGTGAACAAGGCGCTTGCTTTTAACGTTTTACCGAGAGCTTCCGTCGGCGTATTTTCATTCCAAATGGTGTCGAATGCGTTCGATGCCATCACTTCTTTGGCATTTGGTGTTAGTTTTTAATGATATTTATTTTCCAATGTCTAGAATATTGTGGTCATGGAAAAAGATAATCTGATATTCATACATAAGCTCTTGAAGGCCATCGCTGACAGCATCATAAAAGTCTTCATCCCTCTTTATATATTAAAGATGAGCAATGACTTAACTCTTTCCATGATTTATCTCACTATCTATTCCTCTTCAGTCATGTTTTTCATGTTTACATTTAAAAAGATAATAGAGAAGTGGGGCGTTATTGCCATATTCCTTCATTTTATCCCGATAATTGCAACCGAAGCGGTCTTTACTTTTTGGGACATCAACATTTATTCCGTTATCATCGCCGCAATCCTTATGTCAATGTCTCAGGCCCTATATTCTGTACCATTGAACATCGCCTTTGCTTTTGGTGACAAAAAGAGCAATGTCGCTAAATTTCAAATAGCCACGAACATCGGCAAATTGCTGTTCACGCTTATCTCTGGCTTCATTTTATCTAGCGAACTTGAACACTCATTCTTGATATTGAGTGTCTCCTCATCCGTTTTTTACATCACCTCGGTCATCCCTTTATTATTTATATATAAATTATTGACGGAACATTACGCTTCCTTTGAAAAAGGCGGCAAAAAGGCCATAAAAATCAACAAATGGTTCACCATATTCCATATCTCATTCGGCATCTTCCAACCGGTCATGGATAACCTTGTCCCTTTGTATTTGTATATAAATAACCTGTCATTCGCCTCGGTTACCACCGTTATTGCCGTTGTTGAATTGCTTAAGATCGCCATCAATTTCATCTCGCAGATTTTCGTTAAGCACAAGAAAGATTTGTATCTTGTCATAACCGGCGCAATATTCTTTATGTCGAGCATCCTTGTGATGCTATTCGTTAAGATACCTGTTGTCCTTTATATATTCTCTTGCCTTGCCTCCGTTTCATTCCCTTTGACATTTGTTCCGATGTTTAGGATGTATTCTCAATACACCCAAGCTAACGATGTTGTGTTTAATGGCATGTTGAAACGTGACTATGACATATTTGTAGGAAGACCTGCATTATATGCGCTTAGTTTCGTAGGCTTAGGTTTAATCCCCTCGATGATCGTAGGAGTGGTCTCTGTTCCTATGATGTTAGTATCGGAGATAAAACTTATTAAGGACAATCAAAACGGTTCACTATGAAAGTGAATGTTTTTAATTTAAACTAAATATATGAAAACAATCGTAATCGGCGCAGGACCTGCTGGCTTAATGGCGGCTTGCAGGGCAATTAATAGCAATAATCAAGTCATAATAATCGAACACAACGAAAAGGCAGGCAAAAAACTTTTCATCACCGGCAAAGGCAGATGCAATCTGACCAATAGTTGTAATGAGAGAGAATATATATCAAATGTTGTCTCAAACCCTAAGTTTATGTTCTCCGCCATCAATCATTGGAATTCAAAGGACACAATGGATTTCTTTGAGGCTAGAGGCTGCCCGCTTGTGGTGGAACGTGGCAATAGAGTGTTCCCTGAATCATATAAGGCTTATGACATCACGGATACTTTAGTATCTGAATGCAAATTAAAAGGCGTATCATTCCGTTTCAACGAAGACGTAAAACGCATAGAAAAAGAAGGCGATAAATTTAAAATTGAGACCTCAAAAGGCCATTATATGGCTGATTATTTAATTATTGCTACGGGCGGCAAATCATATCCGTTGACAGGTTCAACAGGGGATGGCTATAGATTCGCGGAATCCCTTTCCCACACAATCGTGGAACCGGTTCCCGCTTTAACGGGCATCAAAATTGAAGAGGAAATCCCTTCAAGAATGGTTGGATTCACATTGAAATGCGTGTCTTTGAACGTCAAAGACGGCAAATGGAAACACTCCGAATTCGGCGAAATGACATTCTATAGTGGCTATATTGATGGTCCTATTGTTATATCAACCTCCTCGCTAATCAACCGTAGAGCGGTGGAGGATGTTGAACTGGAAATCGATTTAAAACCGGCCTTAAATGAGGAAACGCTCCTAAATAGGATCAACCGCGATATCGAGAATAAGCCTAAAGATTTCGTTGGAGACCTCCTAGAAGGCCTGATGCCTAAAAGCTTCATGCAATTCTTTTTGGAGAACACGTTCTTTGATGTCGACGAGAGATGCAACGACTTCTCTAGAAATAAACGCTTGGAATTAGTGCACGCTTTAAAACATTTTAAACTCACATATTTAGGGCTTAATGGCTTTGAAAGAGCAGTGGTCACATCAGGCGGCGTCTCCACAAAAGAGATCAACTCATCAACGATGGAATCCAAACTCGTGCCAAACCTCTATTTTGCAGGTGAGGTAATCGATGTGGATTGTTATACCGGAGGGTTCAATATTCAAACTGCATTATCAACAGGCGCATTAGCTGGTGATAAAATAAAAGAAAAAGTAGAACAGGAGCAACAAAAATGATTTATGACACAATTGCGAACATCAAAAACTACAAAGGCATCTCCGAATACCTAGATGAGGCTATCGACTACATCACTTCACATGACCTCAAATCCATTGGATTGAACAAAGAATCGCTTGATTCCAACGTTAGATATTTTGGCCAAGAATATATAGGCAAAGCATTCGACGTCGCCAATTACGAAGTCCATCATGACTTCATCGATATCCAAATCGTCATTGAGGGGAAGGAGAGAATGTGCTCGATTCCATCAAATGGAACGCTCGAGCCATTAACTGAATTCAACCCCGAGAAAGACGTTCAGAAATTCAAAAACGGCAACAATGCCTCAGCAGATGTAGTGGTATCTAGCATGGAATTCGCCTTATTCATGAACAACGAATATCATATGCCGGGAGTTGATGTTGATGGGAAAACCATCAAGAAAGTCGTCTTCAAAGTAAGAGGCAAATAATGAAGAGAGCGTCTGATATTTTATTAACGGTCGGCTGGATACTTGGAATCATTGGGTTTGTTGCCTTTATATTGGCTGCCATAGCATACGCAATTGGCGGAGCAAACTGCCTAGTTGCAGCTAAGCAAGCCTTGATAGAGGCTACAACCGAGGAAGAAATAGCTAAAGCCAACGCCGTTTTGGCAGGCGGATATGTATTCATCTCACTATCGATTTATTTCTTACTCGCCTCGCCTTTATATATTCTTGCCTATGTCTTTGCTAGAAAAGGAAAAGCCACACTCTTATCGGCTAAAAGTAGAAGCGAAGCTAGACCGATGGCCATCACCAATATTGTCTTTGGTGCTTTAACCTCCGTCTATCCGCTTATCGTCGCAGGCGTTCTAATGCTCGTGATGAATGATGAGAAATATCAAACTTCACTCTAACCTTGAGAAAGAAAACGAATTAAACGTCAGACATATCTGGCGTTTTTTCCAACTTGAAATACACTTTGATTGCAAATGGAATTCAGGTGTTTTTGACCGGTAAAAAATACCGAAAAACATACCACCGATTAAATCTATATACATTTTTACCTAGAAAAAAATCGCATTGACTGGCGCTATAGAACACCTAGAATAGAGCACCGTTGAAAGAAATTTAAAACATCAATTTGAGATTATTTTTATGGCTAGATTGCAAAGATTTATATATAC
>CAVIJK010000033.1:0-17587 GCA_963643345.1 bacterium | reverse complement strand
ATCTTATAAAATCTTTATATTTATAATAAGTAGATCTGGAAATGTTCACTTCTTTGCAAGCGTCAGATACGGATTTATTCTCGTTATCCACCATGTTTTTAGCCTTCAAGACATCGGAAAAGAAATCTGGGAGGATCTTTTTATTTATAAGCAGGTACTCATTTTCCATAAATTATTTCTCCGAGATTGTCGCACCACATTCGTTGACCGTGAGAGACATAAATTTGTAATTAACCGAATAATGTTTCGATTCAAATTTTGTGATTATTGAATCGTCTTTACTGATGATAAGGAGCGTTGAGCCTGATCCTGAAATGGTGAAAGGGCAATCATTTGCTTTGGCTATTTCTTTTATTTTTTCTGCATCAGGTATTAAACCAAGCCTATAAGGCGTGTGAATCTTATCCTCAATCAAACCACATAACGATTTGATGTCCCCTTCCATGTAGGCTTTAGCCATATTCATAATTCTTGATGAATTGAATTTGATGTCTTGATAAGAAAGTTCTTTCGGTAGAACCTCTCTAGATTCTTTTGTTTTAAGCTGTACATCTGGTATTGCTAAAATGAACTTCAAATCTTTTGATACGCTATATTGAACCGGATGATACTCGCCATCGTTCCACGTCGCTACGAGTGAACCATAGATTGCCGGAGCCACATTATCTGGGTGCCCTTCAAGCTCGGTTGCAAGTTCAAGCAGTTCCAATTTGGAATATTTTCTATTCAGCATTTCGTTAGCGGCCATGAGTCCTGCAACGATACACGTTGATGAACTGCCTAGACCTCTGGATTCGGGAACGTCGTTCTGCACCAGCGCTATTTCCACGGGAAGATATCTATCATTCCCTTTGACGAATAAACGTTTATATGCCTCGAGCACAAGATTGTTTTCGACATATTCGGGCTTAAAGCCAATAACCTTGTCTCCATTCGATGGTTTGAAGGAGAATTTATTGAATAGGTTGAGGGCCAATCCAGCCACATCAAAACATGGCCCAAGATTTGCACTAGTTGCAGGAACCGTCACAGTTATTTCTTTTTTGGAGAACAACACAGTTTCTACTTCGGATTTCTTAAGCAAGTATCTAGGAGTTTTAACTGATAAAACTTTTTGAAGTTGTATTGGCATCTTGGTGTTAGTGAGTTCCTCAATCATGAGCATTGCCTTCGCAACATCATTTTCCTTTTTCCCAAATACGTTCAATATGGCCTCTGTAAATTTATATGGGGAAGCAGTGGAGACGATAAGAACTCTGTTGCTAGTGTGCATACGCGAAAAGGCAACGTATGATACGGCAGTGTGTGGGTCTATTAAATAGTTATAGGATTCAAAGCAATCTTTTATTCCCTCAAGTGTTTCCTTCTCATTAACGGAATAAGCACCAAATTCTTTGAGTTTCTCCTTCATGGATTCGCAGACTTCATAGCCTTTTTTTTCTGACCTGAGATCTCTCATATAACCCTTAACTTCCTCATCGTTCCCCGATAAGAGATATAGGAGTCTTTCCAAGTTGGAGGAGATAAGAATATCCATAGATGGTGAGTTTGTTTTCTTAAAGACTCTATCAATTGAATATTTGCCTGTTGATAAGAAGTCGGTGAGGACTCTATTTTCGTTAGACGCACAGACAATCTTTCCCAAAGGTGTACCCATCTTTTTAGCAAGGTAGGAAGCAAATATATTTCCAAAATTACCGGTAGGAACGACAACATCTAGTTTCTCACCTAAAGTGATTTTGCCAGTGTTAACTAAATCAATATATGACTTGATGTAGTAAACAATCTGAGGGATTAATCTTCCGATGTTGATCGAATTTGCGCTAGAAACTATGACATCTTCATGCTTTTCGTTGAGCATCTTCTTAACGAAATTTTGGCAATCATCGAAATTTGATTCATCTAGAGCATATGCTCTACATTTATCGGATGTGAAGTAAAGCATCTGCATTTCCTGGAAGGCGGAGATACCGCCGTGGGGATACAGAACTTTAACTGCGATATCATCACTTGAGATGAAAGAGGATAAGGCGGCTGATCCTGTATCTCCAGATGTTGCAGTTACTATTTGTATTCTTCTTGTAATGTTGTTTTTCTTCTTTGCAACGCTCATAAGGTGTGGGAGCAAAGAAAGGGCCATATCCTTAAAAGTGGTTGTAGGACCATGGAATAACTCTAGGACCGAGAATTTGTCCTCGTTGTGAATCTGTATTGGACCATCAGGGAAGTTGAATGTTCCATAAGCTTTGGCAACGCATGTTTCTATTTCTTCTTTGGTGAAATCATCAAGATATAAAGAAAGGATATAACACGCTAATTCCTGATAAGAAAGATCGAGCAACTTGCTGATGTCGATAGTCGGGATGCGTTCCGGGAGAAATAAGCCGCCATCATCGCTTAATCCTTTTAATATTGCTTGCGAAGCGGTAACGCGTAATTTTGAATTTCTAGTTGAATAAAACATGGGAATTACTATATTGTGTCTTTCAACTAAACACAAGTGTTCTTATTGTAAAGACATTAAATAAATTCGAAAAAGCGTTTCCATTCATTGTTGTATAATGATTAATAAGAGGAGAAGATACAATGCAAAGTAACGTTATTTCATTTAAAATCGACCATTCAAAATTACAGCCAGGTGTGTATCTTCATGAAGTTAAGGATTGTGGTTCTAACTTTGTTACAACCTATGACTTTCGTTTTAAAAGACCAAATAAAGGAGATTATTTAACTCCATGTCAATCGCACACAATTGAACATGTTATGGCGACGTTCTTTACCGCCAAATTAAAAGATAAGATATATTGGGGACCAATGGGATGTTTGACTGGTTTCTACCTTGTTTTAAATGGTAAACACGACGTGAAAGAGGTTGTGGATACCCTCGATGAATGCGAGAAGTATTGGCAGGAGCTACTCGCCTCAGATAGTGTTCCTGCGAAAAATCCATATAGATGTGGAAACTACAAATTGCTCGATATCAAAGAAGGATATAAGGCTTGGCATGAATTCTATGATAATAAGGCAAATTGGGGAAGCGAATATCCAATTATCGACAACTGTCCAAATGATGAAAACTATTCGAAAGATATTTCTTACGACATTGCGTTGAAATAAGTTTGCAGTCTTTTTAATTTTTCTTCGTCTATCATGTCTTAAAAACAATCATTGACATATTCATCAACCCTAGGACAATGTGAGCTATGGAACTTGCTATGTCTTCTAAAGTTTATTCAAGCTTCTCCTTCTTTTACGGAAGCTACTTTTACTTTAGATAGATTTAGCCAGCGCCCAACCAAAAATAAGATTAACGATTGAGTAAATGCTGGCAAACGTCAGCATTTTATTTTCATCGGGCATCTTAAAAAGATGGAGTTTAGCAAGACGAAAGGAGATAATTTTAGTCAATTATCGAAAAATTAGGTCAAATTTATGGATGAGTTGAAAAAAGCGAGAGAAACGATTAACGAAATCGATGTAGAAATGGCTAAGCTGTTTGAGAAAAGAATGCAGGCTGCCAGTAAAATTGCTCAGTATAAAAAAGAGCATGGTTTACCTATCACAGATTCCAAGCGGGAAGCTGAACTGATTGAGAAGAACCAAACTAGAGTTGAGGACCCTGTTATTCGCGAGTATTATACTCAATATCTTCGTGCAATGTTTAAAGTATCCAAAGAATACCAGAAGAGATTAAACTGTGGCGCATCCATAGCATATTGTGGGGTTCCTGGAGCATACGGTTATCTTGCGGCATCCAAACTTGCGGGACGTGACAATCTTGTCAGCTATTCTTCATTTAAGAAGGCTTACGATTCTGTTTTAGATGGAGAATGCGATGGCGCAATCCTCCCGATTGAAAATAGCTATGCCGGCGATGTTGGAGCCGTAATGGACTTAGCCTTCCAAGGACCTTTATATATCTCCCAGGTTGTAGAACTTGAAATAACCCACGCTCTATTGGCAAAAAAAGGAACAAAGCTTGAAGATGTGAAAGTGGTTTGGAGTCATCCTCAAGCGCTATCGCAATGCGATGAATTCATACGTTCACATGGATTTTCGACGGTAGAACACTCAAATACTGCAATTGCTTGCAAAGAGTTGACGGAATCCAACGAAGAGGGAGTTGCCGTTATCGCCTCGCCTGAAAACGCTGAAATCTATGGCTTGGAGATTCTTGAAAAAGGAATCAATTCCGCCGCTAACAACACAACCAAGTTTGCCTTATTCACTAGAGCCTATGCTAAACCTTCTCCAGACGCGCTTGTGGGAGAACATTTTGTGTTGGTTTTCACAGTTGTTAACGAGGCAGGTTCTCTAGCTAAGGCATTGAACATCATCGGTTCACATTACTTTAACATGAGGAATCTTCGTTCTAGACCAATGAAAGAATTGATGTGGAATTACTATTTCTTCTGTGAGCTTGAGGGCAATATCAATACGCCAGATGGCGAAGATATGCTCATAGAATTAAAGACAATCTGTGACAAGGTAAAGGTTCTTGGAACCTATTACTCACATAAGGAGCGTTAAATATGATTTTGAGAGTTGAGACAAATCCGTCCTATGATGTCGTAATCGAAAGAGGCGCATTAGGCAATGTCGCTTACCTTTTCAATTTGGATAGAAAAGTCTTGATCCTCACTGATGATGGCGTTCCTTTCTGCTATGCGCAAGCAATTTCAGAAGTTGCAAAAGAAGCGCACATTTTTGTAATTCCTCACGGGGAGCAAAGCAAATGCATGGATAGCCTTCAAGGAATCCTCTCTTTTATGCTCGACAATGAATTTTCTAGAAAAGACGCGATTGTTGCGGTTGGCGGAGGCGTATGTGGGGATTTAGGCGGGTTTGCCGCCAGCATTTATATGAGAGGGATCGAATTCTATAACATTCCAACCACGTTGCTTTCAATGGTCGACTCTTCAATTGGGGGCAAAACCGCAATTGATTTCGAAGGATACAAGAATTCAATCGGTACATTTTATCAGCCGTCCAAAGTTCTTATAGACCCAGATGTTTTATCGACCTTGGACGAAAGGCAATTGCACGCCGGCTTAGTGGAAGCCATAAAGATGGCGGCCACATTTGATGGGAACCTTTTTAAGAAGATCGAGCAATCCAATAACATCAAAGATGATATCGAATCGATTATTTGTGGCGCTTTACTGATTAAAAAACGTGTAGTTGAGGAAGATACCAAAGAATCTGGAATCAGAAAGGTTCTCAACTTCGGCCACACGATCGGACACGCAATTGAAGCCTGTGCTCAAGGGAAGCTTCTTCATGGCGAATGTGTGGGTATTGGAATGCTATATGTCACTAAAGGCGAAGCCAAAAATAGAATTGAAAGATTGTTGCTTAAATACAATATTCCAACGACATGGAAAGTCGAATCTGACGAATTGATGAAATACGTAGTTCATGACAAAAAAGCTTCAAATGGTTCACTGGATTTGATTCTATGCAATACGATTGGATCATTTGAAATTAAGAAAATTCCTGTAGAAAACCTTAGAAATGTATTGAATGGAGAAGAAATATGAGAAACACGTTAGGTCAGAACATTACGTTAACAATCTTTGGCGAATCTCATGGCAATGCAATCGGTGCCGTTATTGACGGTCTTCCAGGCGGTATTAAGGTCTCTGAAGATAATATAAAGACAGCGTTGTCAAAGAGAAGACCTTCGAATAACGGAGAAACGTCCAGAGTCGAAAAAGATGAATTTTCGCTTGTCTCAGGCGTTTTTAACGGATTCACAAATGGCGAGCCTTTAGCCATCGTCATTCCTAACAAAGACACTCATTCAAATGATTACGATGTTAACAAAGGCTTAGCTAGACCTTCTCATGCAGATTATGTTGCTCATGAAAAGTACAATGGCTTTGAAGATTATCGTGGGGGAGGGCATTTTTCTGGTAGAATCACTGCTGCAATTGTGGCATCTGGCGCAATTGTGCTCGATGCTCTTGAGTCCAAGGGGATTAAGATTGGTGCTCACGTTGAACAAATCGGTTCAGTTAAAGACTCTAGGTTCAATCCATTAGACCCTGAAATCGATTTAGTTAATGAAAAACATTTCCCAACAATTACAAACGTTGAAGATGCAATGCTTAAGGAAATGGAAAATGCCGGAAAGGATATGGATTCAGTCGGAGGAATTGTTGAATGTGCAATTTCTGGACTGCCAGTTGGCGTTGGAGAACCTTGGTTTTCATCGTTAGAGGGAGAACTTGCTAATGCGCTATTTTCCATCGGTGGAGTAAAAGGCGTAGAATTCGGTGTAGGATTCGCCTTTGCTAATGCTCATGGATCTGAGGTAAATGATCAATTCGCGATTAGCAATGGCGAAGTGAAAACAACATCTAATAACAATGGTGGCATTAATGGTGGCATCTCAAATGGTATGCCAATCATCTTTAGATGTGCCATTAAGCCAACCCCATCAATTGCAAAAGAACAAAACACGATTAATCTATTAACTAAAGAAAACTCAAAACTTTCAATTGTTGGGAGGCACGACCCTTCAATCGTCAGAAGAGTGAATCCTGTAATACGCGCCATTACTTCGTTTGTTATAGCCGATTTGTTGTCGATGGAGTTTGGAAGGAAGTTCCTGGTTAAGTAATTATGAAATATGGTTTGATTGGAGAAAAATTAGGCCACTCATATTCTAAGGACATCCATGAGGAGCTCGCTAATTACGAATATGAGCTGAAAGAGTTAGCTAGACAAGATCTTGATTCTTTTATGCTTGAAAAAAATTTCAAAGCAATCAACGTTACCATTCCATATAAACAGGATGTCATTAAATACCTCGATTGGAAATCTGAGGCATTAGAAGAAATTGGAGCTTGCAACGCTATAGTGAATAGAGGTGGAAAGCTCTTTGGATATAATTTTGACGCTATCGGACTAGAATCCTTAATAAAACACGCAAATGTCGACATCAAAGATAAAACGGTTGTTATTTTAGGCAGTGGTGGCACAAGCAAAACCGCGCAATATGTTGCAAAAAAACTCGGATGCAAATCACTGATAGTGGCTTCCACAAGCGGAAAGCCGGGAACGGTCAAGTATGATGATATTCCAAATGATATTGAGGTCATTATCAACACGACGCCATGCGGCATGTATCCAAATAACTACACACAAGCCATCTCGCTTAATCGATTCCATAATCTTAAAGGCGTTATTGATGTTGTTTATAACCCTTTAAGAACTCAATTGGTTGTCGAAGCGAAAAAACGTGCTATCCCCGCTGAATCTGGTCTTTATATGTTGGTGGCTCAAGCTTTTTATGGCGCTCAAGAATTCTTGGGCAGGAAACTTGACCCAAAGAGAATCGATTCGATTTATAGAGATATCCTCAAGAAGAAGAGAAATGTCGTACTAATCGGAATGCCTACATGCGGTAAAACCACATGTGGCAAGAAATTATCTACGATTCTTGATAAACAGTTTATCGATACCGATGAGGTAATCCTAAAAATGATTGAAGGGTCTATATCGGACTTTATTCATAAGAATGGTGAACAGAGGTTCAGGGAATTGGAAACCGAGGTTGTTAAAGAATCCGCCAAACAATGCGGATCAATAATTGCAACGGGCGGTGGTGCGGTTCTTAAAGAGAAGAATGTTGATGCTCTTAGGCAAAATGGGGTCATCTATTTCTTAGATAGGCCTCTATCGGATTTACAAGTCACATCGAATAGGCCGTTATCTAGTTCTAAAGAAGCATTAATTAAGATGTTCAGTGATAGATATAACATTTACTGCAGCTCAGCAGACGTGATAGTGGATGCCAAAGGCAAAGGCATCACAGGAATTATTAATAAAATCAAGAAGGAGGAAGACAAATGAAGATATTAGTGTTAAACGGGCCGAATCTGAATATGCTCGGCATCAGAGAACCAGGCATCTATGGAAAATCCACATATAATGACCTTCTTGCTTTAATCAAAGATTACTGCGATAAAAAAGGAACAGAAGTCTCTTTTTATCAATCAAATCACGAAGGTGCGTTAGTGGATGCAATCCAGCAAGCCTACTTCGATAAAATCGATGGAATTGTCTTCAATCCTGGTGCATACACTCATACAAGCATCGCCTTGCTCGATGCCTTAAAAGCAGTGTCGATTCCAACGGTAGAAGTCCACATTTCGGACGTTTCTAAAAGAGAAGAATTCCGTCAAATTAGTTATATAAGGCCTATATGTAAAGCCTCCGTTATTGGAGAGGGGTTCAATGGCTATCTCCACGCCATTGATATCTTATTGGGAATCGAATAATGAACTTAACGCTTAAGAAAGGAAGACTTAACGGTGCAATTACTGCACCGCCCTCAAAGAGCTACGCACACCGTTATCTTATTGGGGCAATGCTATCTGGCGACTCAACAGTCGGGAATCTTTCTTATAGTCAAGACGTGTTGGCCACACTTAATTGTTTAAATGCGTTTGGCGTTGCCTATTCTAAAAACGGGGCCTCTATTACTGTAGGTGGTTCCGTTTCTTCCGATCCAGTCTTTGACTGCAATGAATCGGGGTCGACACTCAGATTTTTCATTCCGATTGCCATGACCAAATTTGGCAGTGCCACATTTAAAGTGACCCCTCGTCTCCTAGAGAGGGGGATTGATGCTTACGAAGAATGTTTCAAAGGCGTTGTTAGATTTACTAAAGATCGCGGAATTCTGCAGGCAAAAGGAAAACTTGTACCGAAGGATTATGTAATAGATGGCAGTAAATCCAGCCAGTACATATCCGGCATGTTGTTCGCCTTACCATTATTAAATGGCGACTCCACTTTAAAAATAAAAGGACGGCTAAATAGCAAACCATATGTCGATATGACGATTGATGTTTTGAAAAAATTTGGCATCGATATAGTGGAAGATGGAACAACTTATCGCATCAAAGGCAATCAACAATATAAGTCATTAAACATTGAAAATGAGGGCGATTACTCTAACGCCGCCTTCTTATCCGCCTTTAATTACCTCGGCGGAAACGTCGATGTTAAAGGCTTGAATCCTGACTCGCTCCAAGGTGACAAGGTTTGCATTGATAATTTTAAAAAGATATCGCATGGATATTGCGTGATAGATTGTGAAAATTGCATTGATCTGTCGCCTGTCATGTTCTCGCTAGCCTCCTTACTTCATGGTGCGGAATTTATCAACACCAAAAGACTTGCCCTTAAAGAAAGCGATAGAGGAATGGCAATGAAAGAAGAACTAGAGAAGGCCGGCGCCTGCGTTCTTATCAGCGACAACAAAGTAATTGTTGAACCGTCTCGAGTTATACCAGATGTTCTTGTGGTCGATTCTCATAACGATCATCGTATTGCGATGGCGATGTCATTATATTCAGCAAAGACAAATGTAATGATTTCTGGATATGAATGTGTTAACAAATCATATCCTGATTATTTCGATAAATTAAAAGAACTTGGAATGGAGGTAACATATGCAACTACCTAAGAAAATATTAATAGTGGGCTTAGGTCTTCTTGGCGGATCTTACGCTGAGGCCTTATCTAACAAAGGCTATGAGATGTATGCAATCACTCCTAGACAAACTTCAATCGATTACGCCGTTAAAAAAGGCATTATCAAGGCTGGAACGATTGATGTTGATAAAGAATTCGTTTCTCAATTCGATTTGGTTATATTCGCTTTATATCCGCATATTTTAATCGAATGGATTGAAAAATATCACACGTATTTGAAACCTGGCGCCATCCTTACAGATGTTACAGGTGTTAAGAGAGCCATTATCCCGTCCGTTAAAGAAATCATCAAAGATGACCCGGTAGAATTTGTCTTTGCTCACCCTATGGCAGGTAGAGAAGTTTATGGAGTCGAGAACTCCACTGGTGAGCTTTTCAAAAAAGCTAACTTCATTGTCACCCCAACCCCTGATAACAAAGAGGAATCGATTCTTTTGATCGAACAGCTCGGTTGGGCGATTGGCTCACATCATGTTGCTAGATTAACCCCAGAGATGCACGACGAAATGATTGGGTATGTCTCCCAATTGGCTCACATCATAGCGGTTTCACTTATGACGGCAAAAGATTGTGACTTATTATACGAGTACACGGGCAACTCCTTTAGAGACTTAACCCGCATTGCCGACATCAATGAAGATATGTGGTCAGAACTCTTTATGGATAATAGAGATAAACTCCTTGAACAAATTGATTTGTTCATGAAGGAAATGGCCAAGATGAGAGATGCCTTGGATAAAGGCGATATTGATACGATGAAAAAGATGATGGAATTATCATCGTTTAGAAGAAAGAAATTTAGAGCATAAGTTATGAACATGAAACACAAGCGCGAATTGCCTACGCCAGAAGAACTCAAGAGGATGTATCCGATGAGTGCAGATCTTGCCGAAATCAAGAAGAAGAACGATGAGGATGTACGCAAAATATTCACTGGAGAATCTGATAAATTCTTATTGATTATTGGACCATGCTCCGCGGATAGAGAAGATGCTGTTCTTGATTATATTGGAAGATTGAGGAAACTTTATGACAAGATTGACGACGTAATCACAATCGTCCCTAGAATCTACACTAATAAGCCAAGAACAACGGGTGTTGGTTATAAAGGAATGCTTCATCAACCTGACCCAAACAAGGATCCGGATTTATTAAAAGGCGTCATCGCAATCCGCAAAATGCATATGAAAGCCATTAGAGAGACCGGTTTCAGCTGTGCTGATGAGATGCTTTATCCTGAGAATTATGCATACTTAAATGACTGCTTGTCCTATATTGCAATTGGCGCTCGTTCAGTCGAAGACCAGCAACATAGATTAACCGCTTCTGGAATCGATGTGCCGGTTGGCATGAAGAATCCAACATCTGGTGACTTAACTGTCATGCTTAATTCAATTTCTGCAGCTCAGCACGAACAAACGTTCATATATAGAGGATGGGAAGTTGATACAACAGGCAACCCTCTTGCTCACGCCATCCTTCGAGGATATGTGGATGAGGATGGTAAGATGGAGGCAAATTACCATTACGAAACATTGGCGATGCTCGCGGACACATATACAAGTGATCATTTCCAGAATCCCGCCATTATTGTTGACTGCAACCATTGCAATTCGGGAAAGAAATATTTAGAGCAAATTCGAATCGCTTCTGATGTACTGCACTATATGAAGATCTCTCCAAAAATCGGTAAACTAGTCAAAGGACTCATGATTGAATCCTATATTGAAGACGGGTCTCAGAAAGTCGGAGATGGGGTTTATGGCAAATCAATCACCGATCCATGTTTAGGCTGGGAGAAGACAGAGGCAATGCTTCTTTCAATGGCCGAAGAGTTAAGAGAAATTAGAGAACTCAGAAAACAAGGCAAGTAAACGAAATGAAAAAGCGTTCTTATTTGGTAAGGACGCTTTTCTAATGGTTATTTCAGTTCAAATGAGATAAAGTCGAATTTGCCTGATCCCTCATATAGGAAGTAGAGGCCAGATTTCTCATTCCCCGATGCTATCGGAGCGGAATTACCTTTTGCTAAATCAACAACACCGATATCTTCGCCATTTTCCGCTGTTTTTATGTGGAGTTTTCCCTTTGCGTTGCCCTTGATATTAACAAGGATTTCTCTGGTTTCTCTTAAATCAAAGTATTTATATCCGATAAGCGTTCCATCGTGGATGTTTGCGATGTACTGGTCGCCCTTCTC
Organism: bacterium; assembly: GCA_963643345.1. Taxonomy (GTDB): domain Bacteria; phylum Bacillota_I; class Bacilli_A; order RFN20; family CAG-826; genus UBA4951. The sequence continues at coordinate 5,877 of CAVIJK010000033.1, read as the reverse complement.
ATCTCTATCTTTCCCGTTTTGAGTGATGAAAGGCTCTTTACCTGCGAGACCTCTAAAGACGCCATAGAATCTATTGCCGCCTTTCTTTTTTAAACAGCAAGCGATTCTTGCCTCATAAACTCCGACGCCTTCAAGCGGTCCGCCGTTTAATCCGCAAGACGTTCTTTCAACCTGTGCAAATTTTCCGTTTTCATCCATGAAGATTTCTTCAGCACAATCCTGACGTGCAAAATCGTGTCTATTGGTGTGTCTATGGTAGAAAACATAATATTTTCCATTGATATATTCGATTGAACCGTGGGTATTGCCAGTAAAGTCGCAAGCATCTTTAGGACCCTTAATTCCCCTTAATCCGATATCTCCATTTGAGATTAAGACGCCACAGTATTGGAATGGTCCCATAGGGCTATCTCCCATCCCATAGCAGAGCTCATGCCCGTTGAGCGACGAGTATATGAAATAGTATTTATCGCCAAACTTACGCATCGATGATGCTTCAAAAAAACCATGTCCGCCAAGCGATGGGTCTTTATCTTTTGAAAGCATTGTGGTTTTAGGCTCTCCAATCGGGGTGATCATGTCTTTATCAAGTTCAACGACTCCGCCGCCAAGTACCGTTTTTTTGGAAGCGCCAAGCACAGGATAGAATAAGGCTGAGCCCCAATAGAGATAGACATGGCCGTTTTCAACATACACCGCTGGATCAAATGGAATATATGTTTTTTTCCATTTATCGATTTTAACTTCGCCTAAATATTTGAATGGTCCGGCCGGGGAAGTGGAAACAGCGCAACGGATATACCAAGATTTCAATGTGAGGCCTGGGGCAGGTGCATAGTAAATATAGTATCTTCCATCCGGCCCTTGACAGACGTCCGGGGCATACATTGATATCCTTCCTTTGTTTCCTGGGTCATCTACTTTACGCCAGATGTAACCTTCAAACCTCCAATCTTTTAAGTCAGTGACCGGTGCGCTATATGTGATGTAATCGTTTTGGCAGAAATTGCCGCCGCCAAAACGGTCATGTGATCCATAGACGTACACTCTATCGCCAAAGACGTGTGGTTCTCCGTCCGGGACATACTCATAGCTTGGTAAGTAAGGGTTGTATATTTGCTGTTTCATAATGGCTTTATTATATTCACCCTATATAAATAGAAATAGGACAATCTTACGCTTTTAAAAGGGGAATATTAGTTATGCAATCTCAATTGATTCGTCTAAAACAATAGAGTCGTCATCTTCGATATTTTTAAATTGAAGATCATATAAAACTTTGTAGACGCCATCGAATTTTACAAGCTCTTCATGTGAACCTTTTTCAATAACTTTGCCGCCGGAGATTACATATATCTTATTTGCATTTTTCACGGTAGAAAGTCTATGAGCTACCACGATAGTTGTTCTATTTTTGCATAATTCATCTAGAGCGTTTTGAATCAGGAATTCAGTTGTGTTATCAAGCGCGGAAGTGGCTTCATCCAACACCAATATAGATGGATTTTTCAAAAAAACTCTAGCTATAGAAATCCTTTGTTTTTGACCCCCTGATAATTTAACACCACGTTCACCAATTTCTGTATCTAGGCCATTAGGAAGTTTTGCAATAAAACCAGCAAGATTTGCCTTGTTTACCGCGTTTATGATTTCTTCTTCTGTTGCGTCTAATTTGCCATAGACGATATTATCTCTAATCGTTCCGCCAAAGAGAAAAACATCCTGCTGCACAATGCCGATATTTTGTCTTAGCGATTTTAAGGACAAATTCATGATATCTTTGCCGTCAATCGTGATTTTTCCTTCGCTTGGGTTGTAGAACCTTGGCAAAAGGTGACATATGGTTGTTTTGCCTCCACCGGTAGGTCCCACCAAAGCAACCTTATCTCCCGGATGAATGTCTAGGGAAACTCCATCGAGGATATTTGAGGTTGAGGTGTTATATTTGAAAACAACATTTTCGAATTTTATTTCGCCTCTGACATTTTCTAGCGTTTCTTTGCCTTCATCTATTTCATCAGGTTGTTCAAGAACCTCGACGAATCTTGTAAATCCTGACTGCCCCTCCCGTAATTGTTCCATAAAACTGATGAGCTGGTTAACTGGTGAAATGAATAAGCTTATAGAGATGATAAACGCGGAATAATCTGCAAAACTAAAACTCTTGTCTATCGATATGAAGATACCGCCTGCAACTAGAAGAACAATATTGAAGATATCTGTAACGAATTGACTAGTTGACATATATCCCGCCATCGCACCTAGAACGCTTTTTCTGATTTTTACAAAATGTTGATTTGCTACCTCAAACTTCTCTAGTTCTTTCTCTTCGTTTGTGTAGGCTTTGGTTACTCTTACTCCTGTGATAGAGGATTCGATTGAAGCGTTGATTATGGCCTGGGCTTGCCTTGATTCTTTAAACGCTTTTTTCATCCTTTTTCTAAAGATTAAGGAGACAGCAAAAATGAAAGGAACAGTGGCAAGACATATAAGCGCCAAAGGCCAATAGATATAAGAAAGATAGGTTATTGCCCCGATAATGGTGAATGAAGCAATGAAGATATTCTCTGGTCCATGGTGTGCAAGTTCAGCAACCTCAAATAAATCATTGGTCATCCTGGTCATGATTTTGCCGGTTTCATGCTCATCAAAGAATGTGTAGGGAAGTTTCTCGATTTTCTTGAATAAATCGCTTCTCATCTGAGCCTGCATTTTGACGCCCATGATATGTCCGTAGTATTGGATGAAATATCTAAGAGCATATCTTAATAGATATATTCCAAGCAAAATTACGCCTAAAATAATGGTGAGTTTTATTTCTCCGCCATTACCTATATTATTGAGCATTTTCCTGGTAATAATCGGATATCCCAGCCCAACTATTGCTACTAAAAACGATGCAGTCATATCTAGTGCAAACAATAATTTGTGGGGTTTGTAATAGGAAACGAATCTCTTCAGGTTTGACATATCGCTAATTCTACATAAGTAATTTCGACATTAAAGAAAAGTTTTTTGACATAGTATATTTATTACACGAATTTTCCTGCAAGTCTCATCCGAGGTATGACGGAAAGATATGAAATAGAGTCTTTTTGAGCAAAAGTTGCATAATTCATTTTTTATACAATAAAAGATGAAAGGAGAAATTATGGAAGGGAATAGCATTGTTTCGGTGGCGCCAGGAGTCATGGGACTCGTTATGGATTTAATTAGCTTTTTCATCTGTGGCTGGTTGGGTTTCTTGGGACTTGCCGTTGGCATCTGCGATCTTTGCTTTCGTAGCGGGTTTGTTTTTAAAATCCCGGCCCTAGTGTCAGTCATATCTGGCGCATCCTTTTGATAATCGCAGTGGCTGCCATGAATTAATAAAAAAGGAGACGGCTGAAAAGCGTCTCCTTTTTCTATTGGCTATATTGGTCGACTATTAGCACTCGGTTATTTCGAGTTTAAGATAGATAGCACCATCTTGGCTATAGGCGTAGACGGTGAAGTCGACTTCGGTGTCATCTTCGTTATAAGCGACATAGTCTAATGATTCATAGGCGATGCCGTTATCGAAGGTTCCTTCTTCCCAAACGCCTTCATTGCAATCGCCAAAGACCGATCCAGGGATTAAATAGGTGACAAAGAGGTCTTCAGCATCGGTAACGGTTGTGATTTCGTTGCTATGAAGCGATAAGGAATAAACTCCTTCTTGATCAACTGCAGGGGCGGCATAGTCATCATCGCCTTCGCTCAAATCGAAATGGTCATTGAATTTAGAAGCAATGGCATCGGCGGTTTTTTGCGCGGTCCAAGTTTCGTTGACGGTGACGATGGCGGTGGCAGTCATGGTTTCGTTAGTATCTTTGATAGTGATGGTGGCTGTGATGGTGGCTTCGCCAGTGGCATCAGAAGCGGCGGTCACTAAACCATTGTTGTCGACGGTGAATTTTTCATTGTCAGATGTATAGACGATTGTTCCCTCGACTCCTTCGCAGATAAGGTTCAATTGGATGGAGTCACCGGCATCCACGGAGACGCTATTCGGATCAAAGACGAACTTTGGCTCGGAATGCGTTTTACCGGTTCCATAGGTGAATGTGATGGTAGTTATCTCATTGGCTAAGGTTACTCCGATCATGACTTTGCCAGTGGCATCTTCATAAGCGAGGTTATATGAACCGTCAGCGACCTTGAAGAAGTCGGAATCCTTAAGGGTGTCAGCGATGTAGTTGAAAGCCTCGTTAGTTGCCTCAGCCTCTTCGTCAAAAGGGTCAGAAACAGGAGCATCGTAGATGGAGATTGTATAAGAAGTGTATTCGAGTGCCATTTTAGCGGCTAAAGCCTCGATGGCTTCTGTGTCGGTAGGATCATCGATACCATACCAATAGTAATTCTCGGTGATTTCCTGAACGGCGTCGGCATAGACTTCGTCATAATCTTGGTAGTAACCGTGAATTTTGTCTTTTGTGGTGTAGTTAATCAAGCTAGGGAAGGTCGGGACAACGACACCGCCCATATTGTTTCTTTCAAGGAATTCGTTAACGGCTTCCTCTGGATAGGAATTTAAGAGTTCATCGACTGGTTCGGATAAAGCGGCAAATGAAACTTGGAAGATAGAATTCCCATCATCGTCACGGTCTTCTTTTGTCTTGACGTAATAAGTCTCATTCCAGTCCAAGTATTGCTGGAGGCCAGAATCATAGTAGGCGCCCATGTTCTTTAATTTTGCTTCGTAGTTATCGATGAGATCTTCATCTTCGGTTTCAGCGTAGATGACGAATTCGCCTTTGGCTTGATAAAAAGAATAACTCTTGATGTCACTGGCGCTAAATTCAGGGATGGTGACGCCGGAAACTTCAGCGAAGTGAGCGACAAACTCTGTTGGCCAAGTGACAGATTCATAGACCTGGTAGACATAGTCAAACATCACATAGTTGCCACCATTATAATAAAGGGTGGCTTCCAAGGTGGTTCCGTCAGTAGCGGTCTTGGAGAGAATATATAAACCATTTAATGAGCTGAGTTTGGTATCAATGGTCCAACCGGCGTTTTTCAAAATATCGACGTTGTCCAATGTACAATCGATGGCCAAATTGTCATAAGCGATGACACAATAATCATCATACCCATAGACTTCATACTCAGAACCCAATTTGAGCATTGGCGGGATATTGGTGACGGTGGCGTCGAAGGCGTATTTTTCCTGAGCGGTCCAATTGCTGGCGGTGGTGAGGTTAACGTCCAAATTGTTATAGCAATAGATGACATTATATCCATTGCCATCACTATCTTCCCCATACATGTATTGGACACTGTATCCGACGTTGCCATTTACTTTGACGGCTTCGTAATATTCGTTGCCATAGCTATCATATTGGGCGGCATCATTGTTGTAATCATAGATTACATTCCAGTTGGCTTCCTTTAAATCTTGGTAGTAGTCGGTGATGGTTAACTTCTTGGATTTGGCGTAGATTTCCAAATACTTGACTCCATAATCATCAGCGATTTCGGCGAGGGTGATGGAATCACCCATTTTAGTTGGGTATGGAAGGACTTCGCCGCAATATTTGTTAAGCAAAGTCTTATCTTTTTCTGACCAGTCAGCGCTTGGGACAGTGGAACCGGAGTCTTCGCTTGAGACGACTGAGCTAGTGTTATCTCCTTTAGTATCGGAGTTATTGGAAGAATTGTCTTTATTACCGCATCCAGCCAACAAAAGGGTTGAAGCGGTAAGAATCATCAATGTTTTGATTTTTTTCATGATTATTTCCCTTTCATTAAAAAACAAAAAAATAATACTTTTATCCGACAAAATGTAAATAAATATATTTATTTTACGTTTAACATTCGTTTATTCTGCTTTTTCAACAGAGACTTGTAGAGAGG
>CAVIJK010000032.1:9588-17758 GCA_963643345.1 bacterium | reverse complement strand
TAACGCCATTTGGCTATCATTATGCCTCGCCTGTTTACGGCGGAACCGGATCTGCCAACATCGACACATCCGACACAAGCTGGCTGAAAACGCCAGAGCAGGCTCTAGCAAAGCATTTCACGGTCAATGCGGAAATTGCGAACATTCTTAAGAGTAAAGTTGCGGACGTCGAGACCATGAAAGGCGATGGAGAGAACGATCCAACTGACATCTCCGAATATAACGTTGACGTCTATAACGGCAAGGAATCGTCGTGCAATGACACAACCGGAATCATCTACATCTCTAGACCGGGCACAGAGGGATACGATATCCTCTCGACTAAGGCATATTCCGATGGCACGCCGCATCAGCTCACTCTCACAAAGAATGAGAAGGATATGATTGCCTATGCCAAGAGAAACTGCAAAAACGTCGTGGTATTGGTCATCACTCCAACCCAGTTCATGATTAACGACCTTGTCAAGGATGACCAAATCAGCGCGATCATCTGGACAGGACTTCCAGGCGCTGCTGGATATGAGGCTGTCGCTGAGATACTGGATGGCACAGTCAACCCATCTGGCAAGTTACCGGATACATGGTATGCCGATTTTGAGAGCGACCCAACTTGGAAGAACCGTGCTTCAACTGCATTGACCAACGCAGTCGATGGCGGACCGTCATGCGTCATCGAATACGAAGAAGGGCTCTACATGGGCTATAGATACTATGAAACCCGTGCGGCTTTAGACAATGAGTTCCAAGTCTTCGGTGAGACAAAAGGATATGATGACGCGGTCAATTATCCATTTGGATTCGGGCTTAACTACGAAGATGATAAAATCACACAAACATTATCAAATGTCACATATAAGAACGATACAGTAACCGTAACCGGCAAGATTGAAAATACCTCATCTAGGGCGGTTGATGAAGTTGTTCAGATTTATTATGCAGCCCCATATAACTCAACCTCTAAGATTGAGAAATCCGCAAAGAACCTCGTTGCATTCGAAAAAGTACACGTTGAAGCGGGAAAATCATCCAACTTCGAAATATCTTTCGATGATGAGGATATGGCCTCTTATGACCATAAAAAGTTCTATACGGATACAGGCTCATATGTCCTTGAAGAGGGAACATACGACATTTATCTAGGTAAAGACGCACATAACTCTTGGGGGCAGGAATCAATCAAACTCAATGAGACGAAAGTCTATTCCACAAAATCCAAGACGGGAACACCTGTTGGCAAGAGATTATCGGATGAGGTTGAAGCCAATAACCTCTATGATGAATTAAACGACTACGAGAAAGAAGGCGGAATGACCACTCTATCTAGGGCGGATATGAAATCAACTTACCCAGAGTCGATTGATTCAAAGACTCTTCCTCAGAAATTCTTCAACAACATCAAGACTGTTGATATCAAGAACGACCCTAAACTTGGAGAAGTCGAAGGTTCTCTGCTCTATCGCGAGAAAGATCCAACCTCTAAAGCCGGAAATAGCATCACCCTGTCAGATTTGAGAGGACTCGACCTTAATGATGAGAGATGGGATGAATTGCTCGATAACATCGATTATGAATCGGATGATGTTGATAATGCTCTAACATGGGCTCTTTACCAGACCGCTAAGATTGAATCGGTCGGAAAGGTCGAGACATGCGATAACGACGGCACAGCTGGACTTACCGCCACATGGGGTGGTAATGATGCATTGGCAGCCATGTTCGGCATGGTCTCTGTCAAAGTCACCGCTTGCTGCTACCCAGCAGCCCCAACAATCGCCGCCACATGGAATGTTGACATCGCTAAAGAATACGGCGAAATGGTCGGTGAAGAATCGATCACCAATGGTCTCTCAGGATGGTATGCACCAGGACTTAACCTCCATAGAACTCCATTCGGAGGACGTAACTTCGAATATTATTCAGAAGACCCAGTCTTGTCCGGTGTCATCGCTGCTTCAACCGTAGGCGGAGCCTTCACAAAAGGTGGATTATATGCCTACCTCAAACACTTCGCTCTCAATGAGACCGACGACAATAGATCATCAGTTTCAATTTGGACAAATGAACAAGTCGCTAGAGAACTCTATTACAAAGGCTTTGAAATCTGCGTCAAGAAAGCGACAGGCGAAATCAAATACTATGATGGAACCACAAATTCTCTCCAGACAAAAACAGTTAAGGCTACACGTGGCATGATGACTTCCATGAACTACATCGGAACTCAGTCACCAACTAACTCATACACCCTTCTTACAGAAACACTCCGCAATGAATGGGGTTTCGAGGGAATGGTCATCACTGACTTCACATCCGGCACATACAAAGATAAGAATGTTGGCTATAGAATCGGAAACGATATCTGGATGGCTATGAGAAAGACCGATCTTGATCTCTCAACTCCAACCGCAAAGTGGTGTGCTAGAAACGCCATCCACAATCTCTGCTATGTCGTTGTCAACTCCAACGCATATGATGGAATTGGACCTGGAAGCTATGCTTATTACGATATGGCAGGCTGGGAAAAGCTCTTAATCGGAATCGATTGCACATTTGGTGTGCTCGCTGCTGCAGGCCTCGCCTGGATAGTGGTTGCATCCATTAAGAGAAAGGATGCTTAATAGGGGAGGATATAAATATGGATTTCTTAAAAGTTTTTAAAGAGAACAAAGCCAGTTTCTGTCTCTCTGTTGCATCTGCTGTCTTAGGAATCGTTGCAGTAATCCTTTATGGGACTACAGGCATAATCAAGGGTTTCACCGAAAATTTAAGCGCACCAGTATTCATCTTTGCAATCTTAGGCATCATCATCGCTTGTCTGAATGCCGTAAAGAGAGTGGACACGCTTGAGACATTCGCATTCACGTTCTTCGTCATTGCCCTTGTCTGTTTCTTCGTCAACAACGCCAACTACTTGGTTGCTGTTGTCCGTGGAATCGATGTTACTCATGTAAGTGGAACGTTTGTTACAACAGTTGTGTTCTTCATCCTGTCCTTAGGAACTGCTTTAGCGGCAATCTGCTTCAACAAAAAGGCTGAATAGCCTTACCAATTAAATAAGGGCGGTTCTTCATAAGACCCGCCCTTTTTTGTTTTTTCGAAAGCTTATATTTCTGTTTTGATTATTTGCTCTAATTGTTCTCCGATTGTTTCGATAATTCCGCACACTAACGCGTTGCCTGCTATAAAATATCTGAATTTTTCAGGCATGCCCGTTTCGGTCCAATATGATGGGAATTCATCTAATCTCTCGCATTCGACCGGTGCGAGTATTCTGTATTTATTGGTGTTAGGATCTAAGATGTAGTGGGAGGTTCTGTTAGTAGAGCCCTCGCTTGTCAACATTGTCCTGCTTGGTGTATCTAGTTTATCTGGGAATGGAATGGCGCCTTCAGAGAAAACGTATTCGTGGCCATTTTTAGCAACCCTTTTTATCTTTTTGGCGCTCTTAAGGTATTTAAATTTCTCAAAGTTAGCCTTATAGCAGAACTCCGGAACTTCACTTGGCTTAACCAAGCATTCGCCCAATGTCTTGTGTGGTCCAACATAGGTTGAGGAAACTGACATTGTGGAAAAACCACCATCAATGCAGAAGCCTGAATTTTCGAATGAAAATGCGAATAATTTAGAAACTTCAACCAAAGTTTCGTATTTTTTGCCATAAATGCTCCCTTGGACGACATCCGTCTTTTTTTCGCATGGAAAACCATTCGAGAAGATCGTTGCCGTCAAAATGGCGCTTTCAGCACCCTTGCTGGCAGCTTTAACAAACTTATCATAATAGTTGGTGTCATTCCTAAACGCGAATATGAATGTTCTTCTGCGTTTCTGTGGATGTCCATAATCGGCGGCATTTATAACCCTCCATTGGATTCCATATCCGGCGTCTGATAAGCATCTTAAAATGATTCCGAAAGCCTGGCCTCTCTGAGCAGAAGGGGCTTTTAATAATCTGTCGACGTTTTCTAATAGGATAAATGCAGGTTTTTTGGCTAAAACAATTCTATTGATGTCCCACCATAAAACACCTTTTTTGCCTTCAATTCCTTTTTCTGAATTCTTTGGATGCGCTACGGAATAGTCTTGACATGGGAATCCGGCAGTTAGCAATGTGTGATCCGGGATATCGGCAACATCAACTGTGGAGATGTCTTTGCACAAGCAGCTTCCTTCGCCGAATCTTTTGATGTAGCAATCGTAAGCGTGTTGAGATTTCTTCCCAGGTTCCCATTGGTTTGCCCAGAGGAAATGCCAATCGCCGTTCTCGACTGCGCGACCGGTTAAATCAATAGATGTGATGTTGTTTAATCCGACGCGGAATCCTCCAACACCTGCGAATAATTCTATAGCGGTTTTTTCCATCTCAAAGCCTCCTGCAGATAAAAATACAATAAAGATGATATAGGATCAAGATTAATTAATCAAGATCCAATAATTTATCTAAAGAAATTATCTACTGCACGTGCGTGAATATTTAAATTCAATTTGATAACATAGAAATATGAACGGGGATAATAGGCATCTTAAATACAAAGACATTTTGGCTTTAGCGGATAAAGCGGTTGGCAAATCTTTTGGCGAACTTGGCTTAACCGAATTCCGAGATAAGAAGAATAAAGGCGGCTATGGCACGTTTATAGAGGAGAATGTCTTTGGATATTCCGCGAATAGCGATGATAACCCGGATTTTATCGATGAAGGCATTGAACTTAAAGTTACCCCGGTAAAACAAAATAATAATGGCGAATTAGCGGCCAAAGAGAGACTCATTCTCAACATGATTAACTATGTGGAGGAGGCTGACGCCACATTTGAAACATCATCATTCTATAAGAAGAACAAAAGATTGCTAATCATGTTCTATTCTTATCTCAAGAATATTCCTGAGACCGATTTTAAATTGCTCGATTACGACTTATTTGAATTTGAGCATTCTCTTGAATATCAAGTAATCAAAAGGGATTGGGAAATAATTCACAACAAGATATTGGCTGGCAAAGCGCATGAGTTGTCGGATTCGGACACGACGTTCTTAGGTGCTACAACAAAAAGCAGCAATGGCACGGTCAGAAGACCGCAGCCATATGGTCCTGACGCAAAGCCTAGGGCGTATTCATTCAAGGGCAATTTCATGACAAGGCTCATTAGAGAGTACTTCCACAGGAACGCTGAGGCATTTTCGTTTGTTTCAGAAGATGAATGGATGAATAACCCTTTAGAGGATTTATATACTCAGAAATTGCAAAAATATGTAGGCAAGACCGTCCCTGAACTAAAAAGACTTCTGTACATAAATAGCAAAGCTAAGCAGGTTAACTTTATGATAGCACAACATATGCTTGGTTTATCCGGACGAGATTCTTCCACGCAGGAAATGCTTGATGCGGGTATGAAATTAAAGACAGTCCAATTGAATAAAGATGGATATCCCACTGAGTCCATGTCCTTTCCTTATTTCGATTTTACCGAACTTATAAATGTTCAATGGGAGGATTCGGAAATCAGAGAAGATTTCCTCGATTGGAAACTGATGATATTCATATTCAAGGAACACGAGAATTCGGACACAACGTTTGAGGGTATCAAATTTTGGAACATACCTAACAATATAGTTGATGGCGTCATTAAAGACATGTATGTCCACTGTGCAAAGCTGGTTTCAACGGGGACGGCATTTGAATATGACAAAAACGGTAAGGTAGTGGATTTGTTCCCGAAAGAGAAAAAACATTCAAACGGGGTTTGCCATATAAGGCCGCACGGTAAAGATAAGACGGATACAGTCAAACTTCCTGTTCGTGATCAAAAAACCGGTATAATCGAATACACAAGACAGTGTTTTTGGTTTAATAAGAAATTCATTTTGAAAATGATTGCCTAATTTTTTTGCTTCACATTAGAATGCCCTTGTCATTATCACTGCCCTTCAATTCAAAACGGGAGTCTTTGATTAAACTTGATTGCCCTAAAAAAAGATACTAGGCTGTAACTAATCTTTTCATTTATGTTTTTTCTTGGAAGTATTATCGGTGACATCAACGGTTCTATATACGAATTCAACAATGTAACCACAAAAGAATTCGCTTTATTTGATAACGCTATGCACCTCACCGATGACAGTGTGCTCACTATCGCTACAATGTCCGCTCTAACGGATTCATACGGTAAAGACGACCATATAATCTTGGAATCATTCAAAAAAGAATATTCAGATGCTTACGTTAAAAGACCTAAAGCCGGATATGGCAATCGTTTTGCTAAATGGGCAAAATCCCTCGATAAGGAGCCATATGGTTCTTTAGGCAATGGCAGCGCTATGCGTGTATCGCCTGTTGCCTATATAGCAAAAGATTTAGATGAATGCCTGCATTTGGCAAAACTATCCTCCCAAGTAACTCATAACCATATAGAGGGAATAAAAGGCGCTGAAGCAACTGCATCGGCAATCTATTTGGCATTGCATAACGCTTCTAAGCAAGAAATTAAAGACTATGTCGCTGATAACTTTTATCCAAATATCGTAGGCATGACATATTCCAATCTCAAAAAGAACTGGAAGTTTGATGCAACATGCCCAGGAACCGTACCACAGGCAATAACGGTATTCTTGGAATCAACATCATTTGAAGATTGTATCCGTTCAGCGATATACCTAGGTGGAGATTGCGACACTCTTGCTGCGATTGCTTGCTCCATTGCGGGGCCATATTACAAAGACCCGATGTGTTCTATAGATACGATTAGAAAATATCTAAGTGATGTAGATACACTTACAATCACTAGATTTGATAATCTAGTTAAAACAATTAATAAATTGCGTTAAAATCACATGGAAGTATAGCGAAGCTGAAGGAGAACAGATATGCAAGAAATCAGATGCCCTCATTGCAATAAGGTTTTTACTGTGGACGATTCCGGATATGAAGCAATCCGCAAGGAGATTAAAAACCACGAGATAGAGGAAGGGGTCAAAGCAAGACTTGATTCTGTGCTTAGAGAAGCGGATTTAAAAAATCAAGTAAACATCGAGAAAGCCGCTAAAGATAGCCAATCCGAAATTGATAAACTAAAAGCGCAGATTAATGCTTTGCAGTCAGAGATAAAAAACGCCGCTGAGAAGTATTCGGTTAAAGAACAAACCCTAAAGAACGATTATGATTCAAAGATTTCAAAATACGAATCAACAATCAAAGAGACCAAGGCAGAAGCAGTCGCGGATAAAGCCAAAGCCTTAGAAGATGCGAATAAGAAGATTGCAGCATTAGAAGGGCAACTCAAAACTCAAGAAGCAGAATCCAAATTGGCTGTTGTGGAGGCTCAAACATTATCTAGTAAAGAAATCGCTGAACTCAAGAACAGGCTGGATTTGAAAGATAAAGAGTCCGCTTTAGAGATCAAGAACATCAATGAAGCCCATGCGACTGAGGTAAAGGCGCTTAATGAACAAGTTGATTACTATAAAGATTTGAAGACCAAAATGTCCACTAAGCTTGTTGGTGAGACTCTTGAGCAGCATTGCATGAATGAGTTCAATTCAATTAGAACATATGCTTATCCGAACGCGTATTTTGAAAAAGACAACGATGCCAAGACGGGTTCTAAAGGCGATTTTATCTTTAGGGACTATACAGACGATGGAACTGAGATTGTATCCATCATGTTTGAGATGAAGAATGAGATGGACACGACCTCCACCAAACATAAGAACGAAGACTTCTTCAAGGAACTTGATAAGGATAGAGAAGAGAAGGGTTGCGAATATGCAGTGCTCGTCTCCATGCTTGAGGCTGATAATGAATTCTATAATGCTGGGATAGTGGATGTATCTTATAGATACAAGAAGATGTTTGTGGTTAGACCGCAATGTTTTAAGACAATCATTGGCATTTTAAAGAATGCCGCGATGAATTCGGTTCAGTACAAAAACGAATTGGCGCTCGTAAAAACCCAAAACATTGACGTCTCTAACTTTGAGGAGAAACTCACGACATTCCAGGAGGGATTCCAGAGAAACTACGACCTTGCCAGCGATAAGTTCAACAAGGCAATCGATGAAATTGACAAGACAATCGATCATCTCCAAAAGACTAAAGAAGCGTTACTAGGCTCAGAAAAGAATTTAAGAATCGCGAATGATAAGGCCCAAGATTTATCCGTAAAGAAACTAACCAAAGGC
>CAVIJK010000032.1:0-9578 GCA_963643345.1 bacterium | reverse complement strand
CCAAAGGCAATCCAACCATGAAGGCTATGTTCGAAAAGTAGTCCTTTGATAATTTTTATTACTGCTGTTTTTAGATATCTCCAAAATGTTTTTTTGGAGATGAGTTCTTCCTCGCTATTCGTTGTTTCTACTTTTCACTTCGTTTAAATACAAAAACAGATAATAGAAAGGCAATGTGAGAACCTTATTAATTTCATCAAAACCGTAGTTGCTAGATGAGATTTTTACGGCATAGTTCAATTTATTGTGACTCTTATAGTTATTCAATGAATTTAAAGAGCCTTTGCTCTTTTTCACATCAAGTGGGACGATTGAGTCTCCATCTTGCAATAAAAATTCGAATTCAGCGTTGTTTTTCCCTTTCCAATAAAATAAATCAAATCCATGCGTAATCAATTCAATGGCTGCGTAGTTCTCAAAAAAGGCTCCGGATAAGGTGTTGCGTGCCTGAGTTGAAAGAAATGAGGTTCCATTGACGCCGGATTGATATGTGAACATACCCATGTCGGATAGATATAATCTAAAGGACGATTCATTGGATTCTGCTAAAGGGGTTGAGACATTTTCTTTTAGGAGTTTGGATTTGTATATCAAGAAGGCGAATTCAAGCCAATCTAGAGGAGACTGAAGATCTTTGCTTTTTAAACCCTTATTGATTAATGATGGGCTGAAATTCTTTGATTCTTTGCTCAGTTGAGAATAAATGGTTTCGAACACCTTCTTGCTTCTTATTATGGATTCCCTGCTTGCTTGGTATAATTCCATGTCGGATAGATAATTGTCGTAAAGAGTCTCTAACAGTTCTTTTGATTTCTGATACGAGCCGTTTCTGAGGTATGCATCAAGCGCTTCAGGCATCCCGCCAACGAGCATGTATTTATAGAAGATTTCCAATATTTGATTATGAATTTCTAATGGCAACGCCTCTTTTTTGCCGTATGAGTTGACGACCTTGTCGTATGCTACCTTGTTGTAGTTATATAGGAACTCTTCGAAATTGAGGGGGTAAATATATAATTGGTCTATCTTTCCAACGGGGAAGAGGAATCCCGAGTCGGAATAAGGACCCCTTTTCTTGTTCTGCCTTGCGATTTTTATCCTGACCATCGAACCGGTCACGATTATTGGTATATCCCTAAAATCCTGGCAAAAATATTTCATCAACGTAACGATTGGCAAACACTCTTGCGCCTCATCAAATATGATAAGTGTGTTTTTGTCTATGATCTTTCCATGCTCGATTGATAGATATTCCAACACGTCCTTTGCGTTAATGTGGTTAAAACAATAGTTAACAAAGTTGTAATCCGTTCTCAAATCAACATAAATATAGTTGTTCCTGAAATATCTTTCTGCAAAAAGTTCCTTAATCAAATATGTTTTTCCGACTTGTCTAGCCCCACATATGATTAAAGGTTTCCTCATCGGGTCATCAAGCCATTTCTTCAAATCAATTAGATATTTTCTATCCATGCTTATTTTGCCATTCCGACGTAATTATATAATTAATTCCACCTTTTAGCATTTTAATGCCTAACCAATTTGAAAGCAGGCACGTATAACAAACGAGGAGACAACTTATTGAGAACACGGAACTAAATGCGTACAGTTGCGTTCAAAGGAATGGTGCAATTAAGAAGTGGAAGGACTTAATGTGTTCTGTAGCGTAGAAGTAAGGATCCTGATCATTTAATTTACGCTATATATTAATCACATTATTGTTTCGGATTGCTTTATAAAAATAAAAGACTGCCAAGTGATCCGCGTTCATGAAGCGGATTCTACCTTGACAGCCTTATTTAAGAGAATAAGCAATTTTATTGCCTTTAATTTAAAGGACTAATCAACCTTAGCAGCTTCGTATCTTTCGTTGGATGCTTTAGTTTTTTCCCTTGCTTCTTCAATTTGCTTTTGCTGCTCAGCACGCTGTTTTGCAATCCTTTCATCGTTAGAGAGGTGGGCGTTATCCCATGATTCCTTAGATTGTGTTTTTGCCTTCTTGAATGTGTTGCTGCCTCTATTTTCTTCAAAGTTCGCTCTTGCTTCAGCTTTAGATGCCTCAAAATTAGCCTTGTCTACTTCATGCTGAGCCTTGGTGCTTTCACCCATTTCTTTGAATGCTTTCTTAAAAAATCCTTCTTTCTTTTCTGCCATTTTTATTTTCTCCTTTTACATGTATCACGTTTAAGCAATTGATTGCGTCTACATCTCTCAACTGCGAAATTAGTTTGGCTTAATCCGCGTTACGATTGAACAACACAAAAACAAAAAAGTGTTCATTTATAAAAAAACAGTAACGGTTTGCTATAACACATCGGCATTCGTTCATTGGTGGTAATTATCGCCATGTGTTATCCAACTAAATAAGGATGTTGAGTTCGATCTTTTGATTTCTAACGTGAATTGGCCTAAGGCCTTTTTAGTCATGTCCTAAAAATAGGGTACACCAACGCCCTTGCTTTTTAACGATGCTTCTATCCATCAAACCGCCATTTTTACAAAATTTCATGTTTTTTGGGAAAAAATCCGGAAAGATTGACTACTAATATAGTGGAGGGCATCATCTATGCGCTCTACAATCGCCATCCGCCGGAAAGGGGAAAGAGTCGTGCATGCTGCTCGTCGCAATCGCGGCCGTGCTGCTTATCACGATAGTAGTTAGACTGCGGTAATAAAAAATCCTCTCAGACCAAACTGAGGGGAACTAAACGCAATCTAATTATAACGCAACCGCACTAGGGCGCAAGCCTCAAGCGCGGCGGACATCCTTCCTCCGGCGGATGCCTCCAAAATACCGTAATTGTCTTGAAATCAAAAATGATAAAACCAATTGTTATTTAAGAGTTTCAACGAAATAACCAAACTATCAACCTTTTTGTTCGTTTGGCAAATACCAGTAATTCCAGCAAAAAGTTCGCGTTTTTTTGGAAAAATCCTGGGAAACTCAACTATATATTAGTGGAGGGCATCATCTATGCGCTCTACATCTGCCATCCGCCGGAAAGGGGAAAGGGTCGTGCATGCTGCTAGTCGCAATTGCGGCCGTAGTGATTATCACGATAGCGGTTAGGTTGCGTAAATAAAAAAGGATTCCTCTCAGGCAAAACTGAGGGGAAAACCTAAACCAACTTAATTATAACTTAGCCACGCCAGGGCGCAAGCCTCAAGCGTGGCGGACATCCTTCCTCCGGCGGATGCCTCCGGAAAAACATTATTGGAGCTTTCAATCGAAGTCTACATCGAACGCCTTTTATTCTTTCGGCCCTATCGAACACCTCTTATCGATTGGCGAATTGTATAACTCGTTCCGGAATTTGGCTTTTGGTTCCCTAAACGTTTTTTCAAATAACATTTGTGTCTGCTATTTTTTTGGATTGCAGCCTACGAAATTTCGAGAAATATGTCGTTTCTTTTTTCGGATTGAAAGATATTCCTCTGTCAAAAAAGCTTATTCATTTATAAACAACCAACGTATAAGATTCCCATAGATGCAAGAGCACGTACGTCCAATTAAAATCTATAATAGAAATTGGAAAATTTGTTAAAGAACGTTTTCGAAAGGGGATGGATGCAATGGAACGATATCTAAAAGAAACACGAATGCTTGATTTTTCAAATAATAGCATTCAGCAACTTATCTCAAATAGAAAATGGAGAGATATGGGTGATTTTGAATGTCTCCGCTCTATCTATAACTATGTGCGGGATGAGATACTCTTTGGTTATAACACCGATGACGACATCCCTGCGTCAAAGGTTTTACGTGATGGCTATGGACAATGCAACACAAAGGGGACCTTGTTTATGGCGTTGCTTCGAGCGTGTGGCATCCCATGTAGAATTCACGGTTTTACTATCGATAAAAGATTGCAGAAAGGCGCCATGACTGGATTGGTATACAAAAATGCCCCAAAGAATATTTTCCACAGTTGGGTGGAGGTATATCTTGAAAATGTTTGGTACGAACTTGAGGCTTTTATCCTTGATGCGGGTTATCTTAGCAATCTTCAATCAAAATTTAATGACTGCAGCGGATCATTCTGCGGATATGGGGTGGCTGTTGTCGATTTTAAACACCCCATAACGGAATTCAACCGCAATAACACCTATATTCAGAGCGAGGGCATTACACAGGATTTTGGTGTGTATGATTCACCAGATGAACTTCTTTTGGAACACCATCAGCAGATGTCCAGAATCAAAGCGTTTCTTTATAAAAACATAGGCCGTCATCTTATGAATCACAATGTCAGGAAAATTAGAAATAAACGATAAACGCGACCGCGATACGAATAAACGGAACGTGAAAGGTTAAGGTTCGTAAAATCATAAAGATATGGACATCGTGTTGATTCCAATCTTTTTGTTGTTATTATCAGCCTATTCTGATGGAGATTTTAATGTTGATGAGTCATCTTAACGCGCATTAATCGACATCAATTTTGCATTGTTTATCAATAAATATATAATTTAGGCAATGAAAACCCTGCTTAAGAACACAATCTACAAGGCGTTAATGGATGACCATTGGCTCTATATCTCCTATATCAATAGGGATGGCAAGTCCACAAAGTATTACATTGGCATTGCGGATATTAACGTCGTTAAGATGACGATGTCTTGCTATATTTTTAATCCATTTAAAGGCTTGGATTGCATTCCGGAAAGAGTCAATATCAGCATTGAAGGTATACAAGATGCGGTGGTCATGGAAGAATCCTTCTACCCAACCAGTGACACTTTATTGGATAAACTCAACAATCCCGCGAGCGATGTCTACAAATGTCTTGAAGTTGACACCTTGGATAACAACATCCTTGAGTATCTAGTCCAATGTTACAAAAACGATGAGGATCCTTATCTTAAGGACAAAGCCCTCATAGATGGTGTAATTCCGGAAGCTTTCAAAAATGAAGACACATATCAATTGGATGATGTCCAATTTAAAGAAATCTTAGATAAGGTCTTCAAACACTATAGAAACACGAATTACCTTGATGTTCAGGAATCTCAACAGATGGGCATGAACGTTTTTTCAATCAATAACGCCGAAAAACAGTTTGTGGTTGCATATCGTCCAATAAAACTTAATTTCAAGAACAAGACTCTTAAAATCACTAGAAATATCTCTTTCAACAAATCGTTCTTGATTGAGGATAAAACAATTACCTTATCTAGGTATTTAGATATATCGGTAGACGACTTCATCGAGAGGTTCCCGCTTGAACATAGAGAACTGATCGACAATATTAAAGAAGCCTTGAATCCATCAGAACTCGCCAATACCGACCCATCGATTTTTTTGCTCGGCCGAAAGAACTCAACGGATTTGGAAAGAGCCTGTCACTCAATTAAGGAGATGGAGAGTGAAGGCACTCTTACTCATCCTCTTAAAGCATTCTTTGGCAACAACAGAACAAGTAGGGGGAGCGCAAAGAGCCCGTTTATCGTTATCTCTGATTCTAAGAAGGTAAACATCGATCAGATGCGAGTTGTCTATAATTCCATGGTCAATCACATCACATATGTAAAAGGTCCTCCGGGCACAGGGAAAACAGAAACCATATTCAATGTTGTGCTATCTTCAATCGCAAACGAGAAATACGTTTTGATCTGCTCGAATAACAATCACCCGCTTAATGATATCTACAACAAGTTAACAACTTCATTCACCTGGCACAATCCGAGGACCGATCTAGATGAAATTTTGATGTTCCCGGCCTTGCGCATTTACAACAACGCCGACACGCCTAAGACGTTGGAAGCTCTTGAATCATATATCAAGTACGCAGAAAAGCATAAAAACGAAGCAATATCAGAAACATTGATTGAGGATTATAAAAAGAGGTCATTATCCAAGAATGCAAAACTCAAAGATGTACTGCGTTTTTATGAAGAAAATCAATCTAGATTGGAAGATATTGAAAGACTTGAAAAGATAAAGAAAATGACTTCGACCGGCCAGATAATCGGCAATATCGATAAGCAAATCGAGCTGAAGAAGGAAAAACTTAAAGAAGGGGATGTCATTACAAACGATTATGTTGCAAGTCTAGCAACATCCGCTAAAGACGATGAGGCTTTTAGAACGTATTTACATTTATATTTCACCTGGAGCTATAGACGTCTTCTTAACCCTACATACAAGGAATTAAGAGATATCGTTAAACTCTTTCGTGACGACGCGGCCTCAGCGGTTAAAGAATTCAACGCATATCTAAGAAAACCAGAGACTTTAAGAAGATTGCTTTCTGTTTTCCCGATAATTGTGTGTACAAACAATTCGTCGGATAAGTTAGGCCCAGCCAAACCCCATTTCGATTTGACCATCATGGATGAGGCGGGTCAATGCAATTTGGCAAGCAGCCTGATTCCTATCGTACGAGGCAGTGACCTTCTTTTGGTTGGTGATACGAATCAGCTTCAACCAGTTACGGTTATCGAGGATAGCCTAAACGATAAATTAAGAGAAGAATATGGCGTTAAGAAAGAATACGACTATGTCGCTAACTCCATTTTATCAACAATGTTATCCAAAGACAGGATATCTAAATCGTTGTTGCTTAGGTATCACTATAGATGTGCCGGCAAGATAGCCACGTTTCCGAATGCTAGATATTATAACGGGCAATTGAAACTATTGAACGCTGACCAGGGGAAGTTGGTGTACGTCGATGTTAAAAATACCAACGACACCGGAGCGAGAAATTCTTATTACAAAGAAGCCAAAGGAATAGTGGACGCCATTAAATACGGCAAATACAAAGATGTCGGAATCGTTACCCCGTTTGCCAATCAAGCCAATTTAATTAACCTGCTGTTGAAGCAAGAGAAAATATACGACGTGAAGGCCGGAACGATTCACACGTTCCAAGGATCTGAAAAGAGTGTGATTATATATTCGGCTGCCTTATCGCCAAAAACCGCAAAGAGAACCATGCAGTGGATTGAGAACAACAGCGAACTTATCAACGTCGCGGTTACGCGTGCCAAGAAAATGTTTGTTTTTGTTGGCGATAAAGAGGCGATTGACATCCTTTCTGATGGAAAAGACACCGATATCAAAGCGTTGTCCGATTATGTCGCGAGCAATGGCGAGGTCATTCCAGCCAAATCGGAGAAGACGGTGATAACGGATTTCTCAAACAACTCCTTATCGGAGAAGATGTTTTTTGATACCGTAAAGCCGTTCTTTAATAGAAAGGGCAGCAAATTCAGAATTGATAGGAATGTACCAATAAAAGAGGCAATCGGTAAGCTAAGCGACGTTGATGAAGAATCATTTGGGAAAAAAGAATTTGATATTGTCATCTCCGCGAATAGCGGGTTATTAAGGATCAGATATAAACCGATTGTAGTATTTGAAATCGACGGTGGAGAACATGTCGGCAGCAAGAAAACTGCAACGCTTGATAGGCAAAAAGAAGAGATATGCGCTAGATATGGCATAAAACTTATAAGAATCTCGAACAGCGATGTTAAAGATTACGAGATGATCATCCAATTATTTGAACAAACCGCAGGGTTAAGTGATGAGCAAGAGATGGTTCAGGGAAGCCTATTCGACTGATAAATCATCTTAAATTCACTGCTTTATATAGCAATTTGTTGAAAAATTGTTCAGTTATATCTAGAAATATTGTTCATTGTGATTTAAAAAACGATATAAACTCCTCGAATTTAGAGAGTGTTTTGAATGATGCTTAAATAAAAAAATGTTGGAATCATGGGCAACCGACTTTTTATTTAATCTGCAACGAATCGAAAACCATCGGGGTAGAGGGTAAGGGCTTAGAAGTGCATTTCAGAACATAGAGGAAGGGAGATATGACTCACGTTGCTCAGGAAAACAGATTTTAGGGCTTAGCCGTTTAATTTTATCTATCCAAAACAACGAATGCCTATGATGTCTGTCTGATTTATCCAGTAACACCTCGATATTAATCTTGATATCGCATCCTAAACCGATTGAAGTTGCCGTATGGGGAAAACACCAAATGTGTCTAAATAGACAGCGTTTTTCTTCTTTGATTTTGCAAATGGGGAATTTATTTGTATAATAATTGCCATCACCATTAAAATGGTGACTGAAAAGGAGGGGCATATGAAGAAAAACGTTATCATTTCACTAGTTTCGATGGTCGCTTTAAATGTTGTCTGCCTTTCCACGGTCACTATCGCTTGGTTCGCAGCAAAAAGAACAGTGGACAACAGCGTTGATGGAGTTGTCGCTGTTGATGGCAGTATCGTCGAGAATGTAGAGGTTTTCAATACCGCTGATGTTGATTATCAGAAGGGATATAGATATTTTGATAAGACCCCTTCCGACAAACTTGAGCTTGCTGAGTACACTCTTTTGGATAAGAGATACCAATCGCTGATTAAAGTCACTTTGACGGGGACATACTCTTCAATCGAAGTATCTGCAAAGACTTCTACCACGACTTATTTGGGCGACCTGGAAAACTCGGACTTGACTGAACTAAAGCAAAAGGGCAATCCACTTAGTAACATAACGGATTTCTATTTGCTTACAGATTTATCAGTTTTGGTAGAGAAAGGCGACTATTACAAACTGACATATGATGAAGACTCAACGCACGAGACTCTTGTTAAGAGTGACGAAAAAAACATATGTACTGGCATCAAGTCTAAAGTCAGCCTCGGCACTTTGGACAACGTGAGCTCTTTCTATATCGTCATGGGCTACAATGTTAATTCTATCGCGCAGATATATTCAAAGTATCTTGGAACGGATATCACGTCCGGCTCTGAGGGAACAAGCATCGGATTCACTATGGACTATAGTTTTCATATTGATGACAAGTCGGGAGTTTCTAACGCATGAGGAAGGGATTAACTGTATCTTCTATCATAATGCTCTCGGTTTCTTTTATCTCGGTGATAACGGCATCGGTTGCGTGGTTCAACCCGAACACCGACGTCAATCTGGATAGCGGCACCGGCTCCACGGCCGCATCGTACTTCGAGAGCGGCGACGGCAAAACCGAGGACACCGCCTATGTCATATCCGCCCCCGTGCACTTATACAACCTCGCCTGGCTCCAGTATCTGGGCCAGTTCAACAACCAAATAAGCCCGACCTATTTTAGGCTCAAGAACGACATCGACATGGGCTCTTTCGGGAGCTCGCTTCCGCCGATCGGCACCGAGGATGAGCCCTTCATCGGCATTTTCGACGGGAACGGGAAGACGATTTCGAACCTCACCGTCTCTAACGGCGAATCGGATTTGGCGAAAAAGCCTAGCACCGTCAGCTCGGTGGAGGGGTGTTCGGTAGTCGGGTTCTTCGGGATAGTCGGCGATCCTGCGAACCTCGGCGTCGCCAAGGCCGATGGGCTCGATTACTCGAAGCTCCCCGAAACGCTTTCCATCTCGAATTTCTACCTCGAGAACGTCGCGGTGAAGTCAACCGCGCCCAGCACGCTCATCGGCGTGGTCGCTGGATACGTCAACGGAACGGATGGAAGCGTAAGCGACGTCGGCGTCAAGAACGGATCCATCGAGGTCGCGGATGGCGCGACCGGGTTGAACAGGGAGAACGCAAAAGACGGCTA
>CAVIJK010000031.1:0-17927 GCA_963643345.1 bacterium | reverse complement strand
TTGCCTCGCAATAACTTTCATTATTACCTTTAATTTTTGTTTTAAATTTAAATTTGATTCCATATTTTGTTTGAATCAAGCAAAAGTTAAAAAGTAGTCACGCATTGGTGCAACTACTTTTCCTGTCGTTCCTTTATATGCACTATCATGCATATAAATCCATTATTATTTATATGTATTTATCAATTATTCCTCCGGTTTCGTTGGGTGACCAAACAGAATAAGTTTGACTGTTCCATTGAAAAGTCTGAACAAACGATTTCCCGGTTCCAATGTGGCAAAAAAGTTTGGGAGACACCCGCGGAAGAAAGGAAACCCCGATAATTTAGAGGCGTGGCTTACAATTAAGTCGTTAAAGGTTTCCCCTCGGTTTGTCCTAAGGGGAATTTTTATTTCAGGAACCTAACCACTGCCGTGATAATCACCGCAATCACGGTTGCGATGAATAGCATACACGATCCCTTCCCTTTTCCTGCGGATGGCAGATATAGAGTGCATAAAGAATGCCCTCAACTAATATATAGACGAGTTTTTGTAGGATTTTTCCCTAAAACAGCAAAAATTTACTAAAAAGATCGTTCTTCTCCCTACAGCAACGCTTAGCCTTGGAAAACGAAAAAGGACAGGGTTTTTTAAGCCTTGTCCTTCTTTAATTAGTCTAAACTTTATTGAGGCTTTTTATCGCACTTCATGACTGATGCAGCAACCGTTAAGCCAACTGCAATAAGCGCGAAGACGATAAAGAGGAAGAAGAGAGGCGTGACCGCTCCGATGCCTTGCTGAGGATCTACGATAGTATCCATGTTGTTCTCAATCTCAGTTCTTAAGAAAATTCCTAAAGCAACGAGATAACAAGCATATGAGCCAACATTGACTAATCTAATCTTGAAAAGCTGCGCCACAAGATAAATCACGATCCCAAGGATGAGCAGAACCACAATCCACGGGGTGAATGAATAGGATTTAAGCCCGATGTAGATGAAGGCCGAGACAAGTGCAAGGACGGCGCCAATGCACCCAAGATAGAATCCCAAGGTTTTGTTCTTAAATGTTTCTTTGATATTCATTTTATTTACCCTCCTTAGTCTTCTTTTCTATTGAGAATGCATGCCGTTGCATATAATGCAAGGAATACACCAGACAAGACTCCAACGCCAATTGTTGTGCCAATTAAGGCTGATTGCCAGGCTGGAGTGATAGCGACAATCTTATCATTTGAAGATAAACCGTTTATTGCGGTTGAGTTGACATAAGCGTAAAGGAAGTTCTTGCAGCTTGTTCTCAAATTATTCTGAAGTTTGTAGTCATCTTTTGCCCATTCTTGAATCTTTGAGACTAGCCAATCGCCCGATGATAACCAAGTATCATTTCCTGCTTCAACGCCAATTGAGACATCCATCCAGTTTCTATTAGCCATAACGGCATCGGTAAGTACAACACCAACGAATCCCCATTCATTGCGGAGAACGTTAGTTAAGAGTCCCTTGTGAGCGCCAGCCCATCTAGTTCCGATACGGTTGAAAGATGTCATGACGGCTGTTGCACCGCCCTCTTCAACTGCATAGCGGAAGGACTTTAGGGAGATTTCCCTGATTTCCTGCTCAGTTGCGAATGTTGCGACTGATTGTCTGTATGTTTCGAAGTCATTGACCGCGAAGTGTTTGATGTAACAGCAGAGGCCTTTTTTCTGAGCTGCTGCGACTTCCTTAGCTGCGCACTTGCCGCTGAGAAGCGAATCTTCCGAATAATATTCGAAGTTACGTCCGCAATATGGAGTTCTATGGATGTTCATAGCAGGACCATACCAACCAGATACACGTCCTGTATCGATACGGAGAGCATCTTCGCCCATGGACTTTCCGACATTCTCAAGAATTTCAAGGTTGAACGTTGCGGCCATGACCGGCTCTGATGTGTAGGCAACAGTTGCGGATCCTGCATACTGGCCTTTGATTCCCTGAGGGCCGTCGGCCTGAATTGTCGCTGGAAGATTGATGGATGTAACCTGCTGGGTTCCATAACCTGCATGACCAACGATTTCAGCGATTTCCGTCCAGTTCAATTGGTTGAGCAAATCTTCCCAAGCCGGGTTCTCGTATTCACATCCACGCATCATGGCGATGGAATATGAGGTTTCTGTTGAGCCTGTTTTGATTTCTTTGTAATTAGTTGTGTCTTTCTCGTAATTAAACTGCAAGCCGTTGATGATTTTGTCGTTTGCGTTCAAGACGTCGTATGATTTTGGGTAGGTTCCCTTCCAGTCATTACGCGAGAGGTACGTGACCAGGTTATCACCGTAGTAATTGAGGTCTGCGCTGTCGAATTGGTTGGTGATTTTTGTACCAACATTCTTCTTGGAGTATGCATATTTTGTGGCATCGGTTGAATCGACGGTGTATTTGTAAACCTTGCTGGAATCACCTGCCGCATCCATGCCTGTAGCGTTCTTTGCATTTAAAACGTTGTTCAACGCATCGTGAGCGTTATCTCCAACTGCGAGATAATAGTTTCCGGCTTCCTGGATATAGGTCTTATTGACTTTTGCATCATACGTGACCATTTCCTTGCCATCCACTGTTACCTGGATTTCTTCTGATTTACCGTGTTCGATTGTTCCGGTCTTGCCAAATCCGACCAATTGGATAGCGGATTTCTCAATTCCGTGTTCTCTATCGAAATCAGTATATGGCTGCTGCCCGTAGACCTGAACGGTTGATTTACCATCAACATCGCCAGTGTTTGTGACTTTAACCGTAAGAGTATACTGATCAGAATCCTGATCATATGTGGTTTTTGTTAATTCCTGTTTGAAGGTTGTGTAGGATAAGCCATATCCAAATGGATAATTGACTTCCTCTCCATAATTCCAGGCGCCGCTAGAAGCGTAGCAGCCAGTAGTTGCGGTTGCGTTTCCTTTATTGAGAACGCAGTCTTCATAACGGGTTTCATAATATTTATAGCCGACGTAGATATTCTCTTCTTCGACCATATAGTGAACGGCATATCTAACTTTTGTAAGATCGCCTGGAGTTCCATCGATTTCAACTCCGTTAATCTTGCCGTTGTATTTGCCGTCTTCCTTATCGGCGTTCGCCCAAGTGTAGGCACCAAAATTCTCCATGGCCGGGGAAGAAAGCGAAGAAGTTGAATACGTGTCAACAAAACGTCCAGATGGATTGATGTCACCTTTAAGGATTTTGGCAACAGAATTTAAGCCATATTGGCCAGGTCCACCAATCCACAAGCACGCATCAATCTTATATTCTGAATTGTTGAGCCAATTAAGTGCCATCGCGTTAGATGAGTTAATAAGCACGACAATCTTTCCAAATCCTTGAGATGCGACGTATCTTAAAAGGTTCTTCTCTTCTTCTTGGAGTTCAAAATATGACTTGCCATCGGTAAATTCGCCGGTTGCAAGGTCACACCCTTCACCGCCTGAACGTCCGATTGTAACAATGGCAACATCTTTGTAACCATCATAACTCACTCCGGAAGTTTCAACCTGAGTTGTTGGAATTTCAGCGATTCTTGTTGCGTTTGGAACGGCCTCGAACTCAGTGAACATGCCTGGAGTTGAGCGGTTGAGTTTGGCTTCTTTTAATTCAGCGATCTTAGTTTCATACCAAGAAAGCATCGCGTCGTTGACTTTGAAGCCAGCAGAAGTCAAAGCCTTAGACATTGTTGCCGCATTTGCAGTATCGACTTGTCCCGAGCCGGTTCCGCCATAGATGACATCGGCAGATGAACGACCAAAGCAAGTAATGCCTGCTCCGGATTTTAACGGAAGTGCCTTGGATTTGTTTTCAACAAGGACAGTTCCTTCGCCCTGGATTTGCTCGCAAAGTTCTTTCTGCCACTTTGTCAATGCGTCTCCATCGAGTGTGCCGTCCGCCTTAAGATAGTCGGACTTGTAGTAGTTGGTGTCTTCATTGCCACCTTCGCCTTTGACGATCTTTGATGAGGCGATTCCGAACTGCTTATTGATCATCGATGCGTAGGAATTAGCGATGCTAGTTCCGACGATCAAAATGGTCAAGGCAGTCGAAAAAACGCCAGTCAAAATACCGAAAGGCTTTGTTTTTTTGAGAATCATGACGATTTCTCCTCCTTTATTTAACAGGGTATGCGCCCTATTTATGTCTTAAGTTATATACCTTGAAGGAAAAACAATGCACTATTCCGTGAGAGATTTGTATTGTTTTGTGAGAAATTGGCAACGAGTTTATTTGTCTAATGGAAGCAATATTGAGATGGTGAACACATTGTCATTATGGTCAAATATTACAGACCCATCGTATTTTTCAACAATATATCTAATCGATTTGGTTCCGAAACCGTGGAACGTGGTGTCCTTATTTGATTTAGGGATGCCATCTGAACCAATATTGACGTCTTTTGAACAATAGTTGTAGATGATGATTTGCCCGTTTCCACCTTGCTTTTGCATATTTATGGATATCATTCTTTTGTCTTCATTTTCCGCTTTAGAGGCTTCTATTGCGTTATCTAAAGCGTTCTCAAATAAAGAATAGACATCGCTAGGATCCATCATATCTACAACTGCCGAATCCAAAATATAGGATATATCGATCTTATTTGCGCTGCATAAAAGTAGTTTCTCCGATAGAACGACATTCAACGATGGGTTGCCTGTCTCAGGGGCCTTGTCATAGATATTTATATTCTCTTGCACTTCTTTGATGAAAGAGTCGCTTAGGTTATCCGTTTTGCCGTGCTCATCAATGAAATATCTAAGGTCATGGCATTTCATGTTTATGATATCCATGGTTTCTTTCATTTTCTCCTGCCTATCTTTTTCCTGAGCTAGGAGTTTCTCGATCATCTTGTTCTCTTCCTGAATGTTACTGCTCTTGACTGACATAGATTGAAGAACGAGCACCAAGACACAAGATATTGCAGTAAATAGGGCGATGATTTCCTTGTCGTCTAGTATTTCATATTTAGAAAAAAGGTTTTTGGTAAAGACAACGATTATAGTGATTATGGCAAGCGAGTAACACGTCATGCTCTTTAGATGGAAGTGGCGGCTCTTGGACAAACGCCTTATCACGATAAAATAAGACGATACATAGACGGCAATGTAGGTTAGAGCAGATACGATATAGAACAAGAATGAGGTACTTTGCAAACCGATGAGCCTAGTGAACAAATCTCCAAGATTGTAGGAGAGATTCTGAATTGCATAGGCAACTAGACACAAGAACAAAGTCTTTTTCCATTCGCATTCCAAACAAAAACAGCATAACGCAACCGACCAAGCGTATATCAATATAACCCTGATGAACACGTTGTGAGTGGCTGGGTGAAAGTAAGCTATAAGCAGATAAAGAATCGTTGATACCACTACTCGAGGCCAAAAATGGTTTCTTTTCTTTTGCTTGATGAAAAACATGAATTCAGCGAGCAATATCTGAACGGTGAAAAACATGTGAATCGGAACGTATGTGTTAATTATGTTCGTCATTGCATCCACTTTCATATACCCCCAAAATGCCTATTCATCTTTTCAATGAACATCTTCTTCTTGGAACGGGAGACGGGGAGGACGTCTTCTTCGATATAGAGGTTATTCCCGGATATCTTAGTGATTTTATCCAAATTTACTATGAACGAATTAGAACATCTTTCAAAGAGGTTTTTGCTGAGTTTTTCCTCTATATCTTTCAAAGACATCTTAGCTCGGATGGGTTTTTGATTAGATAAATGGAAAACAATGTATTGGTTAGAGCCTTCTATATACAAGATATCTCTTTCGTCAACGAGGACTCTTTCGCCTTCGGATTTAAGAATTATGCGGTTACCGACATTTAAATTCCTATAGGCTTTGAGCATTTTCATGGAGAACGGGAAATAATTGATGGGTTTAACCATGAAATCCAAGGCGTTTACTTCATATCCGTTTATTGCGTATTGGGCCATGACGGTGACAAAAATAATACCGACGTTTGAGCCTCTTTCCCTGATTTTCTTGGCGAGGTCTAGCCCACTCATGCCGGGCATTTCGATGTCCAACAAAAGCAAGGAATAACTCTCGTTGAATGAGTGCAAGAAAACGTTAGGATCAGCGAAAACGTCGGTCTCGATATCAACGTCATTCTCAGCTGAAAACCTTTTTAAATAAGACATCAAAATGTCTCTTTGTTCTTGTTCGTCATCAACTATAGCAATCTTCATATGAATGAATACCTGATATATTATATACGTCGGAGGCGGTCTAGATAAATAAAAATGGGCTGAATCTAAAAAATCATCCCATTTAACTTAACGATAAAATATTTTATGTCTTTAGTCCGGTTTAGAAAAAAGCCCCTTTTTACAAAGAGGCATAAACTTATATCTATTTTTATGGACGAAGTCCCATTCCGCCTTCAAGGGTAAGTGTCTCGCCAGTGAGATATTTGAAGTCTGGCGTAGAAATCATAACGCATACGCGACCGATTTCCGTCTCTGAGTCACCGAAGTGACCCATTGGAGGAACATGTACGTTTGCTTTAAAGGCGTCAGGGAAATTCTTTTCGAAATTCTCGAGTTGGCTTGTCCAGGCAAGTGGGCAGATAACGTTGACGTTAATCCCATCTTTCGCCCATTCGGTGGCGGCAACTCTAGAAAGTCCGCGGATTCCTTCTTTTGCTGCTGCGTATGAGCATTGTCCATAATTGCCGAACAATCCAGCGCCTGAAGCAAAATTGATTACCGAACCTTTAGTTTCTTTAAGATACGGATAACACGCTTTCATATAATAGAACGCCGCATATAATCCTGAATACATGGCAAGATTGAATTGTTCTGTTGTTTGGGTGGCGAGAGGAACTCCAGATGCCGAAGCTTGAGCGTTATTTACCAAGACGTCGATTCTTCCGAATTTCTCAATGGTTTTTGCGATTACTCCATTAACCACTGCTTCATTGTCGTTTTTGTCGGAGACATCAGCTTGAGAGATAAGAACTGAGACGCCATATTTTTCTTCAATCTCTTTCTTTGCACCCTCAAGTTTTTCAAGATTGCGGCCGGTGATGACTAGATTAGCCCCCTCTTTAGCAAATGCCGTTGCAATTCCGTATCCAATCGAACCGCATCTTCCATCTGAAAGAGTTGCTTTTCCGGCGCCAGTGATAATAACTGTTTTTCCTTTGAATAAATCCATATGTTTACCTCGTTTTGACCATTATAAAGGAGGAAACTAAAAATAAGTAAATAATTACCGATAAACCGATATAAAGATTTTAAAGAGAAAAAAGTTACGATAAAAATCAATCTCTCTTTTTTGCCTAAATAAACACACAAAAGTCCACAAATCCTGCTTTTTTTCTTGCGTATCATCTATATATTTTCATTGTTTCCAATTGCAAAAAACTAGAATACAACAGGTGGCTTTTCACTCACAATAAGACCAAAATTTTATTTTTCGACAGTGAGTACGCCTCTTTCAATGGTGGAGTTCAGATCTATTGTTGATTCGGTTTTGTCATCCCATCTAATCGTGCAATCACCACTGCCGCTCAAGGAGATAACAACGCCTTTTCCCAATCCTTTGCAATTT
The DNA here is from genome assembly GCA_963643345.1 of bacterium. Lineage (GTDB taxonomy): Bacteria > Bacillota_I > Bacilli_A > RFN20 > CAG-826 > UBA4951. Next base: position 10,363 of record CAVIJK010000031.1, on the reverse strand, counting down.
ATCTCCGTTCCCACTTTAATATCATCAAGAGTAGCCTTTTCAAATTTCGGTTTATCAATTTCCTTTGTCACAACGCCTTTATCCTCTTTTGATTCAGGTGAACTTATTTCATCGTTTACGGATAAGTTTGTTGTTTCGGTCTTATCTTCTGTTGTCGCAATTTTATTATTCTTAATCTTCTCTTTTTCTAATTCTTCGGTTAAACATCTCACCTCTTTTTTTAGACGAACGACCTCATTTGTGTCGGTATCAGAAACATAAACGCCGCCAGATGAGTTCTCGATAGCATCGGCCAAACTGGCATAAATTCCAGACGATATAAGCAAACAGATTAAGGTTATCATCCCAAGAACAAAGAATGACAAAACGATTAACACCGCATATCCTGTGCTTACTTTTAGCTCAATCGATGTAACAATTCCGCCTATGATAGAACCAATGAGAATCACAATACCAGCGACGATATCGATTATGGAAAATGCTCTATAGAGTTTTGAAGCGTGGTCTCTTCCTAAATTATAGAAAAACCTCATATCCAGCACCTCCGCATGAATTAAACATAGACTAAAGTGTGTAAAATCAATTTCAATATTTTTTTAATAAAGGTTCAAAAATGAAACAATATCGATATAAACTGCAGTGAATATGTGCATTTTTTTAAAAAACAAAAAGTCACCCTTTTTCAAGGATGACTAGTTGTGTGAAAGGTGACTATTCCGCCTTCTTATCCGTTCCCATGAATCCCGCAACAATGCAAGCGACTGAGGCAAGGATGGCGAAGATTGCTGAGGCATAGAATGCGAATGGAATCTTTTCCGTGACAACGCCATTCAAGATTAATCCAATCTTGTTGAGGTGTGTGCAGGTGAGAACCATAAACCCTGTAAGCGTTAGTGCCGAGCCGGCAGTTAAGGCAACTGCACCGGAGTTAAACACCAATGGAACGAGTTCGCAAAGTGCCCCGAGGATCGAGAAGAGAATGATGATCTTTGGGAAATTGCCCAAAGCCTGCCCAGCAACTGCGGCGCAGATGAGGGTAAGAAGCGACAAGACGGCAGCTCCGCAAGAAATTAATGTCGGAACTGAGATATTAAGAATCTTTTTCATGATTAATCCTCCTTCTTTGATTTGAGGTGTTTAAGCACAACCAATGTGCCATAAGCAATTGCAATGCCACCGGTGATGACTCCGATTGACCAATCAATAGCGTAGATAGCTGTCTTCCACCATGGCGTTACGGCATATGATGTGCCATCGACGGCATGAGAGTTGCAATATGCATAGAGAACACGTTTATTAGCGACTCTGGTTGCGGCCTCTAAGACAGGGTCATTGCCTTTTTCAAGAGCTTCAAGCAATGGAGTTGTGTACTTCTGACCGGTTGTATCAAACATATCGGTGCCGGCTTTAACGCATTCGATTGGGTGCATGAAATTCCATGCGGCATAGTCGGTGACTGTATAGCCTTTGAAACCCCATTCATCGCGGAGAACATCGGTTAAAAGTTCATGTGATTCGCCGGCATATGTAAGGCCGATTCTTGAGAATGAAGTCATTGTGCCAAGTGCACCGCCTTTGGTGAAGGAACCTTCGAAGCATCTAAGCTGTAGCTCACGAGCTTCCTGCTCATTGATGAAGTTGACGAGTGAGCATCTGTTCTTTTCCTGATCGTTGAATGCGAAGTGTTTAGGACATGCGATATTTCCTTTGTCCTGCATGCCTTTGCACTGGTTAGCGCCCATCCAATAAGCCATAACCGAATCCTCAGAATAATATTCGAAGTTACGTGCGGAATATGGGGATCTGTGCAGGTTGACGCCTGGAGCCCAAATGGATGTTTTGCCTAAATAGAGGCCATCTTCGCCCATGAACGAACCTTCCTTATATGCAAGGTCCTTATTCCAGGTTGAAGCAAGCATGCATTGAGTCTGATATACACGAGCACTTAAGGATGTTGGATTACTCGTCTCATCCCCGAATGTTCCTGAGAATCCTGCAGGTCCATCGCCATCCACCGAGCCGGTGTAACCAAGGGATTCAATAGGTCTTGTTAATGAATTACCTTCTGTAAATGTGGCAGCTTCGCCCTTACTCATCTTTTGGAGGATTACTTCCCACAATGGGTCATTCTCATTTGTGTTTCCATACATTTCAGTGATGGAATGATCATTCTTCTGCTCCCATTTGGTTTCAACTCCGTCGTAGTCGCCGTTTGAATAATCGTGATTGTCCCATTTGTCAGCCTGACCGGAGAGTTCTTTCATCATTTCGGTCGTAGCAACAAGGTTGTTTCCTTCATTAGTTGGGAAGGTGGTCCAATCTTGTCTAGTCAGATATTTGTAGGCTTTTCCATCATCTTTATGGAAATAGTTATAATCCGCCCTATCAAAGAGGTTTGTAATCTCCTCGTCAGTATATTGGGATGTTGAGTATGTTGTTGAATCGAATTTGTCCTGATGGTACTTATAAGCCTTTGCCGACTTCCCTAGAGTTGACTTTGTGGAGTCCTTGGCCGCGATGACATTATTCAAGGCATCGTGAGCATCATCGCCGATTGCGTAATAATAATCGCCATCGTCCATGATGTAGGTCTTAGCCTTTGTATAGTCATAGGAAGCGAGCAAATGCAAATCCGCCTCAACATCGATTGTGACGCTCTTTCCCGCCTCAACGTTCACCTTTTCGAAGCCAATCAATTGAATAGAGGATTTCTCAACGAGATTCTCTCTATCGTATTGGGTATATGGCGACTGAGCGTAGAATTGAACCGTTGATTTGCCGTCGATAGAACCTGTGTTTTTGATTGTGACATTGGCAACGGCTTTTGTGCCACTAACCTTAACCGAGTTAAGTGTCTGTTCGAATGTTGTGTAGCTTAATCCATGTCCGAATGACCATGCGACTTCTTTATCGTAGTCCCAAGCACTCTCGCCCATGGATACGCCTTTGTCCGACGTGGCGTTGTATCTATTGAGGATTTGGTCCTCATAACGCGTCTCATAGTAACGATATCCAACATAAATGCCTTCTTTCATGGCAATATAGTTGTGGGCATATTCTGTTGCGCCATCATCTGACCAGCCTGATTTTGAAACATAGGCTTTAACCTCATCGGCGTTAGAGAATGAATGGTCGTAGATATTCTGAGCAGCAGCCGAGGAAGTCGATGACATTGCGTATGTGTCGACCAAATGTCCTGAAGGGTTGGTTTTGCCTTTAATGATATTCGCTAAGGCTTCCGTTCCGTTGAGTCCAAGACCGCCAGCGTGGATGATTGCGTTGATTCTTGAATCGTTCTTCAAAGCGGCAACGCCGATCGGGTTGTCCTCGTTTAGAACCACTACTATCTTTCTAACTGTCGATAATCCTTCTACATATCTAATGAGAGCTTTTTCATTCTCATCAAATTCCATGAATCCTGGAGCCGGGTCAGTTCCTTCGCCAATGCATCTTGTTAACCAGATTATCGCAGTATCCCCATATTGGCTTAAGGAATTTGTAACCTCAGATGGATAAGCTGATGGATTGACTTCACCGGATGAGTATTCAGCCGATCTCATGCCTCCAACCTTACGGGCTTCGCATGTGCCATAGTAATCGTAAAGGGTTTCATTGATGCTGAAGCCGGCCTTCTTAAATCCATCTTTCACGGATACGCAATTAGGGTCTGAGACCTTGCCTGCGCCACCGCCACCACCTAAGGCTGGGTCTGCGGAGTTACGGCCGAAGATGTTGAGCCTATCCACGTTTGAAAGTGGTAAAGTTCCATCATTTTGCAAAAGAACAATGCCTTCTTCTGCCGTGGCTCTGATGTTGTTGGCTTTTGCCTCGGTCATTGCCTTCCAATCAGCGTAATCACTCTTGAAGCGGGCGTTGTCTTTATCCTGGACAAAGACACGTGAAGCAGTTCCGAGATTTTCATTGATGTCTGTCTCGTTTTGCATCGCTCCAACAGAGAGTCCAACTGCAATGGTCAATATGGACGCCGATAAAATCGTGAGTCCACGGAATGCACCAAGGAGTTTGTTGTTTCCTTTCATATGTTTTTCTCCTTTAAGGGGATGAACTTCCCCTAGAAACAAGATTATTGTAATTTTGAAAGAAATGATTTTGTGAATTTTGGCAAGAATTGCAATTAAATAGCACAATTTACAAAAAGGCCGGTTTTACCAAGAAAACGGCCTTTTGGTATGGTTTTTTCCGTCAAAATACAGGTATTAATATATCCGTATTAAACACCCCTTCATCGTAGGAAAATACGCAATGCCCCTTATATTTATCTGCGATAAGGGACATCGATTTGGTTCCAAAGCCGTGTCGGGTGACATCTTTTTTGGTCGTGGTTGGCAAACCTTCGATAAAATTAGGTTCTTCCAAACAATAATTTTCAATGTGGATGGAGATAAAGCCACTGTTCTCGAAGATATTCAAGAAGATTGATCTCTTGGGCGTCTCTTCGATCTTATCGACCGCCTCAATTGCATTATCTATGGCATTGCCCATTAAAGGATATAAGTCGTGGGCATGAATAGAAGATATGTTTTTGCTGGAAACCATATAGCGGAATTCAATGTTCTTTGTCTTGCACATAAGACCCTTTTCTGTGAGGATGCTATCTAGTGCGGCGTTGCCGGTTTTTGCCACGTTGTCATAGAAGTTCACCGCCTCTTCCATCTCATCTATTGCCTTATTCTCGGTTCCAGTGCCTAGTGAATCCCTTATAGCCTGAATTTGATGTTTTAGGTCGTGGCATTTGACATTGACGGATTCGATGGTCTTTTTCGATATGGTGTATTGTCTTTGTTCTGCCTTAAGCAAACCTTCCATTCGAGCCCTTTCGTTATTAAGCTTGAGAGAACGGATGTAGACAAACTGGAAGCATAAACCCAAAAAGATGGATATTGCTAGCATCGCACGGAAGATTGGGTGAGACCCAAATCCTACCATTGTTCCAATTTTTGCCATGATATCCGATAAGATAAAAGTGCCAAACGACAAAATGATAACCAACGGATTGGAGATATCCTTATCATTGAACTCCCAGCTGGATTTAACGAAGATCAAATAAGCGGCCACATAGACCAAAAAGCAAATTGATGCGGCAACGATCGTTTTTTCCCAAAAGGCATTTACGTCGAACAAATTGCGGCAAATGACTTCAATATCAACGGTGAAGGCCTGAATTCCATATGCAGCCATACAGTTGAATAACTGCCGCAATGGGCTCATCTTCCAAACGATGGATGGTAGGAAAATAGATATGGCGAATATCATTATGGTGACATAAGAACCAATGTGGACTCCAAACATTGTCTCAGGCAGGCATAAGGCCATTGCCCAATAAAGCAAAGCCATCCCTATAAATCTAATGATGAAGTGATCTCTTCTCTTCATTCCGAGGTTCATCAATAATTCGGCGATGAAAAGTTCGGATATAAATGAATAGCGGGAAAAAGTCCAGCCAAGAATGTATTCAAAGAAACTATTCAAAAGCGCTACCTCCCTGGAATAAGGTGAAAGATTTCATGAATTCTTCCTTCTTGCCTCTTGTCATCCATAATACGTATTTATCGCCGATATAAACTTCATTTGCCTTTATTTTTGAGACATATTTAAGATTAACTAAAAACGAATTATTACACCTAGCAAATTGGGAGGATGATAGTTCTTTTTCAACATCTTTAAGGGCGATTCGCATAGTTAAATCCCCTTTCTTTGTGTGAAATGTGCTGAAATGCTGATTGCTCTCAACGTAATAAATATCAGATAAAGATAAATTGGTTACGCCGTCTTGAGTGCTGATGACGAATTCTTTAGAACCCGCAACAACGTGTTTGAGAATTCTAGATAATCTCAGCGAGAATCTATCGTAATCAACTGGTTTAATAATGAAGTCCCTTGCCCCCACTTCATAGCCATTTATAGCCTGTTGGGCGATTGTGGTTATGAAAATAATAGTGATATTATCATCTTTCTCGCGAAGAATTCTTGCCACCTCCATTCCGTCCTTTTCTGGCATGGCGATATCTAATAAGACAATGTCGTAGCTTAGGGTTCCGGATTCTAGGAACCTAACTCCACTTTCAAAAGTATCCACTGAGAGTGAAACGTTAAATTCTTCGGAATATTTCTTTAGATAACCACTGATTTCGCTTAAGAAAACAGGATCATCATCAACAAGAGCAAATCGATACATCTTAATTCTATGTTATTGATTGCAGACCAATTTTGCAAGAAACTGGGGAAAGATTTGTGATTTACGGTTTTTCTCAAAAACAAAAAGGGGAGTGACTCCCCTTCTACATTGCCGCCAAGCATTCGACCGCTTTATTGCAGATGGTAGCTTTAGTTTTGCAATCCTTCTCGTCGGAATGTTCGATGATATAAAGATATTCCGCATCTTGTCTAATGTAGTCAGCGTCCTTAAGCACTGCATCTTTATATTCTTTAAGCTTGTCTTTAGAAGTTTTGTCTTTAGCAAGCTCAATAAGCGTGATTCTAATCGCCAAGGTTGAAGCCAAATCCGTAGGTTTTAAGGTTCTAAGAGCTTCTTTATAAGCTTTTTCGTCTTCGTAAACATCTTTGGCGCAAGTGCCTGTTGCGGCAATTAAACATCCAGCCGCCGCCACACCTGCCGTAGTACCCATTGCAATTAAGGCTCCGGTTCCCAATTTCTTAGCGGCTTGAGCGGCTAAGTTGGCGAATACCTGAACGATATTTGTGCCCGTCAACGCCCCAGCAGCTGCAACACCGGCAGTCAATAAGGATGTTGCGCTTATAGCGATACCAAGCGTGATTAAAGCTGTTCTACTCACTTTCTCGAGTTTCTGATCGCTTAGTAGCGCCCTTAAATTCTTAGATATCATCTTCTTGAGTTCTCCAAGCCTATTCTCATCTCCGAACATCAGCGTTGACAGTTTCATCAACGTTTCATCTTCGTAAGCGTGTGGATACCTACTATCTATAACAACGGTTAAGGCAATCTGGTATTTGAGATAATCATCATGATCGTTATTCAAAAAATCGTCTAATTGTGCTTTTAATTCCTCTTTAGATTCTCCGTATTGGTAGATAGAACCATCAATTAGGTCCTTCTTGAATTGTTCAATTGTGGCTTCTGTTTTGGCTTTTTCCTTGTTGAGGTTATCTATATTGGCTTTTCTCACCGCATTCTTTGTTTTAACTAAGCCTTTCTTGAAGATATTATCGGAGGTATTCTCCGCTTCTAAGATGTTCTTGTCTATATTGGATGTAGTTGTTGTAAGACTTTCCAATAATCTATAATAGGTTAATGACGCGATGATATCATTGGTTCTCATTCCGATTTCATTATTTTCCATATTCTTCTATTTCCTTCTTTAATTGTTTCTTTAATGAGGCAAGGTCTAACTTATCTCTATTTTCCCTAATGAGTTTGATAACATCATCATAAGTTGATGGTGTATCCCCTTCTTTATAGAAATATTTTTCGCAATATTGATAAACCTCCCATTTTGTGATGTTTTCTTTATCTATCCTCTCGAATAATTTTAATAATGATGCAGGCACTTGATCATAGGAACCGTGTTCATAATCAGAGATGTATTTATAAACGGTTGGTCTTGATTTTCCGATTAATTTAGACAATTCCGTAATCGATATCATATCAGTTATCTTCATATATCTTCCTCCCGCACAAATATTACGTTATGTGTAAACTATTGTAAAGTGTAAATGTAAAAAAGTGTAAAATAACTCGCATATGAGACATTTCTCAATCTAAAGAAAAAGAACGCAAAATTCTTCCTATATACAAATTTTTAAGATTATTGAAAATCGAATAAACTATAGCTTCTACACTAAAGAAATAAAATATAGGAGGCATCCGCCGGAGGAAGGATGTCCTGCCGCAGTTGAGGCTTGCGCCCTTGTGCGACTAAGATATAATTAGTTTGCTTGTGGTTCCCCTCGGTTTTTTGCCGAGAGGATCCTTTTTATTTCAGCAACCTAACTAGTATCGTGATAATCACTACGGCCGCAATTGCGACGAGTAGCATATCCGGTCCTTTCGCCCTTCCGGCGGATGGCAATTGTAGAGCGCATAAAGGATGCCCTCCACTATATTAGTAGACGAATTTTTGCATTTTTTTCCCTAAAACCGAATAAATTTATCAAAAAAACACGTTTTATTGTTTAAATGCAAATTAAAAGGAGGGTTTAACCCTCCCTAAAATCATTGGTTTATTAATACATTCCGCCCATGTCTTGGTTTGAAGAAGATGAAGCCGGCTTCTCTTCTTTAATCTCAGTGACAGCGGCTTCAGTTGTAACAAATAGAGCACTGATGCTTGATGCATTCAAGACGGCAGTACGCGTGACCTTAGTTGGATCAACGATTCCAGCCTCAATCATATCGACCCACCTGCCGGTTGCGGCATCAAAGCCAAGATTATCCGTGCTGTTCTTCATTCTTTCCTCGATCTCATCGGCGTCATATCCAGCATTATCGGCAATCTGACGTAATGGAGCATATAAGGAATCTAAGACAGCGTTGATGCCTTTTTGAATATCAGGATTATCGTCTTTTAACGTTTTACGCAAAGTCTTATAGACATTAGCTAGAGCGGCACCACCACCGACGACAATACCTTCGGCTACAGCGGCTTTTGTAGCATTCAAAGCATCTTCGATACGGAGTTTCTTATCCTTTAATTCCGTTTCGGTCTGAGCGCCAACTTTCAAGACGGCGACGCCATCTGAGAGTTTGGCAATGCGCTTTGATATGTTTTTCTTATCATATTCACTTGTGGTAGCACGGAATTGCGCTTGAAGTTCAGCAATGTGGTTTTGAAGTTCCTCTTTGTTTCCTTCACCATCGATGATGGTTGTTGAATCTTTCTTGACAATAATCTTCTTTACGTGGCCTAAGTCATCAATTGTCAAATCCTTTAAGTTCATACCAAGGTCTTTAACGTAGAATTTAGCGCCGGTCAAGATTGCGATATCCTGCAATGCGGCTTTCTGAGCGTCGCCGAATTCCGGGGCTTTTGTGGCAACGACATTGAACGTGCCACGGAGTTTATTAAGTACCAAGGTCGATGTGACTTCACTCTCTAAGTCATCTGCAATGATGAGCAACGGCCTATGCGAATCTACGACCGATTGAAGGACCGGAATGATATCCTGGATATTGCTAACCTTCATATCGGTGACAAGAACATAAGCGTCTTCTAATACGCTTTCCATCTTTTCGCGATCGCTAGCCATATATGGGGAGATGTAGCCTTTGTCGTATTCAAGACCTTGGGATACGACTAATTCATCCTCGCTAGTCTTGCTTTCATCAACAGTAATGACGCCGTTGTTGCCAACTTTTTCCATGGCGTTTGCAATCATTTTACCGATTTCGTCATCGTGCGAGGAGATTGTTGCGATAGATTGGATGTCTTCGTTAGAAACAACAGGCTTAGAGATTTTCAAAAGTTCTTTAGCCACTTCTTTTCCTGCCTTTTCCATACCGGTTCTTACGAATACCGGGTTAGCACCTTTCTCAACCGCGTTGATTCCGCGATGAATCATTGCCTGAGCTAAGACTGTTGCGGTTGTTGTGCCGTCTCCAGCCTTTTCGTTAGTCTGGTTTGAAACCTCGTAGACTAATTTTGCTCCCATGTTCTGAACTGGATTCTTGAGTTCAATTTCACGAGCGATGGAGACTCCATCCTCGCAGATGCTTGGACTACCATAGCCTTTATCTAAAGCGACATTTCTTCCCTTAGGTCCTAAGGTAACTTTAACTGTATTGGCGAGGATATCTACACCCTCTACCATTTCATCACGGGCATTTTTCCCTAATGTAATTTCTTTAGCCATAAGTAATACTCCTTATTTCTATTTATTAATCTACCGTTGCAAGCAGATCCGCTTGTTTAAGAAGGATATATTTATGTTCCCCTTCTTCATATTCGGTTCCGGCATATTCTTTGAAGATAACTTTGTCACCGACTTTGAATCCGGTGATTTCAACTAATTCCCCCTCTTCATTCTTTGCTCCAGGACCGATTGCAATAACGGTTGCAATGTTTCCGGTTTTCTTTTCGCTAGCAAGAACTATCGATCCGATTTTCTTCTCGGAAGGAAGCTTCTCAATTAGCACGTAGTCATTTAATGGTTTAATCATATTTTTCTGTAGCCTCCTTATTAGGTACGACAAGTATATTAGTCCACTTTTTAGCACTGTCAAGGGGTGAGTGCTAATTTTTTTAATTCTTTATTTGCACAATGAAAAATACAAAAACTAAACAAAAAATAAGGCAAAACATACTCTCTCAACAATGGATTACATTATCCAATAAAGATGTAAATAATGTTCGATTGTTAATGAAAT